>JAGAES010000133.1 GCA_017613055.1 Lachnospiraceae bacterium | reverse complement strand
GTGCTCGACCTCTGCGCGGCGCCCGGCGGCAAGACAATCCACATTGCCGATGAGCTGACTGCCCTCGGCGGCGGAAGCGTTCTTTCAAGAGATATTTCTTCCGGCAAATGTGACCGCATCCGGGAGCATGCCAAGCGGCTCGGCCTTACGAATATTACGTGCGAAGCGCGCGACGCTTCGGTTTACGACGAAGCGTCCGAAGGGCAGTACGACGTTGTCATTGCGGACCTTCCGTGCTCCGGTCTCGGCGTAATCGGAAGAAAGCCGGATATCAAGTATAAAACCGCTGTTTCGGATATCCATGCGCTTTCGAAACTGCAGAAAGAGATTCTTAAAAACGCCGTCCGCTATGTGAAAAAGGGCGGGTACCTCTGTTACTCAACCTGCACGGTTACGAAAGAGGAGAACAATCAGAACCGTGATTATCTCGAAACACTCGGGCTTAGGCCGTCCGATTTTTCGAAGAAACTGCCGGACGGATTTCTTAAGCGATATCAGAACGGAAGCCTGCAGCTGTTTCCGCAGGACGGAACCGACGGCTTCTATATGGCACTGTTTCGGAAAGAAGAATAGATGGAACGAACCGATCTTAAGAACCTGACAAAAGAGGAACTCGAAGCCGCTGTGACGGTGTTCGGAGAAAAGCGCTTCCGAGCCGGCCAGATGTATGACTGGATGCATAAGAAGCTCGCGCGTTCCGTTTCGGAGATGACGAATCTTTCGGAAGCATTCCGAAAGAAGCTTTCGGAGGAGTTTGATTATACGGCGCTTAAAAAACAGGTCATGCTTCAATCGGAGCAGGACGGCACGAGAAAGTATCTCTTCGCGCTTTCGGACGGAAACGTGATCGAAAGCGTGTGGATGCAGTACCACCACGGCAATTCGGTATGCATTTCGTCGCAGGTCGGATGCCGGATGGGATGTTCGTTCTGTGCTTCGACGCTCGGCGGGCTTGTGCGGAACCTGACGGCAGCCGAAATGCTCGATCAGGTTTATGCGATTGAACTGGATACCGGCGAACGCGTTTCAAACGTCGTTGTAATGGGGACCGGAGAGCCGCTTGATAACTTTGACAATCTGGTCCGCTTCATCACGGTTCTGAGCTCCGAGGACGGCCTTCACATAAGCCGTCGGAACATCACGGTTTCGACCTGCGGGCTTGCGGAACGGCTTAAGAAGCTGGCCGACCTTGATCTCGGCATCACGCCCGCAATCTCGCTTCATGCACCGAATGATGAACTTCGCCGGAAGATCATGCCGGTAGCGAAGAAGTACACGATCCGAGAACTGATGGAAGCTGCCGATTACTTCATCGGGAAGACCGGAAGACGCATGACATTTGAGTACAGTCTGATGCGCGGCGTGAACGATTCGCCTGCGCAGGCAAAGGAACTCTCGGCGCTTCTCAGGGGGCGGAACTGCCACGTAAATCTGATTCCGGTGAACCCCGTTTCGGAGCGTGAATACGAGCGTCCGAATATGACAAATGTATTAAGTTTTCAGAATTTACTTGAAAAAGCCGGCATAAATGTTACTATAAGAAGGGAAATGGGCTCCGATATCAATGCCGCCTGCGGTCAGTTACGCAGGAGCTATGAAGAAAATGCCAAACGTCAGGAGGCGGGAGTTAGATGAAAGCTGTAGCCGTTACCAACGTCGGAAACAAGCGAAGCACAAACCAGGACTACTATTTCAGCTCGGACGAACCGGTCGGAATGCTTCCGAACCTGTATATTGTCGCGGACGGAATGGGCGGGCACAATGCCGGCGATTTCGCGTCGCGCTTTTCGGTAGAGCGTTTCGTGGCATTAATCCGCGAGAGCAAGGAACGGACTCCGATTTCCGCGATTGAGGCGGCGCTTAAGACGACCAACGAAGAGCTGATCGCGAAAGCGAAGAGCCAGCGCGAATATGACGGCATGGGCACCACATTTGTCATGGCGACGCTGCTTTCGGACGGATACCTTCTGATTGCGAATATCGGCGACAGCCGGCTCTATATTGTAAACGATACCATTCACCAGATTACGCAGGACCACTCACTGGTCGCGGAAATGGTCAGAAACGGCGAACTCAAAAAGGATGAGGCGCGGTTCCATCCGCAGAAGAACGTCGTGCTCCGTGCACTCAGCACGCGGTCCGTCGTGAATCCGGATTTTTATAAAATTAAAGTGAGCAGGGGGGATTACATTCTGCTTTGCTCGGACGGCTTATGGGAAATGGTGGAGGAAGGCGAACTTCTGAAGCTGGTCAGTGAATACGAGGATGTCGCGGACATTACCGACAAGATGGTATTTATGGCGAACGAAAACGGGGGGAAGGATAACATCACGGTTATCCTGATGAAAGTCTGACAGAGTCTTTTGAACGAAAGGAAGAGACAGCATGATAATCAAACCGGGAATGTTAATCGGCGATCGGTACGAGATCATCGAGAAAATCGGTTCCGGCGGCATGGCCGATGTTTATAAAGCCAAATGCCACCGGCTGAATCGTATGGTCGCTATCAAGTTTCTGAAACCGGAATACAGCAGTGACAATACATTTGTCGCAAATTTCCGCAGAGAGGCGGAATCCTGTGCGGGTCTGACGCATCCGAACATCGTGAGCGTTTATGACGTCGGCGACGAGGGCGATCTTCATTACATCGTAATGGAACTCGTGGAAGGAATCACCCTGAAGCGTTACATCGAGAAGAAGGGTCAGCTTGACATTAAAGAAGCGGTCGGCATCGCAATTCAGATTGCTCAGGGACTCGAAGCCGCGCACACGAAGCACGTTATCCACCGCGACATCAAGCCGCAGAACATCATTCTTTCGCTTGCCGGCAAGGTAAAGGTTGCCGACTTCGGTATCGCCAAGGCGACGACAAGCAATACGATCCGCGAGAATGCGGTCGGTTCCGTTCATTACCTCTCTCCCGAGCAGGCAAGAGGCGGTTATGTCGATGAGCGGAGTGATATCTATTCGCTCGGCATTACGATGTATGAAATGCTTTCGGGACGCGTTCCTTTCGTCGGCGACAGCAACGTGGCGGTTGCGCTTGCGCACATCAACGGCGTTGCACCGTCCCTTTCCGAACTGAATCCGAATATTACGCCGGCAGTCGAGAAGATTATCCGCAAATGCATGAGCAAGAAGCCGGAACGCCGGTATGCTTCCGCTGCGGAACTGATTGCGGACCTTAAGCTGTCCATTACGAAGCCGGACGGAGAGTTCGTTACGACTGCGTCCTCGTCGGTATCCAATTCGCCTACGAAACAGCTTTCCGATGACGAACTGAAGCAGATTAAGAACGGTGCGAAGGCCGGAAGCGTTGTCCGCGCGACGGGCAACTTCTTCGATGAGGACGACGGCGAAGACGATGAGGATGAAGATCCGAGAGCGGCAGCCGCGCCGATGAAGCGCCGCAGAGACGACAACGATATCGAAGACATTGACGATGTCGGCAATATCTGGGAGAAGGTCGGGCTGATCAGCAGCATCCTTCTGATGGTTGCCGTGGCATTTATCGTCATTATGATTGTCAATAAGACGACCGGAATCTTCAATCAGGATAACAAAGGCAATACGCTGAATCCGCAGAAGAAGGTCACGTTTACGCCTACGCCCACCGAGGCGGCGCATACGGAGCTTATGCCGAACCTCGTCGGACAGGATCAGACGCAGGCGAAGGTGAAGCTGCTTGCGCTCGGGCTTGAGCTGAATATCATGACGCCCGAGGAGAACAGCTCGAGCAATTATCCCGCAGGAACCGTCGTAAGCCAGGTGCCGCAGGAAGGCGCCGAACTGGCAGCAGGCGACTCGGTTGTTTTATATATCAGTATCGGAAAAGGTACCTATACGATTCCGAGCGTCAAAGGGAAGACTTACGAAGACGCGCAGCGGATTCTCGGAAAGGATCACTGCAATCTGATTTCGGTGAATAACGATAAGGACGTCGGAATCGTTCTCTACACGGAGCCCGCGGAGGGTTCGGTTGTCGAGAAGGATACGATGATCAACGTTTATTACAGTGCCGGTCCCGAACTGGTTTCCGTGCCGGAGGTTATCGGATCTACGAGAGCCGCCGCCGAGAAGGCTATTCAGGATGCGGGACTTCGTACCGATATTATAGAAGAATATAACGATGCGGCCGCGGGAACGGTATTCAAACAGAGCCCGAACTCCACGACCGATGTCAAAAAAGGTGCTACGGTAACGCTGTTCATCAGCAAGGGACCGGAGCCGACGCCGACACCGACCGATACCCCGATCCCGACACCGACCGATACCCCGATCCCGACGCCGACCGACTCGCCGACACCCACGCCGTCCGAGGATGCGGACGGAAACGGCGGCGTATGACGGAACGCACCGGAAAAATCGTAAAAGGAGTCGGAGGACTCTATGAAGTTTATGTGGAGGACCTTGGTCCGGTTTTGTGCCGGGCCAAGGGAATTCTTCGTTATAACGGCATTCGTCCGCTGATCGGCGACAACGTGAAGCTCAGTGTCCTTTCCGAAGAGAAGCGGGAAGGAAACCTGACTTCGGTGCTTCCCAGACGGAATTCGTTAATCCGTCCGGCGGTTGCCAATGTCGACCAGGCGATGGTTGTCTTCGCGGTAAGAGACCCCGAGCCGCACCTGAATCTGCTCGATCGGTTCTTGCTTCTGATGCAGCGCGAGAACCTGCCGGTCGTCATATGTTTTAATAAGACCGACCGGGCCGGAGAGGGCGATACGGAGAAGCTGCGTGGCATTTACCGCGGAAGCGGGTCGAAGGTGCTGTTCGTTCAGGCGAACAATCCGGAAACGATGGATGCCGTATATCGGGAGCTTCTGGGTAAGACGACCGTGCTTGCCGGGCCGTCCGGCGTCGGCAAATCGACGATTATGAATTTTGCGCAGCCCGAGGCCGCCATGGAAACCGGCGGCTTGAGCGAACGGATCGGGCGCGGAAAGAATACAACCAGACATTCGCAACTGAATTATGTCACGACCGATACGTACCTGTGCGACACGCCCGGGTTCAGTTCACTGTTTCTGCCGGATATCGGGGCGGACGAGTTAAGGTCGATGTATCCGGAGTTTGCCCCGTACGAGGGACAGTGCCGTTTCCCGGACTGCGTGCACAGAAAAGAACCGGACTGCGCCGTCAAGAAGGCGGTGGAGGACGGAAAGATTGCGCGGGAACGCTATGAAAACTATGAGCTTCTCTATGAGGATCTGGCTGCGAAAAGAAAGTGGTAGCAATGAAGAAGAAACGCATCAATCGATTGTCCCCGTCCATTCTGGCGGCGGATTTTAACATTCTCGGCGAGCAGATTGCCGCGGTTAAGGAAGGCGGCGCGGAGTTTCTGCATTTCGACGTGATGGACGGGCTGTTCGTCCCGAGCATCAGCTTCGGCGTTCCGGTGCTTGAGAGCATCCGGAAGAAGACAGACCTGTTTCTTGACGTGCATCTGATGGTTCACGAGCCGGTCCGCTATGTGCAGGCATTCGCCGACGCGGGCGCGGATCTGATTAATGTACATTACGAAGCATGTGAAGACCTTCCGGCTACGCTTGAAGCCGTCCGGAAGACCGGAAAGAAAGTCGGCATCACGATCAAGCCCGCAACGCCGGTATCGGTGCTTAAGGATTATGTCGAAAAGGTCGACCTGATTCTGATGATGTCCGTAGAGCCCGGCTTCGGCGGACAGCTGTTTATTCCCGGGACCATGGACCGCCTTAAGGAACTTCGCGCATTGATTGATAAAAGCAGCAGAAAGCCGCTTCTTGAGGTGGACGGCGGCATTACGCTTCAAAACGTCTCGGAAGTGCTTGAGGCGGGCGCCGACACGATCGTCGCCGGAAGCGCCGTGTTCCGCGGAGACGTCACGTCCAATGTGAAAGCCTTTCAAAAGTTATTAAATCCGGAACGCGATTAACGTTTCGAACCGATAAGGAGACAGAAAAACAATATGAAGTTAGGTATCGTCGGGCTTCCCAACGTCGGGAAGAGCACCCTTTTCAATTCGCTTACGAAAGCGGGAGCGGAGTCCGCAAACTATCCGTTCTGCACAATCGACCCGAACGTCGGCGTCGTTACCGTGCCGGATGAGCGGCTTAGTGTTCTTACGAACATGTATCAGTCGAAGCGGACCATCCCTGCCGTCGTCGAATTTGTCGATATTGCGGGCCTCGTGAAGGGCGCGTCGAAAGGAGAGGGCCTCGGAAACCAGTTCCTTTCGCACATCCGCGAGACCGATGCGATTGTGCATGTGGTACGCTGCTTCGAAGATTCGAATATCATTCATGTGGACGGCTCGGTTGACCCGATTCGCGACATTGAGACAATCAATCTCGAATTGATTTTTGCAGACCTTGAGACCGTGGAACGCCGGATTGCGCGCGTATCGAAGAGCGCAAGCTACGATAAGACGCAGGCGAAAGAGTACGAGATGCTCAAGAAACTGAAGGAGCTTCTCGAGTCCGGCAAGAAGGCATCCGCATATGAGACCGACGACGAGGACGAGCTCGGCTGGCTTCGCGGCTATTCGTTCCTCACCCGTAAGCCGGTCATCTATGCGGCAAATGTGAGCGATGACGACATCGCGGACGACGGAGCAAGCAACGAATTCGTAAAGAAGGTTCGCGCTTTCGCCGCGGAGGAAGGCTCGGAGGTATTCGTAATATCTGCAAGACTCGAAGAGGAGATTTCCGAGCTTGAGGAAGACGAGCGCAAGGAATTCCTGACGGAGATGGGGCTTGAGGAGGCCGGCCTTGAGAAACTGATCCGGGCAAGCTATCATCTGCTCGGGCTGATCAGTTTCCTTACTACCGGACCGGACGAGACGCGTGCCTGGACGATCACGAAGGGCATGAAGGCGCCGCAGGCGGCCGGCAAGATCCATACCGATTTTGAACGCGGGTTTATCCGTGCCGAGGTTGTCGCCTATGACGATCTCGTGAGTTGCGGCGGCATGCTCCAGGCGAAGGAAAAAGGCCTGGTCCGTTCCGAAGGCAAAGAATATGTTGTGAAGGACGGAGACGTCATTCTGTTCCGCTTCAACGTGTAAAGGGGTTATTGTATGCTAAGGTTGATTTTCGGTTTTACGGATATAAACTTTCCGCATCTCGGGCTCTACTTTAAGAATGTCCGCGACGGGTTCTCCGTCTTCGGGCTTCGGATTGCCCTGTACGGCGTCTGCATCGGACTCGGAATGATTCTCGGCTATCTGATTGTAGAGTGGAACGCGAAGAGAACCGGACAGAACAGCGAGATGTATCTCGACTTCACGATTATTGCGATTATCGTCAGTGTAATCTGCGCGCGGATTTATTATGTCGTATTCAACTGGAAAGCGTTCTCCGGCAATCCGGTTTCCGTCTTCGATATCCGAAGCGGCGGGCTTGCCATCTACGGAGGCGTAATCGGAGGCATTACGACCGCGGTTGTATTCGCCAGAATCAAGAAGATTAACGTCGGTCTTTTCACGGACACGGCAATTATCGGACTTCTGACCGGACAGATAATCGGGCGGTGGGGTAACTTCTTTAACCGCGAGTGCTTCGGCACCTACACCGACGGCCTGTTCGCGATGCAGGTCGATGTAAGGGACACGGCGTCTTATTTCTCGCCGACGGACAGCATCGAGCATGTCAACAACCTGTTCGCCGGGAAAGAAAAAGCACTGGAAAATGTAATGGAAATCCGCAATCACGCAATTGTGACGGAGACCGCAACTTACATTCAGGTACATCCGACGTTTCTTTACGAGGCACTGTGGAACCTTGCGCTTCTTATATTTCTTGTGCTTTACACGAAACATAAGAAATTCAACGGGGAAATCTGCTTACTTTATCTGATCGGTTACGGCCTCGGCCGCTTCTGGATCGAAGGACTCCGGACCGACCAGCTGTTTCTGTTTAACACCCGCATTCCGGTTTCGCAGCTCTTAAGCGCCGTTTTGGTCATTCTCGGCGCGGCGGTGTACGGAATTCTGTTCCTTAAGTCGAAGAAAACGGCGGAGCAGAAGGCCGAAACCGAAGTCAAATAACCGTATCATTTTTCGTATCAGCAAAGGCTGTCGCTTTAAGCGGCGGCCTTTTTTTTATTGTCCCCGGATAAAATCGAACAAAATATGAAGAAAATGTAAAAAAAGTACTTGCATTTTGAAAAAGGAGACTGTATATTAGAGTTGTGGAGCAAAATGGAGTAAAAATCCATAAAAATGATGCAAAGTGGAGAGCAGATGAACAAACTGGCCGGAAAATTCGATCACAGCATCGACGCGAAGGGTCGCGTGATTGTCCCCTCCAAGTTCCGTGAGGAGCTGGGGGATTCTTTCGTTGCAACCCTTGGTCTGGACGGTTGCCTGTATCTTTTCTCCGACAACGGGTGGGAGAAGTTCACGAATCAGCTGGAAACACTTCCGGGAACGAAAGACCAGCGTCGCGCAAAGCGTTATTTCATGGCGAATGCCGCGACCTGCGATATTGACAAACAGGGCAGAACGCTGGTGCCGGCGAGTCTCCGCGAGCAGGCCGGAATCGACAAGGATGTCGTTCTGGTCGGCATGATTGACAAGGTTGAAATGTGGAGCAAGGATCGCTTCGAAGCTCTTGACAGTTACGAATCCGTTGACGAGATTGTGGAGTCGCTGACCGGTTACGGAATCCATTTCTAGGATACGAAAAGGAGAAGCGCATGGCGGAATTCAAACATCGCTCCGTAATGCTTGACGAAACAATCGAAGGCCTTCGGATTATCCCTGAAGGGATTTACGCGGACGGAACGCTCGGCGGAGCCGGACACTCGTTTGAAATCGCGAAGCGGCTTACGACCGGACGGCTGATCGGATTCGATCAGGACGGCGCCGCAATCGAAGCGGCGACCGAACGGCTCGCCCCGTATAAAGACCGGGTAACGATTATAAGGAACAATTACGAGAACATGATTTCCGAGCTTGACAGCCTCGGAATTGAAAAGGTAAACGGAATTCTTTTGGACCTCGGCGTTTCCTCCTATCAGCTGGATACTGCCGAACGCGGCTTTTCCTACATGGCAGACGCGCCGCTTGACATGCGGATGGATGACCGGATGGAGGAGACGGCCGCGGACATCGTGAACGGATACAGCGAGCAGGAACTGTACCGGATTATCCGTGACTACGGAGAAGACCGCTTTGCCAAGAACATCGCAAAGCACATTGTCATAAGAAGAAGCGAGCAACCGATCCGGACAACGGCGGAACTTTCCGAGATTATTAAGGAATCCATTCCCGCGAAGATCCGCGCAACCGGAGGGCATCCCGCGAAGAGAACCTTCCAGGCAATCCGGATTGAACTGAACCGCGAACTGAATGTCCTTTCGGAATCGCTTTCCGGAATGATTGACCGGCTCGCTCCGGGGGGGAGATTTTGCGTCATTACGTTCCATTCCCTCGAAGACCGGATTGTCAAGACAGCATTCAAAAACACCGAGAACCCGTGCACCTGTCCGCCGAATCTTCCGGTATGCGTGTGCGGAAAGAAACCGCTCGGAAGAGTGATAACCGGCAAACCGATTGTTCCGACCGAAGAGGAACAGAACGAAAACCCGAGATCAAAAAGCGCGAAACTGCGCATCTTTGAAAAATACTGAAAAGGAGATTGCCGCCATGGCAGCTTACAAGGAAATGAACGAAAAGACTTACAACAAGAAGCTTACCCGTCAGGCTTACGTGGACGGCAATACCGTCCGTAAGCCCGCTTATCAGCCGGAGCAGGCACCGAAGAAGGAAAGAGAACAGGAGAGACAGCCGAGACGTCAGGTCGACCGGAGACCTCTGGTCGGTTTCCGCCGCACGATGGATTTCTTCAGCATGAGCCTGTTCGGTATTTCGCTTGCCGTTGTTCTGGTATTCGCAATCCGCTACCTGAAGGTACGTGCGGAAGTTACGGAACTTAACAAGAATATTGTCAACCTGACCAAGGAATACGAGACCGTAAAGGGCGAGAACGACTCGCTGCTGTTTGACATCGCCGACGACATCAACCTCAATGAGGTATATCAGATTGCGGTCGGAAAGCTCGGAATGGTATATCCGAACAACAACCAGGTAATCGAATTCGTCAGCGCCGGTGACGGATATGTCCGTCAGTACGACGACATTCCCGATGCCGCAGAAGAGGGCACCGTGGACACCGTTACACAGGTGCTCCGCCGTCTTCTCAGATAATCCCGAAAGGACGCGACCGGCATGAACAGTTCCCAAAGAACCGTAAGAAACGGAAACAAAAAACGAAAGAAGATTTTTACGCGCAAAATGCAAGCAAGATTCCTGCTTGTATTTTGTGCTGTTTTGATTCTGTTTTTTCTGCTTTTTGTGCGCGTTGTATTCCTCCGTCAGAAGCACGGCGTCGACTACACGAATGCCGTATTAAGCCATCAGAGTTACATCAACACGAATATCCCGTACGAGCGCGGGCGCATCACGGACCGAAACGGTTCGGTGCTCGCGAAGAACGTTGTAACCTATAACGTAATCCTTGATCCGAGCGTCGTAAACGCCAACAACGGAATGTACGTTGAGCCGACAATCAAGGCAATTACCAAGGCGTTTGAACTGAATGCCGCAGACCTCCGCAAACTTCTTGAAGAAAAGGCGGACAGCAAGTACATCATTCTCCTGAAGGGGCGGCCTTACGAGGAAGTCAGCCGCTTTAAGGAACTTCAGGAAGCGGATCATAAGATGGTAAAAGGCGTCTGGTTCGAGACCGTGTTCACGCGCGTCTATCCGTACGGAAGCCTTGCGTCGCATGTGATCGGCTTTGTGAACAGCGACCAGTCGATGGGAACCGGAATTGAATACCAGTACAACAGCTACCTGACCGGCAAGCCCGGACGCGAGAGCGGCTACTACGACAACGAACTGAACCTGATTAAGAAGACGTGGCCGGCGGAAGACGGCGATACGGTTATCTCGACCATCGATATCGCGGTACAGACTTCCGTCGAAAAGAATATCAAAAAGTTCAACGAAGAGATGGGCTGCGAGAACATCGGCGTCATCGTCATGAACCCGAATAACGGCGAGATTTACGCGATGGCAAGTAACGAAGGTTTCGATCTCAATGACCCGTTCAGCTTAAGCGGATACTTAACGAGCGACGAACTGTTAGAAATCGCCGACGACGAACGCGCAAAGAACGACGCCCGCGACAGGATGTGGCGGAACTTCTGCATGCTTTATACGTTTGAGCCCGGTTCCACATTTAAGTGCATCACCGTTGCCGCCGCGCTCGAAGAGGGCGTCGCCGATGAAAGCAGCACCTATTGGTGCGGCGGACTTGCGGAACTTGACAACTTCAAGATTCACTGTAACGCAAGACACGAAACCGTAACGCTTCAGGAATCTCTGATGCGTTCCTGTAACATGGCGATGATTGATATCGCAGGAAAGCTCGGCAGAACGACGTTTCGTTCCTACCAGGACCGTTTCGGCTTCGGCTACAAGACCGGAATCGACCTTCCCGCCGAGGAAAGCGGCATTCTGATCGACGTTCAGAACCTGAACGAAGTAGAGCTTGCGACCAGCAGCTTCGGCCAGGGCTTTAACATCACGATGATTCAGATGGCTGCGGCGTACAGCTCCATCGTAAACGGCGGCTATTACTACACGCCGCACGTAGTCAAGAAGATTATCAACGCAAACGGCGCTACCGTTTACGAAGCGAAGAACACGATATCCGCGCGGACGGTTTCCAAGTCCACGTCGGAATTCATCAAGAAGGCTACCCTCCGTACCGTTGAAGAGGGTACCGCAAAGCCCGCAAGAGTACGCGGCTACCTTGTCGGCGGCAAGACCGGTACCGCACAGAAGGGTATCCGTGCCGAAGGCAAATACATCGTATCATTTATCGGAAGCGTACCTGCCGACAACCCGCAGGTAGTCATCTACGTGGTTATCGACGAAGTACATTCCGATACGCTTTATAACTCGAGCCGTCCGGCAACCGAGCTGACTTCCGCAATTTTGCAGGAAATCCTTCCGCATCTCGGACTATATCCGACCGAAGGCGAGATCGATTACGGCGTGGATATTGAGCCCACGGATGAAATCGGAACAGGTGTTGAGGAGAAGGAAGAAGAGAACAAATAAACGCACACAAAAAAGGAGCGAAGAAATGGATCTTAAGGGAAAAAAGATTGTCGTAATCGGAGCGGGCAAGAGCGGTATTTCCGCATGCAAACTTCTGACCGAAGAGGGTGCGGACATCACGCTGTATGACAGCAACGAGCAGATGGACGTAAAGGAAGTACGCGGCCGGATCGGCGACACATTTGCCGGAAAGATTGTTACCGGCGGGTTTCCGAAGAGCCTTGAAGAAGAAGCGGAGCTGATTGTCATAAGCCCCGGCGTTCCTTCGGACCTTGATTATCTGAACCGGATCCGTGAGCGCGGCACACCGATCTGGGGCGAGGTGGAACTTGCTTACCGCTTTGCGAAGGGCAAGCTGATTGCCGTAACCGGAACGAACGGAAAGACGACGACCACGGCGCTTACCGGGGAAATCATGAAACTTTATTTCGAGAACGTTTTCGTTGTCGGAAACATCGGAACTCCATATACCGATTTTGCGAAACAGATGACGGAGGACAGCGTTACCGTCGCGGAGATGAGCAGCTTCCAGCTTGAATCGATTGACGAATTTCATCCGTGTGTCAGCATGGTTTTGAATATCACTCCGGACCATCTGAACCGCCATCATACGATGGAAGCTTACACTGCGGCGAAGTTTAATGTCGCGAAAAATCAGACGCCCGGCGAGGTCTGCATTCTGAATTACGAGGATGAAAGACTTCACACGGAATCCAAGAAACTGCATACGAAAGTGTTCTGGTTCTCAAGCGCGAGAATTTTAAAACGCGGACTGTATCTGTCCGGCGACAAGATTGTATATAACGACGGAACAAGCGAGCAGGTTGTCATTGACGTACATGAACTGAATATCATCGGAAAGCACAATTACGAAAATGCGATGGCTGCAATCGCCGCCGGCATTTCGATGAACGTTCCGATGCATCTGATTCAGGAAGCGCTCCGCAATTTTGTTGCGGTCGAGCACCGGATTGAGTACACCGCAACCAAGCGCGGCGTCATGTATTATAATGATTCGAAGGGAACCAACCCCGACGCATCAATCCAGGCCGTTAAGGCAATGGACCGCCCGACGATTCTGATCGGCGGCGGATACGACAAAGGCTCTTCTTATGAAGAGTGGATCAAGTCCTTCGACGGGAAAATCAAGCTTCTTCTGTTGATGGGACAGACGGCGGCGAAGATTGAGCTGACCGCAAGAAACATGGGCTTTAACGACATTATCCGCGTGAATTCGATGGAAGAGGCAGTCCGCACGGCTGCGGACCACGCAATCCCCGGAGAAGCGGTTCTTCTGTCCCCGTGCTGCGCAAGCTGGGGCATGTTCAAGAACTACGAAGAGCGCGGCGAAATCTTTAAGAAACTGGTAAGGTCGCTTCCGGATTAAGCTGACCGAAACCTTGTAACGAACGAATCAGAGGGCAAAAACGTGGCTTCAGATTTTTCCATCAAAAACGTGTTCAAAAAAGAAGACGGCGGACGGGAATACGAAAAGAAGAGTGCAAAGCCGAAGCGGTATTTCGATTACACGCTTCTTTTCATCGTGGTTTTTATGATCGTTTTCGGCCTCATCATGATCTACAGCATCAGTGCGTACAATGCCACGAAATACTACGACGACGCGACGCTTTTCGTCCGTAACCAGGGCAAGTACGCGGCCGGCGGACTCGTCCTGATGCTTCTTGTTTCGAAGTTCGATTATCACCTTTATATCGCCCGGTTCGGCACGAAGAAGTTTAAGGTAAACCTTTTGATTATCGGTTTTATTCTTTGCATGGGGCTCCAGCTTCTCGTTCTGTTCCGCGGCGACGGAACCAACGGTTCCAACCGCTGGTTTACGCTCGGCAAATTCTTCAAACTTCAGCCTTCCGAATTATCCAAACTGATGCTGATTCTGATGGTTGCGTTCATCGTTTTCGTTTCGCCGAAACGGCTCGACCGCGCAACCGGATTTCTGCGCGTGCTGTTCTTCACGGCACCGATTATTCTGCTCGTTGCGAAGGAAAATCTGACGACTGCGGCCATCATGGTCGGCATCGTTTTCATCGTTCCGTTCGTATCGAGCCGCAAGACATGGTACTATGTCGTGGCATTTTTCGCCGTGCTCATATTCGGTCTTGTTTTCATCAAGCTCGCAGGATACCGTGCCGCACGCGTGCAGGTGTGGAAGGATATTGAGAACACGCCCGGCGGTTACCAGGTTCTCCAGGGGCTTTACGCGATTGCCAGCGGCGGCTGGTTCGGCAAGGGGCTCGGCAACAGCATTCAGAAACTCGGCTACATTCCGGAAGTGCATACGGATATGATTTTCACCTGTATCGTTGAGGAACTCGGCATTGTCGGCGGGTTATTCCTGATAGCAATGTACGTAATCCTTCTCATGCGGATTTATAAGATTTCGGCGAACGCGCCCGATCTGTTCGGTTCTCTGATTGCGGTCGGCGTATTCGTTCAGATTGCGCTTCAGGCGATTCTCAATATCGCGGTAGTTACGAACACGATCCCTTCGACCGGAATTCCGCTCCCGTTCATCAGCTACGGCGGAAGCTCGCTTCTGTTTCTGATGCTCGAAATCGGACTGGTTCTCAATGTCTCGAATCAGATTGAATATGACGCGGCTCCGCAGCAGTTACAGCTGCCGCAGCAGCAGTAACAGGGGTCCTTTGATATGGCAAAGATTATCAAACTGGAAAAACGAACCGTCCGTCTGCTGAAGATTGCGGCCGTAATTCTTTCGGTCATTCTTTTGATTGTAATTTTCCTTGTATGGTTCCGTAAGACCTATAAAATCGACCGCGAGAAGGACGTCAAGGTCACCGTCATCGGCATGAGCGGACGGTATTCGGAAGCGGCAATCCGGGATTATACACTCGACAAATGGTACAAGAATTACTGGATACTGGTCAAGTGGTATTACAAGTACAAGAAGACCGAACCGCTCCCGTATCTTGAGAAAATTACGGTAAATGTGACGGATGACGGCAAGATCGAAATCCGCGCATATGAGAAGATGCCGATCGGCTGTATCTATGAAATGGGCAATTATCTCTATTTCGACACCGACGGCATTATCGTTTCGTCAAAAACCGAAAATGTGGAAAAACTGCCGGTCATCACCGGCTTAACTTATACCGAGGCCGCCCTGTACCGCGAATTCAAGACGCAGCGGAGCGATTTGGCCCGCGTCGTGATGAATCTCGTACGACAGCTGCAGAAATATGAAATTACGGCAGAAGAGATCCATTTCGGGGAAGACAATGAGGTTTATCTTCTGTGTGACGGCAACCGTTTTGACCTCGGAACGAGGGAAACTTACGATGTTCAGATCGGAATGATACGCGGAATTCTCGATCAAATCGGCGGAAGATCGGTAAAATATCATTTTCACATGGAAAATGTTGAGAATGATACGGATAATGTAAATGCTACAATCATAGAAAGACAGTCTGTAGAATAAAAACCGGAAAATTAGTCTGTTGTAGAAAAAATCAAGAAAAATCAAGTTTTTTTTAAATTCTACTTGCATCTCACGACTTTTCGTACTATAGTAGTATTAGATTTTTGTGCATATCTTTTTTTCTTGATATAATTTTTTAAGGAGGACAAACCCTTGCTTGAGATTAAAGGTGATGAAAGAGAAGCCGGTGCAAGAATTATCGTAATCGGTGTCGGCGGTGCCGGCAACAATGCGGTAAACCGGATGATTGAAGAAGGTATCCAGTGCGTTGAGTTCGTATGCGTGAATACGGACCGTCAGCATCTGAAGAATTGCAAGGCACCGACCTGCATCCAGATCGGCGAAAAGCTGACGAAGGGTCTCGGAGCCGGTTCTCAGCCGGATGTCGGTGAGAAGGCTGCAGAGGAAAGCAAGGAAGAGCTCACCCAGATGATTAAGGGTGCCGATATGGTATTCGTTACCTGCGGCATGGGCGGCGGAACCGGAACCGGTGCTGCTCCCGTTGTTGCGCAGATTGCGAAGGAACTCGGCGTTCTTACCGTCGGTATCGTAACGAAGCCGTTCCGTTTTGAAGCAAAGCAGCGTATGGCGAACGCAATCTCCGGCATTGAGAGACTGCGCCAGCATGTAGATACTTTGATTGTTATCCCGAATGACCGTCTTCTTGAGATTGTTGACCGCCGCACCACGATGCCGGAAGCTCTCCGCAAAGCGGACGAGGTTCTCCAGCAGGGTGTTCAGGGTATCACCGATCTGATTAACGATACCGCATTGATCAACCTCGACTTTGCGGATGTACAGACCGTCATGAAGGACAAGGGCATCGCTCATATCGGTATCGGTTACGGCACCGGCGATGACAAGTGCATGGAAGCTGTTAAGCAGGCCACCACTTCGCCGCTTCTCGAAACCAACATCGAAGGCGCAAGCCACGTTATCCTGCAGATTGCCGGCGCTGTCAGCCTGATTGAAGTAAACGAAGCAGCCACCTACGTTCAGGAACTCTGCGGCGAGGATGCCAACATTATCTTCGGCGCAATGTACGATGAGACGATTCCGGACCAGTGCCGCATCACGGTTATTGCGACCGGCCTTGACGAGAACAGCAAGGGAAGCAGCCAGTCCTCTTCGTCCCGCAGCAATTACTACGGCGGCAACACCCAGAAGAAGGCCGCGGCAGCCGCTCCCGGATATACCGGATTCGGTTTCATGAACAGCCGCACGACTTCGTCCGTTGCGAAGCCCGCAGCAGCACCCGCTCCGGCAGCGGCACCCGCTCCGAGCCCGGTTGTTTCCACTCCGAAGCCCGTATTCGTTTCCGCTCCCGCGGAGAGCGCTCCGGTTTATGCGAAGCCCGAGCCGAAGGAAACGCAGAGCGGCGGAATCAAGATTCCGGAGTTCCTGCAGAAGAACAAGAAATAATCGACTTGAATATAGTGTGAATGGGAAGGAACCGCCTCGCTGCGGTTCTTTCTTTTTCTCTAAGGAATGAAGGTCGAGAGGTACTTGAAGCCATAGAGAAATAGTGGTATAATAATAGAGCGCGTTTGATATGTCATTTTACGGAATTGTTTCATATAAAGGAGGTTCGCTTTATGAATGATAACAGACCTTCCGGAAGGAAGAAAAATGTTACCGGTTCGAATGCCGACGTTCATAAGAGGGGAGACGGTCTCGGGACCGGTCCCGTGGGACAGGGTTACGGGTCCGGCAACAGCCCGCGTCCGTCCGGCGGTTCGGGTTCCGGCGGAAGCGGTCCGACACGTGCGGCAATCGGCGGCGGTTCGATTCTGATGATTCTGCTTGTGCTCCTTCTCAGCAAGGGGAACTTAAGCGGACTGCTCGGCGGTTTGCTCGGCGGTACCGGCTCGGACGGAACCGAAGAGGACCAGACCACCGTTGTCAGTTCTCCCGCGCCCACGCAGAAGGTGGACAACACCGTTGCGAAGGGTGCTCGTGCGAAGCGTACGGTTTTGAAAGGTGACGGGACGGATACCGTTACGATTATGATTTATATGTGCGGTACCGACCTTGAGTCGAAGTACGGCATGGCGACCAATGACCTGAACGAGATGAAGAAAGCCTCGTTCGGGGACAATGTCCGCATAATCGTATGTACCGGCGGCTGCAAACAGTGGAAGACGACCGGCATCAGAACCGACGTGAACCAGATCTACCGCGTCACGCCCGGTAACATCACGAAGCTTGAGGATAATTTCGGCAAGAAGGCGATGACCGATCCGACCAACCTGTCGGATTTCATCAAGTACTGTGCAAACAATTATAAAGCAGACCGTTACTTCCTGATTCTCTGGGATCACGGCGGCGGATCCGTCAGCGGATACGGCTATGACGAGAAGAACACGAAAAGCGGTTCAATGAATCTCGCGGGGATCAACAGCGCGCTGAAGGCCGGCGGCGTCACATTTGACATCATCGGATTCGACGCCTGCCTGATGGCTACGGCCGAGACGGCTCTGATGCTTGACAATTATGCCGATTACCTGATCGCGTCCGAAGAGACCGAGCCCGGTATCGGCTGGTATTACACGAACTGGCTGACGGCACTCGGTAAGAAGCCGTCGACCTCGTCACTCGAACTCGGAAAGATGATCGTGGACGATTTCGTTTCGACCTGCGCTTCGAAATGCCGCGGGCAGAAGACGACGCTTTCCGTCATCGACCTTGCGGAATTTGCCTATACCGTTCCTTCGAAGCTCACCGATTTCGCAAAGTCCGTCAGCGTGAAGCTGAAGGATAAGGAATACGATGCGGTTTCGGATGCGCGTGCGGGCACGAGAGAATTCGCGACAAGCACGAAGATCGATCAGGTTGACCTTGTCGACCTTGCACAGAGAATGTCCACGAAAGAGGGTACGGCGCTTGCAAACGCCGTGAAGGGCGCGGTCAAGTACAACAACACCTCGTCCAACATGACGAACGCCTACGGCGTGTCGATTTACTTCCCGTATCAGAAGACTTCGGGCGTCGATAAGGCGTGCAGCACTTATAACCAGATCGGCATGGACTCCGAATACGCGAAATGTATCAAGGAATTTGCGGCGCTTGAGACGACCGGACAGATTGCCGGAGGCGGATCTTCTTCGCCGATGGGCTCGCTTCTCGATATCGGCAGTTCGCTTGTCGGCGGCGGTGGCGGCGGAGATCTTCTGACTACGCTGATCGGAAGCTTCCTTGGCGGAAGCGGACGGAGCATTGAGGGACTTTCCCCGGACAATACCGAATACCTGAAGGAACAGGATTCCGCTGCGCTTGCCGAGTACGTATCCGGACATATGCTGACCGGTGACCTTTCGTTTGCAAAGAAAGGTGACGACTACGTCCTGACGCTTACGGAGGAAAACTGGGATCTTGTGCATCTTTGCGACAAGAACATGTTCATCGATGACGGCGAGGGCTATATCGACCTCGGCCTTGACGATGTGTTTACTTATGACGATGACGGCAATCTCGTTGCCGATATTTCGAAGACCTGGGTGGCGATTAACGGCCAGGTGGTAGCATATTATCATACCGACAGCGAAGGCAGCGGCGATAAGGTTTACCATTACGGCTACGTGCCCGCGATGGTGGACGGAACGCGCTGTGAGATTCAGCTCTGCTTTGATCCGAACGGAATCGGAAGCGTAATCGGCGTGCTTCCCGTTTATCTTCACGGCGAGACCGAAACGGTTGCGAAGGGCGTGGAAGAACTGAAGGTCGGCAGCACGATCGAATTCCTTTGTGATTACTACACCTATGACGGCACCTACTACGACAGCTATTATCTCGGCGAGCCGATGCAGTACAGGGGCGATATCGCTGTATCCGACGTCGAACTGAAGAATTACAACGTGAAGATTCTGTACCGTCTGACCGATATCTATAATCAGGAATACTGGACGCGTGCCATCATGCGTTAAGAACCGT
This sequence comes from Lachnospiraceae bacterium, assembly GCA_017613055.1. The sequence continues at coordinate 40,669 of JAGAES010000133.1, read as the reverse complement.
TTGGAGGTATTCATGTTCGCAGATGCGATCGAAAAAGCGTTGGGATTTGTCCGTCCGATTAAGACGATCTCACGCATGTATAAATCGAATGACATTATCCCGAGAACGGCGACGATGTTCTTTGTAAACGGTGAGGGAGAAGCGGTGACAAGCCGCCATGTTGCCGAGGAAATCATGAAATCGGCCCGTCTGAACTCCCGTTACGAGTCCTTCCGAAAGGAACGGAGCGGGCTTCCGCCGGAAGCCAATATGCGGATTGAGATCAACCGCATGGAACGGCGTTACGATTATGCAAAGGGCGAATCCAAAGTCCAGCTCCGGTATCATTTTCCGGGATGCTATGAAAAGATTGCAAGACTCGGCATCGAGATGCATACGTTTTACGATCTGGCCCTGATCAAACTGAGCGGACAGGGAGCGTGCGTCTACAAGGGATGCGGGGAACTGCTCGGCGCGGCGAAGAAGCCGCGTGTCGGGATGAGTGTAGCGGGAATCGGTTATCCGGTCACGGAATTTGACGATTTCCAATTATCCCGCGAGAAGGACGAGATTCAATGGACGACAAATGGGACGCATACGGTTACGCCTTACCCGGCGCAGGGGATGATCGTCCGCATAGCGAAGAACGACGAGAACCGGATTATGACGTTTGAAGTGTCCGGCTTCCGCGGCGACGGATATTGCGGGGCGCCGGTGTTTGATCAGAACGGGACGGTTCTCGGAATGGTTACCGGTTCCGTCACCCGTATGGTTGACGGACAGCCGATGATTCTCACCGAATGCGTGAGCGCGGAGATTATCCGAAGTTTTTTGAAAGAAAAAAATGTTCGCTTCCATGAAGCGTGACGGAGTATGAAAATGAATCAGAAAAGGTGCGGGGTACGAATCGGAGCAGGATTGTTGCTTCTGGTATTCTGCGCCTTTTTTCTGTCCTTTCACGCTTATGCGGAGGACATCGAAGGGACGTTTACCTATGTGACGTCCGGCATTGAGAAGAAAGCGGAACAGAAGGAAGCGGCCTTTGTGTACCGCGATTCCTACTGGGAGCGTTCTTCCTACGAACTGAATACGGAGCTTGCCGCGCTTTCGTTTAAACTCGCGTATGCAGGCGGCGGAATCGGGGAGAAGTCCGAACCGCTTCTTCTGCTTCCGTTTTTTGATAAGCTCGGTTTCCGGTATTCGGAAGAGACCGTTCATTACGAAGTTCCCGGCGCCGATACAATCGGGTACGCCTACGCGGTAAGGGAAGTTTCCGAAACGGAAGCGGTGCTTCTTCTTGTGGTAAGAGGCGGGAATTATCAAAAGGAGTGGGCGAGCAATTTCACGCTCGGAACCGGTGATGACCATGACGGTTTCTCTGCTGCTGCCGAGCGGATTTCGAAAGAGATTTCCGCTTATATCGCGACCGAGCTTCAGGACAAGAAGGTTTCGGTCTGGCTGACCGGCTTCTCAAGAGGAGCAGCGGTTGTAAACCTGACGGCAGCCGAATTCGACCGGCGCGCGGCGGAAGGAAATCTAGGAACAGTGAAAACGGAAGGCATCTATGCGTTCTGTTTTGAGTGTCCGCTTGCCTCGAAGAAACCGGATGCGGACAAAGACGGTACGCTTTACGATAACATCTGCTCGTTCGTGAATGAGAACGACCCCGTTCCGAGGGTTGCCCCGGGAAAATGGGGATTCCGGCGGTACGGACGGACGTTTCTGTTTCCGTCACCGCAGAACTGTGCGGATTATAAACTTTATTACGATGAAATGCTTGCGAAGTTTTATGCGTATGCGGATACTTCGACGTATCTCGCGGACCGCGGGCAGACCGTATTCCTTGATCATCTGCTGAGACGGCTTTCCGACCTGATTGTGTCACAGCAAAACTACACAATGTTTTTGCAGGATACCATACGGGGCGCCGTGCTCGGGGAAAAGCGGACGGGCAACGTGCTTTCGACGCTTGTCATGCAATATGCCGACGAGTACATGGACAAGGCAAAAGAGAATCCGAAGGACAGCGCGGCAATGAATTACGCGTTTGCGCATGCGCCCGAGCTCGTGATGGCCTGGATGGATTCCATCGGGGACGGCAGTATCTTTGAGCGCTGCAGTCCGCGGTACTTATACCTTGCATTCGACGGCACGGCCGACGCGGCCGTTTACGATTCCGAGGGAACACTTCTTCTGACGGGAGACGGGAAGAATATAACCTATGTGAGCGACACAGCAATTGAGGCCGCTTACGGGATTTCCGGTGAGTTTCTCGTGTCGTGTCCGGAGGACGAAACGTTATATGTCACATTTACCGCAGGAAAAAGAAACCGCGTGGATGTCGTCTGTGCAATATATGACATGCTTTCTTACGAGGATACGGTACGTTACGAATATAACAGCGTGCTTTTGAAGAAAGGGGACGGAGCGGTTGCCGTGGTCCGGGACCTGAGCCCGGCGTTATATCTGAGCGACGGGGATAAGCTTACCGGAACGCTTCAGGCAATCGTAAAAGGTGAAAGCGCAGGAGAAGAAGTCGAGCCGGGTTCGGTGAAAGGAAACCGCCGGGACGACAAGCCGCCTGTAACGGTAACTCCGACGCCGACTCTTACGCCGAGTCCCGTGCCGACGGACACACCGACCGTAACGCCGTCGCCCGTTGTTTCCCCGGAGCCTTCCGAAACGGATAAAAACGGGGGAAAGCTAAACCGTGTGACCCTGATTTTAATCCTTGCTCTTGCGGGCGTTCCGGCGCTTGTTTTCGCGGTGTTTATGATTGTCCGGCGGGGGCGCGGAAAGGAAGCTTAAAGACCGGTGATTTTTCCGTGAACCGGGAGATTTGACTTGAAAAAATGCCGCTTTTGGTATATGATATCAACGTACATTTTCCGCCCGGAGAACGGCCCCGGCGGAAGAAGAACAGGAGAGAATGGACATGAAAGTAATTGTCTGCAAAAACTATGACGAAGTATCCGAAAAGTCGGCTTATATCGTTGCCGAAGTGATGAAGTCCAGGAAGAATCCGATTCTCGGTCTGGCGACGGGTTCGACCCCGGAAGGAATGTATGCGAAACTGGTTGAGATGAACCGGAAAGGCGAGATTGATTTTTCGGGTGTTACAACCGTGAATCTGGATGAATATTATCCGATCAGTCCGGAGAACGATCAGAGTTATCGCTACTTCATGAATACAAATCTTTTTGACCGAGTCAATATCGATAAAGCAAAAACGAACGTTCCGAACGGAGCCGCTCCCGACGGAGAAGCTGAGGCGGCCCGCTATGAGGCATATGTCCGTTCGCTCGGCGGCGCGGACATTCAGGTACTCGGAATCGGACGGAACGGCCATATTGCATTTAATGAACCGGACACCGAGCTGGTACCCGTTACGCATGTAACAAAGCTTACCGAGGACACAATCGATGCGAACGCAAGATTCTTTGCGAGTGCGGCCGATGTTCCGACGCGCGCCCTGACAATGGGAATGGGCACCATTCTTTCCGCAAAGAAGATTATTATACTTGCAACCGGAAAGAACAAGCATGATGCGGTCATGCGGATGCTTAAGGGAACGGTTACGACCTTGTGCCCGGCATCGTTTTTAAATCTGCATGACGATGTAATCCTCGTCTGCGATGAGGACTGCTACAACGGTTAATACGTTTCTTTTGTGCCCTGCCCGCGCGACAGGGCACGTATCATATTTTTCTTCGGAAAGGAAGAGTGGTTTTTATGGGCAGATATTTCGGTACGGACGGATTCCGCGGTAAGTCGGGGACGGTTCTGACGGCGGATCACGCGTTCAAAATCGGCCGCTTCTTGGGCTGGTATTACGGAAAGGAGCATCACGCCAAGATTGTCATCGGAAAGGATACGAGACGTTCCTCTTACATGTATGAGAATGCTCTTGCGGCAGGCATTACGTCGTCCGGTTCGGATGCGTATCTGCTTCACGTGACGACGACTCCGTGTGTTTCATTCATCACGAGAACCGACGGCTTTGACTGCGGCATCATGATCAGCGCAAGCCATAACCCGTTCGCCGACAACGGCATCAAGCTGATGAACGGCGACGGCGAGAAGATGGAAGATGAGGTTCAGGACCTTGTGGAAGATTATCTGGACGGTCATTGCGAGGAGATTCCTTTCGCGACCGGCGCGGACATCGGCTGCACCGTTGACTATTACAGCGGACGGAACCGTTACATCGGATATCTGACCAACGTGGCAACGAAATCGTTTGAGAACCGTAAAGTTGCTCTCGACTGCGCAAACGGCAGCTCCTGGATGATTGCCCGTTCCGTATTCGATGCGCTCGGAGCGAAGACTTTCGTCATCAACAACGAGCCGAACGGCATAAACGTCAATGAGAAATGCGGTTCCACGCACATCGAGGGGCTGTGTGAGTTTGTCAAAGAAAAGGGTGTGGACGTCGGCTTCGCATTTGACGGAGACGCGGACCGCTGTCTTGCGGTCGATGAGAACGGCACCGTCGTGGACGGCGACCAGATCATGTATATATGCGCGAAGTATTTAAAGCGGATCGGACAGCTTCCTTCGAACACCGTCGTCACGACGATTATGTCGAACTTCGGACTGTATAAGGCGCTTGACCGCATCGGCATCGATTACGAAAAGACGAAGGTCGGCGACCGTTATGTTTATGAGAACATGAAGGCGAACGACCATGTCATCGGCGGTGAAAACTCCGGACATGTCATATTCCGGAAGTACGCGCGTACCGGCGACGGTATTCTGACCGCGATTATGGTCATGATGGTATTGATCGATACCGAGATGCCTCTTTCCGCACTGGCTGCCGAAGTGCAGCTCTATCCGCAGGTTCTTAAGAACGTCGAAGTGGATGACAAGCAGGGCACGATGAACGATCCCGCCGTTACGCTTCAGGTTGAGGCTTGCACGGCTTCTCTCGGAAACAACGGCCGCGTGCTGCTTCGTCCGAGCGGAACCGAAGAGGTGCTCCGCGTCATGTCTGAGGCGGACACGTACGATGAGTGCAACCGTCAGGTGGATTCCATCATCGAAGCAATCCGCAAGTCCGGACATCTTTTAAAAGTGCGGTAACAGAGCAGGAGGCAAACCATGAGTGAGTTTCAGATAAAGGTTTCGGAGCTTTACGAAGCAGGACATACGCTTGCATGGCCGTGGCTTTCGAAAGTGACTTATCCGTGGGAGATTCTTCCCTCGATTAAAAGCATTATATTAGAGATCGGCCCGACGCTTGACCCGGAGAAGTATGATCATCCGGAAGAGGGCGTCTGGATTGCGAAGAGCGCCAAAGTCTTCCCGTCCGCTTATATCGGTTCTCCGTGCATCATCGGAGAGAATACGGAAGTCCGCCATTGCGCGTTTATCCGCGGAAGCGCCCTGATCGGTGACGGCTGCGTCGTCGGAAACTCCGTCGAACTGAAGAACGTTATCATCTCGGACGGTGTGCAGGTACCGCATTACAATTATGTCGGCGATTCGGTGCTCGGCTTCAAATCCCATATGGGCGCCGGTTCCCTTACGTCCAACGTAAAGAGCGACAAGACTCTGGTCGTTGTAAAATCCAAAGAGGAGTCCGTCGAAACCGGACTCAAGAAATTCGGTGCGATGCTCGGAGACTTCGTCGAAGTCGGCTGCAACAGCGTTTTGAACCCGGGGACGGTAATCGGATGCCATTCGAACATTTACCCGACTTCTTCGGTTCGCGGCGTGATCCCGAGCTACAGCATATTTAAGAGCGGTAAAGGAATTGATGTGGTAGATAAAAAAGTATGATCAAAGAAAGTGAGGAAATCCTATGAACTGGGAAGTCATTGCATTTGTCATTTACTTTTGTCTCGTAATCGGTATCGGCGTGTATTTCTACATCCGTTCGAGAAGCGGCGGTGAGAAGGAATACTTCCTCGGCGGCCGCAGCATGAGCGGTCCCGTAGCGGCTCTTTCGGCCGGTGCGTCCGACATGAGCGCGTGGGTTCTTTTAGGCCTGCCCGGCGCCATCTACATGAGCGGCATCAGCAAGAGCTGGATCAGTATCGGGCTTTTCATCGGAACCTTCCTTGCATGGGTTTTTGTAGCCCCGAGACTGCGTACCTTCTCGATTGCGGCCAATGATTCGATCACGATTCCGCAATACCTGAACAACCGCTTTTTAAGCAGCAACATAGCGCTTCAGGCGACTTGCGCAATCGTATTCATCGTTGTATACTGCATCTATTCCGCCTCGAGCATCTCCGCCTGCGGCGACCTGTTCCAGACGGTATTCGATCTCGACAAAGGCGGACGGAACACGGCCATGGCGGCTGCGGCGATTATCATCGTTGCATACACGTTCCTCGGCGGTTTCAACGCCGTATGCTGGACGGACTTTTTCCAGGGTCTTCTGATGCTCGGCGCACTGATGGCTGCTCCGATTGTGGCGGTCTTCGTGATGAAGGGCGCAAGCTTTACGGCGAAACCGGACGAGCTCGGAGATTTCTACTATAATCTCTTAAGCACCGGCAAGCTGGACGGCGCCGCGCTAGTAACGATTCTGTCCGGACTCGGCTGGGGCCTCGGATATTTCGGAATGCCGCACATTCTGGTCCGTTATATGTCGATCCGCTCGAAGAAGGAGATGAAGCGTTCCCAGACGATCGGTATTATCTGGACGTTTTTGATTCTTCTGATGGCGACAATCGTCGGTATCGTTGCAAGACAGTATATCGGGAACGAACTGATTCCGGTGAAGGAACTCGGAATACCCGACAAGACCGGTACGGCATTTATGCTTCTTGTGCGAGGCGTGTTCCCGACCGTCCTTGCGGGCGTACTCCTTTCGGCGATTCTTGCCGCATCGATGAGTACCGCGGATTCGCAGCTGCTTGCTTCGGCTTCCGCTTTCTCGAGCGATATCTATAAGCCGGTAAGAAAGAATGCAAGCGATAAAGAAATCATGTGGGCAGGACGTTTCGTTGTTGCGTTTATCTGTGCAGTGGCATTTCTCATCGCATTTCTCGGAAATAAGAGCATTATGGATCTGGTAGAGAAGGCATGGGGCGCGTTCGGTGCCGCATTCGGACCGGCAATCCTTCTGTCGCTTTACTGGAAACGGTTCAATTACGCCGGCGCCATCAGCGGAATCATCAGCGGATTCGTTGTGGATCTCGGATGGGCGATGGCCTGCGGCACTTTAATTTTTGATTCAGAGCATGCATTGCTGAAGAATTCGGTACTGTGTGGTTTGTATGAAATAATCCCCGGCTTCCTCGTAAGCCTTCTGGTTTGCGTGGTTGTTACGAAATGTACGGCCGAGCCGGGCAAAGAAGTGGAGGAAATGTTTGACCGTGCCGTCCGCCTCACGGAAGAAGAGGAAGCGGACGAACGGAAGGATTCCGCGGAGATGTAATCTTTTCGGAATTCCGATTTTAGGATGCTTATGAAGAAGAAAAAGAGAGTAAAATGGAAGAGCTTCTGGAGAGCCGTTCGTATTGCGGGGGTGGCGGCTTTGGCGCTTCAGATCATTATGGCCGGCGTACTGATGATTGAGTTTGTACGGTTTCCGATTCTTCCGGCCAAGTATATGCTTTTACTGGCATTGGTTTTGATTGTCGGACTTGTCCCGAGCACGCTTTTGATTCTTATACGGGACGGGAAGAAGGGGTTCATACCGGGGCTTTTATGGGCGATTTTGTGGATTACGGGGTGCTTTCTCGTGATTGTGACGTATATCGAGCCCGCCCGGAAGACCGTCAAGACGATTACCGGACAGGAAGCCAGTGAAACGAAGCATATTGAAGGGGTTTCGGTTCTTGTGAGGATAGATGACCCGGCACAGGAACTTTCCGATACGGACGGATACGTATACGGCATTCAGACCGCCGAAGAGTATGCGTCGATGCTGATTGCCTATCAGCATATTACTTCCTCGGAGAAGATTTCGCTTTCGCTCAAGGAGTATAACTATTATACCGAGCTTGCCGCAGCACTGATGAGCGGAGAAGTAAAGGCGATGCTTGCGGATACTTCGTATGTGGATATGCTTGCGGAATATGCGGAAGGATTTGACGGGAATTACCGGATTCTTGAGGATCTTTCTTTCGACGCGGAGATTCCGAAGGGCAGTCTCACCATAACGCCGACTCCGACGCCGCTTCCGACGCCGGATCCCGACAATCCGACCGCTACGCCGGATCCGAGCAAACCGACCGAGGCAGTTACGCCGACACCGGCCGGAAAGGACGAGATTCCGACTCCGGTCATCCCGATGACTGCGATGCCTCCTCGTTCCAGTGCGGAAAATGTGACGGGTGACTACTTCACCGTATACTTCAGCGGTATCGACTGCTACGGCGGCATTACCGCAAGAAGCCGTAGTGACGTAAACATCATCATGGTCGTCAATCCGAATACGCATAAGATTCTTCTTGTGAATACGCCTCGTGATTCTTACGTATTGATTCCGGAAATCAGCGGCTCGAGTTATGATAAGCTGACGCATGCCGGCATCTACGGCGTAAAGGCTTCGATGAAGACGCTCGAGCGGGTATACGGCATTCAGCTTGATTATTATATCCGCGTGAATTTCTCAAGCGTTGAGAGAATCGTTGATTACTTAAGCGGCGTGGATGTTTATTCGCCGTATGCGTTTGATTCTTCGCACGGTCCGTATCAGTACGGCGCCGGCATGAATCACATGGGCGGTAAGAGCGCGCTTGCTTTTGCAAGAGAACGTTATAACGTTCCGGGCGGCGATTTCCAGCGCGGACGAAACCAGATGGAACTGATCAAGGGTATTATCAATAAGATTCAGTCTCCGTATATTCTGAATAATTTTTCGCAGATTATGAATGCGATTTCCGGAAACTTCCAGACGAACCTTACGATGGATCAGCTGTCGGCGCTGTGCCGCATGCAGCTCGATTCCGGTGCGTCCTGGAGCGTGGAGTCCTACGCGATTTCGTGTACCGGCGGATGGGGATACTGCTATTCCTATAAGGGCGAACAGCTCTATGTCGGCCATATCGACTGGAATTCCGCAAGAGAAGCCGCGAACAAGATGCGTGCGGTTATGTCCGGACAGTAGTTCAGTCCGGAAACAGTATAAATGATGAAAGGGGGGGACGGGAGTGCCGCAGGCCATATCCGATTTTTATAAAAATTATCTGGTCCGGATTAACGCAATCGATGCGGAAGAGCAGGAACTCCTTTCCTCCAATACGAAGAAAGGATGGACGCAGCACCTGCTGCGGAAATCCTCGTTAATCCGCGAATACCACGCGGAAGTGGATCGTGACATTCATGCGATGATTCTTCCGTACATCTCGGGAGAGCGGGAGACCTCGGACGAGGAAGCGGAAGCCCTTAAAGAAGGGGCACTCCGGTATTTCCACAGTTCGCTTTTCGATGAAGTGATGGAATCCTCGGTGCTTAGAATGCTGACCGGACGTTATGCAAGGAAGGGCAACCGTTTCGAAGAACGCAAATGCCGTTTCGCATTTGCCAACAATGCATATCTGTCATCGGAAGGCACGTTCGGCGAGCAGTCGATGGCGGAAGCGGAACGCGTGATGGAAGGAATGAACCGCATCCGCGAGATCCGAAAGGAACACGCGAGCGAAGAGACCTTCTTGCAGGATGTTGATTTCATTATCCATACCGGATACCGGCTGTTCGACCGCGAGTGCAGGCAGCTGGAGCCGGACCTTACGAAGCTTGTAAAACATTACAATACGCTTTCGAAGATCGAACAGTACCGTGACATTCTGCCGGAGGACTATTTCGAGTCCTGCATGCGCGAGATTCGCGAGAAGATCGGCGTGCACGTCATGTTCATGCAGGCGCTTCATTGGGAAAAGGTTCCGAAGAAGCATCGCGCCGCGCTTTCGAAGGTGTTTGAGCACGAGCTTTCGAAGGAACTCGAACTGCCCGAAGGCGAGCGTCATGCGAAGCTTTTCATGACCTATGTGTTCTATTGCTTTTATGCGGGAAGGCTTTCGGCGGATGAATGCTTCAATCTGTTGTATCCTTTTTCGAAAGCGCTTCCTTCGGATGTGGATTTCACGCGTGTCGGCTGGTACGATATCACCGGTAATGACCGGTTCTTCGCCGTCTGCATGACGACGAGGCCGCTGCTTCAGATGATTATGGCAAGCCGGCTTCCGAAAGAAGGAAAGAGACGGCAGGTTGCCGAAGTCTTATACGATGTAAAGAAATACATCGAAACGATTCCGAGAGAGTGCGCCGGAAGAGAGAATATGGATTACTGTCTGTACCATCTTCTCTACGACGTTATCGAATTCATCGACGATGAAGCGATGGCAATCGAGTTTATCGATACGCTGATGATGAACCGCCAGCTCGCGACTTTGATTCATACAATCATGACCGCCAAGCTGACGCAGGCAATCATGGACCCGCTTGTGGACGAGCGCCCGGAACTTTTCTACCGCGTGCTCGGCGTTTCGAGTAACGAAGAGGTGCGTGCGCACAAGGAAGACCTGGCTCTGTTCCTGTATAACGCGGCGCGCTGCCACGACATCGGCAAGATCCGCATCGCGACAATCATCAACACACAGATTCGCTCGATTTCGGACACCGAGTTTTCGCTGATCCGGAAGCATTCCGAGTGGAGCGCACTGATTCTTTCGAGAAATGCCAAGCTTTCTGCCTATTGCGAGATCGCGCTCGGGCATCATAAGAGCTACGACGGAAAGCAGGGCTATCCGGACGAGTATGACAACCGTTCTTCCCGGTACCGCATCCTTACGGACATTCTGTCCATCTGCGATTCGATGGATGCCGCGACCGACGCGTACGGACGGAATTACACGAGAGGCAAGACCTTTGAGAAGGTGTTCGCCGAGTTTGAATCGCTGAAAGGGACGCGTTACAATCCTGAAGTCATTGACTTTATCCGCGGAAACGACGAACTGTTCGCGCAATTAAAGGAGATTACTTCAAAGGAAGCAAGAGGCGATTTTTATTATCATATATATCGGAAATACCGTTAGAACAAGGAGGAGAAGACTATGGCGGGAAACGGCGGACGCGGCGGAAACGGAGGCGGACACGGACCGATCTTCTGGATTATTATGGTTATTCTGATTGCAGCGGTATGCGGCGGAACCTTCGCGCAGGACCTTGTCAAACAGGGTCTCAGCTTTTTGAAAACGGCCGGAATCATTCTCGGCGTTACCGTTCTCGGCCTTATCGCGTTCGGCATCGGCTTTGCTATCTGGAGCGAGCGAAAGGAAAAAAAGCTGAAAGAAGAGCAGATGAAGCTCGATATCCTGAATACTCCGCTTGAGACATTCGGGGAGTCCGAGACGCAGCAGCTCATGGACAAATACGACGGCAAGACGCAAGACGGGGAACAGATTTTCACGGGCGATGAGGATGCGGATCAGGTGAATCCTTATTCCGTAAAGAACAATCCTTACGGCAGAAAAGTGAAGAAACAGGCGGGAAAATAAAATTTTCCATATTTTGAAATTTCCCTATTCCATTTCGCAAGAAGTTGTGGTAATATAACTTTCAATATATATCTTTACGGCGTTTTTGTGCCGTTTCAGGAGGCATTTATGGACGATATTCGGAGCGTTACGGAGAACGGAATGTGTGAAAAGAACGCGTCCGGGAATTTTATAGAAATGATTATCGAAAAGGATTTGGCGGAAGGACGCTGCAGCACGGTCATTACGCGGTTCCCTCCGGAGCCGAACGGCTATCTGCATGTCGGACACGCGAAATCCATTTTGCTTAATTACGGTCTTTCGAAGAAGTACGGAGGAAAGTTCAATCTGCGCTTTGATGACACGAACCCGACCAAAGAAAAGACGGAGTTCGTGGAGTCTATCGCGGCAGATGTGCGCTGGCTCGGTGCGGATTTTGAAGACCGTTTGTTTTTTGCCAGCAACTATTTCGAGACGATGTACGAGTGCGCCGTTAAGCTTATTAAGAAGGGGCTTGCTTATGTGTGCGACCTGACTGCCGACGAGATCCGCGAATACCGCGGCACGCTTACCGAGCCCGGCAAGAACAGCCCGTACCGCGACCGCAGCATCGAAGAGAACCTGCGCCTTTTTGAAGGCATGCGAAACGGCGAGTTCGAAGACGGCTCGAAAGTGCTCCGTGCAAAGATTGATATGGCTTCGCCGAACATTAACATGCGCGATCCGGTTATCTACCGCGTGGCGCATATGTCGCATCATAACACCGGCGACCGGTGGTGCATCTATCCGATGTATGATTTTGCGCATCCGATTGAAGACGCCGTTGAGGGCATCACGCATTCAATCTGCACTCTCGAGTTTGAGGACCACCGTCCGCTTTACGACTGGGTGCTGATTTCGTGCGATTATAAGGAAAAGCCCGAGGATACGCCGAAGCAGATTGAGTTTGCGAAGATGTATCTGACCAATGTCGTTACCGGCAAGCGATATATCAAGAAACTTGTGGAAAATGGGACGGTTGACGGCTGGGACGACCCGCGGCTTGTTACGATTGCCGCTCTGAAACGCCGCGGCTTTACGCCGGAATCCCTGAAACTCTTCATGGACCTTGCCGGCGTATCGAAGAGCAACAGTTCGGTCGATTATGCAATGCTTGAGTATTGCATCCGCGAGGATCTCAAATTAAAGAAGAACCGCGTCATGGTTGCCGTTGATCCGGTGAAACTGATTATCGACAATTATCCGGAAGGAAAGACCGAAGAAATCACTGTTTCGAACAATCCGGAAGTGCCGGAGTTCGGTACCCGCACCGTTTCGTTCGGCCGGGAACTGTATATTGACCGTGAAGACTTTATGCCGGAACCGCCGAAGAAATATTTCCGTCTGTTCCCGGGCAATGAAGTTCGCCTCATGGGAGCTTATTTTGTTACCTGTACCGGTTATGAAACCGATGCGGAAGGCAACGTTACGGTTGTGCATGCGACTTACGACCCCGCAACCAAAGGCGGCGAGTGTGCGGACCGTAAGGTGAAGGGAACGATTCACTGGGTATCCGCCGCGACGGCCGTAGAGGTGACGACGCGCCTTTACGAGAACCTGATTGATGAAGAAAAAGGCGTATATAATGAGGACGGCTCGATTAATCTCAACCCGAACTCGGTTACGGTATTAGCTTCCTACGCGGAACGTTCCGTAGCAAATGCGAAAGCAGGCGACAGCTTCCAGTTCCTTCGGAACGGATATTTCTGTGTCGACAGTAGGGACACGACCGAAGAGCGGCTCGTGTTCAACCGCATCTGTTCGCTGAAGAGCGGATACAAGCCGCAGTAACATTTTCCGAAAAGACATATACAGGAAGGAGTGCGCATGAAAGAACAGCTTTATTCCATTCCCGTTAACGACGCCTTCGACGCCGATTGTGAGTGCCCCGTATGCTTTATGTACAACAAGCTGCAGAGCGACGCGATTGATTTCGTCATGGGCGCAAGTTACATGGAAGACGATGTCCGCATGGAAACGGACCAGATCGGTTTCTGCGCGTCACATCTTCCGATGATGTATAAAAACCAGAACCGTCTCGGGCTCGGTCTCATGATGCTTACGTATATGGACCGGCAAATGAAAACGCTCGAGAAGTTAGCAAAAATCAAATCGACGAAACCGTCGCTCTTTAAGAAGAATGACGCTGCCGATCCGGTTTACGCGTACACCGAAGAACAGCAGAAATCGTGCTATGTATGCAAGCGTATGGCGCATACGTATGAGCGGTATCTTGCGACGATTTTCTACTTATATGACTGCGACAGTGTGTTCCGCGATAAGTTCGCGCGCGCCAAGGGCTTCTGCTTAAAGCATTACGGCGAGCTGCATAAGCTTGCGGCAACGTCGCTCAGTTCGAAGAACCTCGATCAGTTTTCCGAAGTGATGAGCCGGATTATGGTTGAGAACTTTAAGCGCGTCCGCGATGACCTTGAGTGGTTTACCGACAAATTCGACTACCGGAACGCCGACGCGGACTGGAAGAACTCGAAGGATGCGCTGATCCGCGCTTTGCAGAAGACGAACAGCATCTTCGTCGAAGAAGCGAAGAAAAAGTAAGACGAACCGGAGGAGAAGGATATGGTTGGAGAGAGTAATTACACGGAATGTCTCGTAAAGAGAGCGGGACGGGCTTCGGATAGCGTGATAAAAGTGCTTATGCTTTTCGGCGTGCTGGTGCTTGGATTCCTTGCACTGATTACGCCCGGATTCCTTCAGTTTCTGATGGTACTTCTGCTTGTTTTCTACTGCTTCTTCGTGTTCGGGCAGTGGGCACGTTTCAAGGCGGAGTATGAGTATATCTTCGTTGACGGACAGATTGATTTCGACGTTGTCTACAGCGGAAGCTCCCGTAAGCATCTGAACCGGATTGACATGGATAAGGTTGACACGGTAGCGCCCGAAGGCGACCATGCGCTTGACGGTTTCAAACACCTTGAATTGAAGGCAAAGGACTATTCATCCCGTGCGCAGGGCGCGAAAGTCTATGTGATCATGGTGAAAGGGGAGAAAGGCCCGGAGAAGATTCTGTTCGAGCCGGATGAGAACTTTCTTCAGTTTATGAAGAAGAAAGCACCCCGGAAGGTGATTCTGTAGCGTTAATAATATTTTATATATAAAGGAGGAAGATGTTATGGCGAAAATGATCGGTGAGGGCATTACTTTTGATGACGTACTGCTTGTTCCTTCGTACTCCGAAGTAATCCCGAATGAAGTGGACATCACCACGAAACTGACCAATTCCATCACCCTGAATATTCCGCTTATGAGCGCGGGGATGGATACCGTAACCGAACACCGCATGGCAATTGCCATGGCAAGACAGGGGGGCATCGGTGTCATTCACAAGAACATGTCAATCGAAGAGCAGGCGGAAGAGGTTGACAAGGTAAAGCGTTCCGAAAACGGGGTTATCAGCGATCCGTTTTCCCTTTCTCCGAACCATACGCTGCAGGACGCCAATGAGCTGATGGGCAAGTACCGTATCAGCGGCGTGCCGGTTACCGAAGGCCGCAAACTGGTCGGCATCATTACGAACCGCGACCTGAAGTTTGAGACGGATTTTTCGAAGAAGATCAGTGAGTCGATGACAAGCGAAGGGCTTATTACCGGTAAGGAAGGCGTAACGCTTGAAGAGGCGAAGAAGATTCTCGCTGCCGCCCGTAAGGAGAAGCTTCCGATTGTTGACGATGAGGGCAATCTGAAGGGTCTCATCACAATCAAAGACATTGAAAAAGCAATCAAATATCCGTTAGCCGCCAAGGATTCGCAGGGCAGACTGCTCTGTGCGGCAGGCGTCGGCGTTACAGCGAACGTATTGGAGCGCGTGGATGCTCTTGTCAAAGCGAAGGTTGACGCGATTGTCGTCGATTCCGCGCATGGCCATTCGGCAAATGTGATTCGTGTCGTCAAGATGATCCGTGACGCTTATCCGAGCCTTCAGATCATTGCCGGTAACGTAGCTACCGCAGAAGGTGCCGAAGCATTGATCAAGGCAGGCGTTGACTGCGTCAAAGTCGGTATCGGTCCCGGTTCCATCTGCACGACCCGTATCGTTGCAGGTATCGGCGTTCCGCAGATTTCCGCAATCATGGATGCTTACGAGGCGGCCAGAAAATACGACATTCCGATTATCGGTGACGGCGGCATCAAGTATTCAGGCGATATCACGAAAGCACTTGCCGCAGGCGCGAGCGTCTGCATGATGGGTTCCATCTTCGCAGGCTGTGAGGAGAGCCCCGGAGACTACGAGCTTTATCAGGGAAGAAAATACAAAGTGTACCGCGGCATGGGGTCGATTGCAGCCATGGAGAACGGCAGCAAAGACCGTTACTTCCAGAGCAACGCGAAGAAACTTGTTCCGGAAGGCGTCGAAGGCCGTGTCGCCTACAAGGGACTGGTGGAGGATACCGTATTCCAGCTTCTCGGCGGACTCCGTTCCGGTATGGGATATTGCGGGGCCAAGGATCTCGAGACGCTTCGCAGAGAGTCCCGCTTCGTGAAGATTTCCGCCGCATCCCTTAAAGAAAGCCATCCTCATGATATCCATATCACGAAGGAGGCTCCTAACTACAGTGTGGATGAGTAAGTCTTTGTAAGGGGAGTTTTGTTATGGTAATGTCAAAAGCGGAGTGGCGCCGCAGACGCCGCAGGAAGAAGATGGTACGAAAGTACGCGACACTCGGGCTTCTTGCCCTGATTGCCGTTTTGGTACTGATTCTTCTGGTTAAGATTTTGACGGTAATCTTCAGGCATTCGGACAACGGCATCCTTAATAAGGCCGACGATGTCCCGATCTCGCAAAGCCTTCTTTCAATCAGCCGGTACGCACGTCCCGGTGAGCGGCTTGATTCCGTGAATAAGATCATCATTCACTCGAACAACACGCTCGGAAAGACCGCGCAGGAACAGCGGGATTATTACGAAAGCCTGAAATCAAAGAAAAATGACAACGAACGTCAGAGCGTGCATTTCATCGTGGATCTGGATGGTAAGATTTACCAATGCATTCCGACCAACGAAATCGCCCTGGCAGTTGCAGGCAACAACTTCAATTCGATTTCGATTGAGTATTGCATTACCGGAACCGACGGTTCCATGAGCGCGGCCACCTACGAAAGCCTTTGCAAGCTGGTCGCTACGCTTTGTAAGAAATACGGTTTCACCGAGAAGAAGGTGTTCCGCCACTATGACATGAACGGTCCCGCCTGTCCGATGTATCTCGTAAACGAAGACAACTGGGAGAAGTTCAAGGACGACGTCCGGGCAATCCGAAACGGCAAGAAGATAAGCGTTACGGACGGACCGATGAACAATCGTACGCAACTGGAACCGGGAGAATCCGGGGAAACCGGAGAGTAGAACCGATAAGGGCTGCCGCACCAAGCGACAGCCCTTTTTCTTTTTGTTCAGTTGTTTCTGAGGATTTCCCGGATAGTTTGTTCGGTTTTGAGGACTTCTTCCTGCAGTTCTCTTGCGGAAAGGACGTAGCTTCCTTCGCCGCGGATTATGATCTGCTCCAGGCCGTCGGAGGTCGCTACGCGGATCCGGCGGTTCTGTGCGTGTTCGTGCGTGAAACGTTCGATATAGCGGTCCGCCGTTTCGGCTTCTTTCGTGAAGACGACATGGATGTTATGGTAGTCGAAGTATTCTTCACCGTGCCCTTTCACGAGATATGCGTCAAATACGACGATGATTTCTTCGTTTCCGTAACCCCGGAAATTACAAAGCGTATCAAGAAGCTTGGAACGGGCCGCATCGAGGTTCGTTTCGGAAAGCGAACTGAGTTCCGGCCATGCATGAATGATGTTGTAGCCGTCCACAAGAAGATAAGCAGGACCGCTCAGATGCTTGGTCTCGGTGCCGCGGTAAGGCTTCGGTTCGGGTTTCCGTTCCGGAGCTTTTTTCTTTGCGTTCACATTTGCATGCGTGCTTCTGTGAAGAATCTCGTCGATTTCTTCGGTACCGAGCGCGATGTCAAGCTGCTCAATAAGATTCGAAGGCGGAATCCGTACCTCGTCCGGTTTTTCTTCCTTCGGTGCGGAACATACAAACGGAAGATGCATATAGTTTGGAACCTCCTGCCACGGTACCGTAAATCCGCTTCCGTGCGTGCAGAATACCGAGCCCGAAGGATTCCGAAGGTCCGCCTCGGGGTCATACCCGCGCGCTGCGATGACTTCTTCCGGGTTGTGGCATTCCCGATAGCCGTTCACACGGCAGGTGATGTGTCCGCGGCCTTTTGTAAGCGCCGGGAGTTCCTCGGGAAGCGAAGAGAGAAGCGATACCGGAGCAACGCCTGTAAGAACGGCATTGCCGTCCGCAGTGTCCGATTCCCTGTCAAAGGAAGCTTTTCGTAAATTTAGCGCGTGCATGACGCGGCCGAGCGATTCCTCGGGCGTTGTAAGCCGGAAGGCGTATTCGGGTTCCAGGAGCACGCAGCCTGCCTGCATCAAGGCGTTTCTTACGGCGCGGTAGGTCGCCTGTCGGAAATCGCCGCCCTCGGTGTGCTTCGGATGGGCTTTGCCGGCGACAAGCGTGATATGCACATCGGTAAGAATCGAGCCGGTCAGAATCCCGCGGTGATTCCGCTCATTAAGATGCGTAAGTATCAGTCTCTGCCAGTTCTTACTTAACAGGTCCTCGCTGAGCTCACTGTCAAACACTAACCCGCTGCCTCTCGGAAGAGGCCTTACCAGAAGATGCACTTCCGCATAGTGGCGGAGCGGCTCAAAGTGTCCGACGCCTTCCGCCGGTCCTGCAATCGTTTCTTTATAGACAATGCTTCCCGCGTCAAATGTGACGTCCGCGCCGAAGCGGGAGAGAAGCTCCCGTTTCAGTATCTCAAGACGGATCGGTCCCATGACCTGAAGATGCAGTTCGCGCATCGTTTCTTCGTAAATTACCCGAAGCGTCGGGTCTTCCTCTTCTAAAAGCCGAAGCTTCGGAAGCAGCTGTACCGCGTCCGAATTGATCGGAATCAAACGGTAGGAAAGTACCGGTTCAAGCACCGGAAGGCTGCCTTCCGCTTCGCTTCCGTATACGTCTCCCGCGCGGCTTTCAGAAAGACCGGTAACGGCACAAACCGTGCCTGCATCCGCCTCCGGAACGGTTTCGTATTTTTCCCCGGAATAGATACGGATCTGGTCACATTTTCCGGAAGGACCGACCGGCATCTTCGCGCGGAGCGTTCCGCCGGTAATCTTCATATGGGTAAGCCTCGTGCGGTCGCTGTCATAAGTGATCTTATAGACGCGTGCGCCGAAATCCGGTTTATAAGCGGGTGCCTGAAGAAGAGCGGGAAGCGCGTTTAAAAACTCCGTAACGCCACGGTCCCGAAGCGCGGAACCGAAGAAGCACGGAAACATATGACGTTTTTTTATCAAATCAGGGAACCGCGATTCGTCAATCGAGCCGTCCGAGAGGTATCCGGCAAGGATTTCTTCGGAAAGAAGCGAAAGGTCCTCGGGGTCCTTATGCGACAGATTGACGATGTTATCGGACAGACGCTTTTTAAGTTCCTTAAGAAGAACCTGCTCGTCCGTCCCGGGGCGGTCCATTTTGTTTACGAATAAAACGGTCGGAATCCCGTAATGGGCAAGAAGGCTCCATAACGTTTCGGTATGGTCCTGCACGCCGTCGGTCCCGCTGATGACCAATACGGCATAATCAAGCGCCGCTATGGCACGCTCGGTTTCCGCGGAGAAATCCACATGGCCCGGCGTATCCAAAAGAGTCAGCATGCAACCGGGAAGCGAGAGTACGGCCTGCTTTGAGAAAATGGTTATGCCGCGCTCGCGTTCATACGTGCGTGTGTCGAAGAAGGTGTCGCCGTTATCGACTTTGCCCATGGAACGGATGTTGCCGGCATGATAAAGCAGGGCTTCCGACAGAGTCGTCTTCCCGGCGTCCACATGCGCAATCATACCGATAACAAGCTTTTTCATAACGAGACCCCTCCTTTCGAAAAGAATACGGCAGCCACAATGTGACTGCCGCAGAAATCGTGTTTATTCGGTGCGGAGTGCGGTAACCGGATCCTTCTTCGCTGCAATCCGCGACGGAATCAATCCCGCAATCAAAGTCAGGCAGATACTGATGAGAATCAGTATCACGGCACCGAGAATCGGAAGCCGCGACAGACGGCTGATATCCGTGTAATGATGGATAATCAGGTTGATCGGTATGTTCAGCAGCACCGTAACGAGTATGCCGATCGCACCGGACACGAAGCCGATAATCATCGTCTCCGCATTGAATACGCGGCTGATATCCCGCTTGCTTGCACCGATGGAACGGAGAATACCGATTTCCTTGGTCCGTTCAAGAACGGAGATGTAAGTGATAATACCGATCATGATCGAGGACACAATCAAAGAGATTGCGACAAATGCGATGAGGATATACGTTATCGCATTGATAATCGTGCTGACCGAGGACATTAAAAGCGCGATGAAATCGGTGTATTCAATCTTCGTTTCCTCGGGAACGGAAGCGTTGTATTCCGCGATGATTTCGGTAATGCGGTCTTTCGCCTTGAAGTCCTTCGGATAGATGCTGATCATGAACGGAACTTCAAGACGCGCGTAGCCTAACAGCATCAGGTTCGTATCATAAGTGTTCCTGGTCGTCTGCTGCGAAGAGGCATTGTTAAGCTTTACAAGCATTTCATCAGGCATATAGTTGATGAAGTCCGAAAGCGTGATTTCCTGACCCTCGGCCATAGCCTGCTTCAGCCGGTCAAACGCACCGGTATCGTCGCTTTCGACCATCATCTGGAACATCATCTGCGTCTGCGCAAGCTCAGCCTCACTCATCTGATCAAGGCTTGCAAGGAATGCCGCGCGGATTTCGTCAGCGGTCAGATCCTTCGTCTTCTCAAACGGGATTCCGGTGAAAACATCCGTATCCGGATCGGCAAGCTGCGCTTTTACGATATCCCGCTTTGCGCTTTCGGTTACGATATATTCGGTAAGCTCTTTGGTAAATGCGACGGCCCCGTTGGCGGATGTTGCAACCGCTTCCTCATCGGGACGGATAATGCCGACAACCCTAAGCTCGGCGCTTTTCTCCGGATCGAAGAGCAGCTTCTTCATGAAAGCTTCATCATCGCGTCTGCTTTCCCATGATCTCGTAAGATTATTGTATTCGTAGTAATCGGCGGGAAGCACGAGACGGAAGGTGAGCGAAAGCAGATCGTCATAGGAAAAAGAAATCTTTTCACTGACAATCTTTTCTCCGAGGAACATCTTCCGGATTTTGCCTTCGACTTCGTTCGGATCCTTAAGACCGATGGAATAGAGCGCGTAATCGCTGATTTCGTTGTTCTTATCGACGATGAGAAGCACTTCGTTCCATTCCTGCGGCCATTTGCCGGCAAGCAATTCGTATTGGGAATGCATCAGTTCTTCGTTGTCAAGCATCTCGGTGAAGACGCTCATCGAAGCGGAAGAACCGTACATCGAGGACATCGAAGTGAATTCGGAAACCGTGCTGTCGGAGGCTCCCATTGCGGAGTACATCGCAGACATAATCGTATTCGGATTCAGCTGAATGACGCCGTTCGACGTATCCGTCATGAAAACATTCGGTTCACACGTGTACGTGTATTTGATATCCGTAACGAGGTCTTTGATTTCCGTATTGGCATCGAGAAACTTTTTGAAACTCTCGAGGTCATTGGTCTTGATCTCGGCAAGCATCGCGTTCATCATCTCGCCCATCGCGTTGCTCGAATAGACGCGTCCGGGTTCGTGTTCTTCGGGCTCGCTGTTTCTTACGCCAAGGAGAGCGGAGAGCAGCGCAGACGTATCGGCCGTCTGCTGCTGAATCATCAGCGGATAAGTGGAGAGCGTCTCCTCCTGTACGCGGTTGATGTATTCCTGCACGCCGTTGCTTAACGAAAGAATCAAAGCAATGCCGATAATACCGATGCTTCCGGCGAACGCGGTCAGAATCGTCCGTGCTTTCTTCGTCATCAGGTTCGTAAGCGAAAGCGAGAGAGCGGTGAAAAATGACATCGACGTCCGTTTCGTCTTATGCTCGACAATCTGTTCTTCAGAGTCGGAAAGCGGCAGGCTGTCATCGGTGATTTCGCCGTCTAAAAGCTTTACGACACGGGTTGAGTACTGGTCGGCAAGGTCCGGGTTATGGGTAACCATGATAACCAGCTTCGTCTTCGAAATCTCCTTGAGAAGATCCATGATCTGGATGCTCGTCTGCGTATCCAGCGCACCGGTCGGCTCATCCGCAAGCAGGATATCCGGGTCGTTGACCATGGCACGCGCAATCGCGACACGCTGCATCTGACCGCCGGACATCTGATTCGGCTTCTTGTTTAACTGATCGCCGAGACCGACCTTCTCAAGCACTTCAATCGCACGTTTTCTCCGTTCGGACTTCGAAACGCCGGAGAGCGTGAGCGCAAGCTCGACGTTTCGAAGAACCGTCTGATGCGAAATCAGATTGTAGGACTGAAAGACAAACCCGATGCTGTGATTCCGGTACGAATCCCAGTCCTTGGCGGTGTATTCCTTCGTGGAGCGGCCGTTAATGATCAGGTCGCCGTCCGTATAGCGGTCCAAACCGCCGATTAAGTTCAAAAGCGTTGTTTTGCCGCATCCGGACGGTCCGAGAACAGCGACAAATTCGCTCTCACGGAACGAAAGGCTGATGCCTTTTAAAGCATGTACGGTTTCGTCTCCGACCGGATAATCTTTCGTAATTCCTTTTAATGTAAGCATAAATTCGTATAACCTCTTTACATTTGCATAAATATCCATAATGGATTATATCAGAAACAATGCAATCCGCATAGTGAAAAATGTGTGAACCGGCTTTTCTTTGTCATTTTCGGCGAAAATTTCCCCGCAAGTAAGAATTTCTTGCGTTTTAAAAAAGAAAAGTGTATGATGAAACAGTAAGCATTTGCTGAAAATGTTACAAAAAAGGAGAAATCACATGAAAACGTTTAAAAAGCTTTTGGCATTTCTGTGCGTGCTGATGCTTGTGTTTGCTATGACAGCCTGCGGTGATTCGGATGACGATGACAGCAGCAAGAAGGGTTCATCCCGTAAGAAGGATAATACCGAGCAGAGCGACACGCCTACCCCTACGGAGGATCCGGATCCGACCGATAAGCCGAACCCGACCGATGCTCCGACCGACACGCCTACCCCTACCCCCACCAATACGCCTTCACCCGAGCCGACCGATGAGCCGGAGCCGACCCCTATAGCTGTCGGTGAATTGAACTATTCCGTAATCAAGGGCGATTGGAAGGCAACAAGATCCTTCACGATGGACGAGGCGAAAGAATTCTTAGAAGGCTACATGGACGATGAAGATACGAAGATCTTCCTCAGCGTTATGAAGGACGCCGGAATGAACCCCAAGGTGAATGTGGACTTCACGCTTTCCTTCACTTCCGAGAAGGACGTCAAGATTGCCTATAAGGCGGATGCGCTTGAGTTCCTTAACGCGATTAAGCAGCTCTTCTCCGACGAGGAGTCCGCTTATAAGCTGATGGAAGCATACACCGGCATGTCCGTTGACGTTCTGAAGACCTATATTGCGAGCACCGGCATGAAGCTTACGGACCTGCTTGCGGATTATATGGATGAGTTCGACGGCCTGGAAGAGCAGATGGTTACGTCCGAAGAATTGAAGGTTGAGTACGAAATCGTTGACGGCAAGATTATCTTTGATAATTCTCCGGAAGTTTACGGTTTGTACAGCTCCGGTAAGATCAAGTTCATCGTAGACGATCCGAAAGCGCTCGGAGAAGAGGCCACATTCCTCTTTAAGGATCTTGAATTTTCGAGATAATCACATTTCCTATTGACAAATGTGACCGATTTCGGTATACTTGCGAAGGTGTCAAGAAAAAATCTTTACACCTTCGCATTTTTTGTGCGCCGGAGTTTGCCATGGAAGAGCAGAGAAAAACCAAGAAATCCGAACCGGTGGACTGGCTCCGGGAAGCGTTGACGCTTGCCCGTTATTACGATTCGTACGGCGCATTGTTTGATGAACACCAAAGAGAGATTTTCGAAGATTATATCTGTAACGATATGTCGCTTTCGGAGATTGCGGACCGGGAGGGAATGACCAGACAGGGCGTTTCCGACCTCGTAAAACGGATCAGCCGGAAACTTCACGAATACGAACAGAACCTTCGCCTTTCGGAACGGACCGAACAGGCGGAACAGGTGATTTCGGAACTCTCGGAACGGATTTCAAAAAGCAGTCTTTCGGAAACTGAGAAAGCAGAGTTTGTAAAGCTTTGCGGACGTCTTTCGGAAATGCTTTAATCGGAGGAAGAAACGTTGGCTTTTGAAAGCTTATCGGATAAACTGCAAAACGTCTTTAAGCGCCTTCGGGGCAAGGGAAGACTTACGGAAGCGGACGTTAAGGAAGCGCTCCGTGAAGTAAAACTCGCGCTTCTTGAAGCGGACGTTAACTTTAAGGTTGTAAAGCAGTTCATTGCTTCGGTGCAGGAGCGCGCCGTCGGGCAGGACGTGCTTACAAGCCTGACGCCCGGTCAGATGGTCATCAAAATCGTTAACGAAGAGATGATTTCCCTGATGGGCTCGGAGACAACCGAGATTACGCTCCTTTCCGGAGAGATTACCGTCATTATGATGTGCGGTCTTCAGGGTGCCGGTAAAACGACAACCGCCGCGAAGCTCGCCGGGAAGTTTAAGAACCAGGGGAAGAAACCGCTCCTCGTTGCGTGTGATATATACCGTCCTGCCGCAATCGACCAGTTGAAGGTCAATGCGGACAAGCAGGGCGTTCCGTGCTTCTCGATGGGAACCGGACACAGCCCGGTTGACATTGCGAAGGCAGCGCTTCTTCACGCGAAGAAAGAAGGCAATAACGTTGTAATTCTGGATACCGCAGGCCGTCTTCATATCGATGAAGAACTGATGGAAGAGTTACAGAACATCAAGAAGGCTGTCAACGTGCATCATACGGTGCTGACCGTCGACGCGATGACCGGTCAGGACGTCCTGAATGTAGCCACCACATTTGACGAAAAAATCGGCATCACCGGCGTGATTCTTACGAAGCTCGACGGCGATACGGGAGGCGGTGCGGCACTTTCAATCCGTGCGGTCACCGGTAAACCGATTCTTTATGTTGGTATGGGCGAGAAGCTTTCGGACCTCGAGCAGTTCTATCCGGACCGCATGGCCTCGAGAATCCTCGGCATGGGCGACGTGCTTACGCTGATTGACAAAGTGCAGGCCGAGGTGGATGAGCAGAAGGCACTCGAGATGGAGAAGAAGTTCAAACGGAACGAGTTTGACTTCAATGACTTCTACGAACAGATTCAGCAGATGAAGAAGATGGGCGGAATCCAGAACATCCTCTCGATGATTCCCGGAATGGGCGGCTCGATGAAAGACGTGCAGATTGACGATGATGCGTTCAAACAGACAGAAGCCATCATCTGCTCGATGACGAAGAAGGAACGTGAGAAGCCGGACATCATCACACCTCCGAGAAAACGCCGTATCGCACTCGGCGCGGGCGTTGATATCGCGGAAGTCAACCGTCTGATGAAACAGTATGAGCAGACGAAGAAGATGATGAAGCAGATGAACGGCATGATGAAGGGCGGCAAGATGCGCCGCGGCGGCGGGATGAAGTTCCCGTTTGGTTTTTAACCGGATATAGGGATCCGTTGGATTTTTATATACAACGTACGGAATATTTTAAGGAGGTGAATCAACTATGGCAGTTAAAATTCGTTTAAGAAGAATGGGCGAGAAGCATGCTCCGTTCTATCGGGTAATCGTTGCAGACGAAAGATCTCCCAGAGACGGCAGATTTATCGCTGAGCTCGGCACCTATGATCCTACGAAGGAGCCCATGACCTTCAAGGTAGATGAGGAAGCTGCGAAGAAGTGGCTTGCTAGCGGTGCGCAGCCTACCGAGACCGTTGCCAGATTGTTCAAGAAGGCCGGCATTCAGAAGTAACAGGAGGACCGCAATGAAAGAGTTAGTGGAAGTGATTGCAAAATCACTGGTAACCAAGCCGGACCAGGTGGTTGTCACCGAGTCGGTTGCGGATGACGGAAGCGTTCTTCTTGAACTCCGGGTTGCTCCGGACGATATGGGCAAAGTCATCGGCAAGCAGGGCCGCATTGCGAAGGCACTCCGCGCGGTAGTGAAAGTCGCAGCAACGAAGGAAGACAAGAAGGTTGTTGTCGATATCATACAGTGACTTTTGCGGGTTGTAAAAGCAGTTAGCGGACTGTTTTTACAACCCTTTTCCTTTTTTGTCCGACGGACAGAAAAGAAGGAGATTGAACTATGGCAGAAGACAAACTGAGGGTCGGAGTGTATACGAATACGCACGGGGTACACGGCGAAATCAAAGTGTTCCCGACGACCGATGACGTAAAGCGTTTTAAGAAGGGGCTGCCGCTTTTTTTGGATACCGGAAAGCAGGAAATCCCTTTAAAGGTTGAGCGAGTCAAGTACTTTAAAAACATGGTCATCCTGAAGTTTGAAGGAATTGACAATATCAATGACATTGAACGTTACAAGGGGCACGATCTGCTCGTTTCAAGAGAAGATGCGGTGCCGCTTGCCGAGGATGAATACTTTATCTGCGACGCAATCGGAAGCGACGTGGTCGATGAGCAGGGAACGAAGCTCGGAGAGCTTAAGGACGTGCTTCAGACCGGTGCGAACGATGTTTTCGTGATTACATTGACGAACGGAAGAGAAGCGCTGTTTCCGGTGATTCCGGACTGTGTGAAGGATGTTGACACGGACGCGAAGCGGATTACCGTTCACGTAATGAAAGGGCTTTTGGATTAATGGATTTCTATGTGATGACATTATTCCCGGAGATGGTCGGCGAAGGACTTCATACGAGTATTCTCGGGCGGGCCATGGACGCCGGGATTATCCGCGTTGACGCCGTGAATATCCGTGACTATACGCTCGATAAGCACCGTCACGTCGACGATTATCCGTACGGCGGCGGGGCCGGGATGGTTATGGCCGCGGAGCCTATCGCAAGGTGTTATGATGCGATTCTTAAGAAGCGGCTTATACCATCGAAGCCGCGCGTCGTCTACCTGACTCCGTGGGGTAAGGTCTTTGATCAAAAAATGGCGAAAGAATTTGCCGCGGAAGAAGACCTTGTATTCCTGTGCGGGCATTACGAAGGTGTTGACGAACGCGTTCTTACGGAAATCGTGACCGATTACGTATCCATCGGGGATTACGTATTATCGGGCGGAGAACTTCCCGCGATGGTGATGATTGACGCAATCGCAAGAATGGTTCCCGGCGTACTTACGAACGAAGAAAGCGGAGCGACCGAAAGCTTTGAAAACAGCCTTTTGGAGTATCCGCAATATACGCGTCCGGAAGTCTGGAACGGAAATCCGGTTCCCGATGTGCTGCTGTCCGGAAACCATCAGAAGATTGCCGAATGGCGCACGGAGCGTTCGATTGACCGAACGCTGAAGTACCGGCCCGAATTGATGGACGGGGCGGTATTAGATAAAAAAGCAGCAAAATATTACAAGAAACGTCTCGATGAGACGAAAGATTAGAATACGCCGTGGCATTTGCCGGCGTAACATGTGAAAGGGGAGACAGACATGAAAGGAATGAACGGAAAGAAAGCCGTGATACTGATCGTTGCCGTGCTCGGTGCGGCTTTGATCGCATGGGTTGTTTTGATTGCGGGAATCTTGAAAAACGATAAGAAACCGTCAAAGCAGAATCAGGATAAACCCGTAAAGGAAGAGGTCGAAAAGGAGCCTACCAAAAAGCCCGAACCGGAGCCCGATAAGGATAAGCTCTATACGGTATACCGCTTGACCGGAGCTTATGACGTATCGGGAGGCGAAGAGATTCCGGAAGAGACGAGAAAATACGATCAGGACGGCAATCTGACGAACCGTTCCCAGTATGCGGACGGGCTTGTTTACTGTTCCATCGATTACGAGTATGACAAAAACGGCAATATGACTTTGCATATCGAACATGACGCGGACGGAAACCTCAACTGCCGCTATGATTATACGTACGATGCGGAAGGCCGCGAGATCCGCATGACCTTCAGCAACAGGCATAATGCCATCCTGTATGTGACCGAGACCGAGTATTACGGAAACGGAAATCCGAAAACAAAGTCCACGCTTTATACGGAGGTGTCCGATTTTCCGTACAAATCCGAGATTGAATCGTATGACGAAGCAGGCAATCCGACGGAATCCGTGACTGTTTATACGAACGGAAGCGTGCTTAAAAAAGTATCGGAATACGATGATCAGAACCGGCTCAGAAAAGAAGCGCTGTACAGCGATGAAAGCGAGCAGAATTCCGCCGTGTATGAGTATGCGGACGATCGAATCGTCGAGCTGCATTATACTTACTCGGAACTCACTTCGAAAACGGTACGGAACATAAACGGGGATATTCTCGAAAGTTATGAGTATGTCGACGGAGCCCCTTGCCTTACGCAGCAGAATCAATACGATTCCCTTAAGAATATAATCCTGAGGACAAACTATGACAAGGCTACCGCAAGAGGCGTTTACGTGGAAAAATGGGACTATAATCCGGACGGACAGCTGCTTTCCTATAAGGCTTACTGGGTGAATGAGTACGGGGAACAGATAGAGTCGACTTCCGAAGAATACAAATACGATGAAGCCGGAGTGAAAACGCAGGAGACGGTTACATACAGCACTTTAGACGGTGACATCTACAGCACTACCGAGCATTATTATCAAAACGGCAGGGAAATATCGGCGTTCGGGTATAACGCAGTCGGCGACAAAACGATGGAATGTCATTTTGATTACGACGAGGACGGAAATGTGATTTCATCGAGCGAATGGTACCGGGGAGATGACCGCAGGGAGACCGCATACCGGTATCAGCGCTTTGAGCTCCCGTATGACCGCCTGAGCGAAGACGAACGGAAGACACTCGGTTTAACGGAGCAGGGGAAATAAGCAGAACAGGGGAGAAATAATGAATCGAAAGAAGTTGCTTTTTATCATCGGCTCCGTGCTCGGCGCGGCGCTTATTGTGTGGGTTATTCTGATTGCGGGAATATTCCGAAACGGGAAGACCCCTGAGAAAAAGGACTCTTCCGAAAAGGAAATGACCGGGAAAAAGAGCGGGGAAAGTACGGAGAAGAAGCCGGAAGAGGAGTTTTACGAGGTATACCGTATGACCGGAAACTACTCCGTTACCGATGACGGAAAGACGAAAACTCCTGTTGTATTATATTCCTATGACAAAGACGGGAATAAACTGAAAGAAACTCTGTATTCCGAAGGTAATTTTGTACAGGAATCGACGTATTCGTATGACAAATCCGGCAATCTTACGGTTATGACGGAATATGATGCCAAAGGAAATGTGATACATCGGTACGATTATACCTATGACAGAGACGGTCGCCGGATTCTTGAGACAAGTTCGAACGGTCAGGGGGATGTAACGGGGACAATCGAATCTGAGTATTGGAGTAACGGCAATCTCAAAAAGACAACCTTGTCCTATACGGAAGCAGCAATCGTCATTTCCGAATACCGGTGCATCTGTTCCTACAATGAAGCCGGACTGCTGACGGAGAAAGAAGTTCATTACGACGGCGGAAATGTTGAACGCATCATATGCGATTATGATGCGCAGAACCGTATTCTTAAGGAACTCGATATATACAATGATGTGG
Organism: Lachnospiraceae bacterium; assembly: GCA_017613055.1. The sequence goes on along the minus strand of JAGAES010000133.1, from coordinate 11,491 downwards.
AGCAGGAAAGATCAGAGTATGAGTATCAGGCGGACCGGATTACGGAACGTTATTATGAGTATGGGCTTCCTGTCCGGACCTATGTGAAGAATACGGACGATCAGATTCTCGAATTATATGAATATTTTGAAGGGAAGGAATACCTTGCGGTATCGAATACGTATGACGATTCGGGGAAAGTGCTTAAAAGAACCAATTTCGGCATTGAAGGAAAAGAAATCGGCGGAACGGATTATTCTTATGACGAACACGGAAACCTGATTGAGAAAAAGGAATTCAGTTCATACAGAAGCAATGTTTATATGTCGGAACGGAACACCTATGAATATGATGAATCAAACCGGCTGATAAAAGAAAACGGGTCGTATTACAGTCTTGATGCGGGAGAATACCATTCCTATGAACGGTATTTTCAAAACGGCCTGCAAACCGCATATTTCGCGTTTGACAGTCAGAAAATGAAAGTATCGGAAGATCATTACGAATATGACGAACACGGAAATCTCATCGCGAAGAGTTCCTGGAGTCAGGGACTGATTCCCGCCGAATTTGCATACGAATATCAGATGTTCCGCGTTCCGAAGAGCCGGCTTACCGACGAGGAAATCGAGAAACTCGGTTTAACGGAACAGGGGAAATAAGCAGAACAGGGGAGAAATAATGAATCGAAAGAAGTTATGTTTTATCATCGGCTCCGTGCTCGGCGCGGCGCTTATTGCATGGATCGTTTTAATTGTATCCATCTTAAATCATCACGAAAAGAGTCCGAAGAAAGAGAGTCCGAAAGATCCTTCGCCTTCGCTTACCGTATCCGAAGGCCCGGCTGAACCTACGTCCGGGGAACAGGAACCGGATGACGGACTGATTCTTGTGTTCCGGCAAACAGGCCATTACCGTGTTTTCGAAAACGGAGATAGGCAGCTTATTGAACAGTCCCGCTATAACAGTAACGGAAACATGCTTGAGAATACCTACTATGACGACGGTGTACTGAGTTACCGTTCGGTCTATGAATATGATGAAGCCGGCCGGATGACCCGTGCCTATGATTACGCTTCGGACGGGACGCTTAACTATAAGGCGGAATACTATTATGACGAAAAGGGCCGACGCTGCCGGACCTACAACGAAAACATCTACGGCAAATACTACGAGTCCGTGATTACCTATGACGATGAAGACCGGGTAATCCGGATTGAAAACAACGAAAACTACGGTTATTATGCGGACTTTGAAACATTTGAGTATGATGCCGACGGAAATGAGATACTGCATATTACCGACTGTACTTCAAGCGACGGCGATATCTTCCGGCAAGAGCATAAATACGATAATCAGAACCGGCTTTCCGAGTTTATTGAATCGAGGAACGGAGAAGAATATTATAGAGAAACTTACCAATACGATGCGGACAGTTATACCTGTACGACGTATCGTGACGGACGTCCCACCGATCAGGCAGTTTATAACTACGAAGACCTTGTTCTCAAAAGATTCGACTATATAGACGGCCGTTTTCTTCTGAGAACGGAGAACAGCTATTATTCCGGTGAAGACAAAATAAGGGAAATCAACTATGGGGATAACGGCGAAATCATCCTCGATTTGCAATACGATTATGATGAGGACGGGCTCCTGATCCGCGTTCGGAGAGGCTCTTATGATGAAGACGGCAACACCTGGATTGAGATGGTCACCATGGAATGTGATTATGATGAATCCGGGAGGAAATTAAGAAAGCCGACGCAATACCGCTATTACAGCTTTTACACGCAGCAGCTGTACAGCATTCAAACTTATGAGTATGACGAAGAGGGCCGGATTCTTCTGATTGAGTCCTGGGACGGGAAGGATATGCGGAAGCTTGGTGCAGACAGATATACTTACGATGTTTACGGAAACCGTCTGACTTTCGAAAACTGGAATTCCGACGGCAAAGAAACATACCGTTATGCATACGAGTATCAGGAATTTCATCTTCCTCCCGAAAAGCTTACCGAAGAGGAACGTGCGGCGCTCGGTCTTGAATAGCGGAAAATGTGAAAAAGTCCTTGCATTTCCCGTAACGGTATGATAATATAGGTTTCCGTGAGACGCGGTGTTCCGCTGTGCATCAGAATCATGAATGATTTCATACGAATGCAGAATGAAGACCGAAAAGAAATACAGGAGGTCAAAATCATGACAAATGCTGAGTACATGAAGAGTCTTGAGGATTCTCAGCTCAAAGAAACGAAGTTCCAGTTTGCTGTCGGCGACACCGTTCGTGTGGAGTCCAAGGTAAAGGAAGGTAACCGTGAGCGTCTGCAGGCGTTCGAGGGCGTTGTAACGAAGCGCCAGAACGGCGGTCTTTCGGAAACCTTTACCGTTCGTAAGATCAGCAACGGCTGCGGCGTAGAGAAGACATGGCCGCTTAACAGCCCGGTACTTGCAAGCGTTACCGTTATCCGTCAGGGTAAGGTTCGCCGTGCAAAACTGAACTACCTTCGTCAGAGAACCGGCAAGGCTGCAAAGGTCAAAGAAGCCGGACGTTAGTCTTAAAAAATCAGGCAGAAAACCATCGAGTAGGAAGCAATCTTCCTACTCGATTTTTGTTGAAAAAAAACGGATAAGTTGGTATAATATAATAGCTTATGGTCAAAATCGGGGGCATATGTGTTTCGGGAGGCGAAGATGGCCGACAGGTACGATTATTCGAATGCCGCAAGGCGCGAGAAACTGATCAGCATAATACGTTCCGTCCTGCTTTGGATTCTTTCGGTCGGAGGGGCGGTTTTGCTTGCTTTTTTCCTTGCAAGACTGGGTCTTGCGAAGACGACCGTCGACGCTTCGATGACACCCACATTAGAAGAAGGCGACCGCATTCTTGTCGACCGGTTCCGCTATAAGATCGTTAAGCCCGCGCGCAACGACGTGATTGTATACTGCCAGGATTCGGATAAGAGCCGGAAGGATGCCTTTTACAGCGTAAAGCGCATCGTCGGACTGCCCGGCGAAACCGTGCAGATCAAAAACGGCGGCGTCTATATCAACGGGAAGGAAATGACCGAAATCGTCAATGTGGACCGCATGATGATTTCCGGTATCGCGACCTACGAAGTAAAGCTCGGCGATGACGAATATTTCGTACTCGGTGACGCAAGAAACAGTTCCGAGGACAGTCGTTACGCATCCATCGGCAATATCAAAAAAAGCGATATTATCGGCTATGCATGGATAAGGCTTAACAAACTGTCCTTTGTCAACAATCTGAACAGAAAGAAATAATATGCAGTATCAATGGTACCCCGGGCATATGGCAAAAGCAAAACGCCAGATGCAGGAAGACATAAAACTGATTGACGTCGTCGTGGAACTCGTGGACGCCCGTATTCCGCTTGCAAGCAAGAATCCGGACATCGACGAAATCGCGAAGGGCAAAGCGCGGGTTATTATTCTGAATAAGGCCGACATGGCCGATCAGGCGGTAACGGCGCTCTGGAAGAGTTATTACGAGAAGAAAGGCTTCTTTGTCGCGGTCGTGAACTCCAGAAACGGCAGCGGCGTCAAGGCCGTGCAGGACGTAATCAACGAAGCCTGCAAGGAAAAGATTGAGCGTGACCGGCGCCGCGGTATCGCGAACCGTCCGGTACGTGCGATGATTGTCGGGATTCCGAATGTCGGAAAGTCGACTTTCATCAACACATTTGCCGGCAGAGCCGTAACCAAAACCGGCAACAAACCCGGCGTTACGAAAGGAAAGCAGTGGATCCGGCTCAATAAGAACACGGAGCTTCTCGATACGCCCGGCATTCTCTGGCCGAAGTTCGAGTCGGTCGAGGTCGGAAAGAAGATTTCCTGGATCGGCTCGATTAACGATAACGTTCTTGTGCCCGAAGAGATGGCAATGGATCTGCTGTCGTATATCGTGTCGCATTATCCGGGCATGACGGCGAAGAAATACGATGTCGAAGAAGCATTGCCGGAGGACGGCCCCGGAGCGCTTCTTGACCGGATTGCCGTGAAGCGCGGCTGCCTTAAGAAAGGCGGAGGGTATGATACGGAGCGGGCCGCGAACCTCGTGCTCGACGATTTCCGAGCTGTCCGGATCGGAGCCATCAGCTTAGAACGGCCGGAGGAGAGTGAAGATGCAGGCAATCAGCGAGATTAAAGCCGTTCTTTCAGCGGCATCGGTTAAAGAACTTCCGGAGCTTCTTGCGGGCTTCCGTGAGGACCCGAGGGAAGGCGTAAAGAAACTCATTGCGGCATCGGAGAAACGGATTGCGGCATATGAGAAGGAACTCGCCCGGACGGAAGAGATGTTTCATTACGAGCGGCTGTATCCCGAAGCAACATACATCGGCGGCATCGACGAGGTCGGCCGCGGACCGCTCGCGGGACCGGTTGTCGCATGCTGCGTGATTCTTCCGAAGGACTGCGACATCCTTTACTTAAACGACAGCAAACAGGTTCCCGAGAAGAAACGGGAAGAACTGTATGACGAAATCATGGAGAAAGCCGTCAGCGTCGGAATCGGAACGGTTTCCCATGAGGTAATCGACGAAATCAACATATTGCAGGCAACCTACGAAGCGATGCGGCAGGCAATCGGAAAACTTTCGGTAACGCCGCAGCACCTTTTGGTGGACGCCGTCCGGATTCCGGGCGTTTCGATTCCGCAGCGGAGCATCATAAAGGGCGACGCAAAGAGCGCGAGCATCGCGGCCGCAAGCATTGTCGCGAAGGTGACGAGAGACCGGATGATGGTCGAACTTGACCGCAGGTATCCGCAATACGGATTTGCCCGCAACAAAGGTTACGGCGCGCCGGAGCATCTTGCGGCGCTTAAACAGTACGGGCCGTGCGAAATTCACCGGATGAGTTTCCTCGGCGGTATCCTCGGAGAGAGAGAATAAGAGGATATGTGAATAAACGAAGTGTGGGAACGAAGACAGAAGAACGTGCCGCGGAATTCCTTCAGGAAAGAGGCTTGTCCGTGCTTAAGCGGAATTACCGCTGTAAGTCCGGAGAGATTGATTTGATTGCAGCAGACCGGGACGGAACGCTTGTCTTCACGGAAGTGAAATACCGGCGTACGCCTTATATGGGCTACCCGGAAGAGGCAGTCGGCTTAAGGAAGCAGGAGACCATCCGCCGCGCGGCGCTTTGGTACATTAAAGAGCAGCGTCTTTCCCCGGATGTTCCGATGCGGTTTGACGTAATCGCAATGGACAGCAAAGAAATCCGCTGGCATCGGGACGCGTTTTAGTCAGAGATTGTTTCAAATGTTACGGAGGAACCTGTGGACATCCGATTGAATGAGAAAGCCGAATTAAGGGTTTTTAAAGAGGCAGCCTTCGTGGCATTTTCCGGATGGAACGTGCCGGAGCGCGTGAAGTACGGGTATTCGACGAGACTTCTCGGCGCGAGCAAAGGCATCTACGCTTCGATGAACCTCGGGCAGAACCGCGGAGACGATCCGGCATGCGTCATGGAAAACTACCGCCGCATATGCGGCGCAATCGGGCTTCCGACCGGGCGGCTCGTGCTTTCAAAACAGGTTCATCTCTGCCATGTGCAGAAGGTGACCGCAGCGGACGCCGGCAACGGTTTCTTTCGGGAAAACCGGTTTGACGACGCGGACGCATTGATGACCGACGAGACGGATGTGCCGCTTGTCATATTCACTTCGGACTGCGTTCCGGTCTTTCTGTATGATCCCGTGCATCCTGCCATTGCGCTCGTTCATGCGGGCTGGCGCGGAACCGTCGGCGGAATCGTACGGAATACAATCGAAGCGATGCAGCGCGAATACGGGACGAATCCCGAAGACGTGCTTTCGGCAATCGGGCCTTCGATCTGCAGACACTGCTTTGAAATCGGTCCGGAGGTCGCGGAACAGTTTGAAGCGGCATTTCCCGGGCATACCGGCGAGGTTCTTTTCGCCGGTGAAGGTGACCGGTCCTATGCAGACCTGTGGCACGCGAATGAGTTAATGCTTCTTTCGGCAGGCGTTCGGCAGGATCATATAACCGTATCCGGGCTCTGTACGATGTGCAGGCCGGACCTGTTCTTCTCGCACCGCGCAACCGGCGGACGCAGGGGAAGCAATGCGGGATTTCTGATGCTTAGTGAGGAGTAGATGAAAAATCATGAGCACAAGATAGTCGAAGTCCTTCCGGACAGCCCGTGCGCCGGGCTCGGAATCGCGGCGGGGGACATTCTCCTTTCGGTGAACGGCAGGACGATTATCGATATCCTCGATTACCGCTTTGAGGAAGCGGAAGAGGATCTTACGCTCTCTATCCGCCACCCGGACGGAACGACCGAGGATTATTCCGTTTCGAAGGATGAGGACGAGGAGATCGGCCTTGTCTTTGCGGAATCGCTGATGGACGATTACCGTTCATGCCGGAACAGGTGCATCTTCTGTTTCATCGACCAGATGCCTCCGGGGATGCGCGACACGCTTTACTTTAAGGACGACGATACGCGTCTTTCGTTCCTGCAGGGAAATTACGTTACGTTAACCAACGTAAGCGACGAGGAACTCGAACGGATCTGTTACTATAAGCTTTCGCCGATCAACGTATCGGTGCATACGACCAACCCGGAGCTACGGTGCAGAATGCTCTGCAACCGTTTCGCGGGGAAGATTGAAGAGAAACTTAAGAGACTCAGGGAAGCGGACATCACGATGAACGGCCAGATCGTTCTCGTAAAGGGCGTGAACGACGGCGAAGAGCTCGAACGTACGATTCACGACCTGACCGCGTACATTCCGAACATGCAGAGCCTGAGCGTCGTGCCGGTCGGTCTTACGAAGTACCGGGACGGTCTTCCCGAACTTCTGCCGTTTCTTCCCGAGGATGCCCGCGACGTAATCGGGCGCATCGGCAAATGGCAGAGCATATGCCGGCAGTATTTCGGAACGAATTTCGTATACGCAAGCGATGAATGGTATCTGACGGCCGGAATGGAACTCCCGGGCGAAGAAGATTACGAAGGCTACCCGCAGATTGAAAACGGCGTCGGAATGATCCGTTCGCTTGTCGAGGAAGTGAAGGAATGCGTTTCGGAAGCGGCGGGCGACGGCCGCGTGAGGCATCTTTCGATTGCAACCGGAAAGCTTGCCGCGCCGACAATCCGCGAATTATGTGAAAAAGTAAGAGAGAAATTCCCGAACATTACCGTTACCGTTTATGATATCCGAAACGATTTCTTCGGAGAACGGATAACGGTTTCGGGACTTCTGACCGGGCAGGATATTATCGCGCAGCTTAGGGACAGGGAACTCGGCGAACGGCTGATTCTTCCCGCGAACCTGCTTCGCAGCGGCGAGGATGTGCTGCTTGACGATATTACCGTTTCCGACATAGAGAACGCGCTTCATATCCCGATTCGGATTTCAAAATCGAACGGGCGGGATTTCTTAGACAGCTTGACCGAATAGAAGGAATACAGGAGAAACTTAATGAGTAAACCGATTGTGGCGATTGTCGGCAGACCGAACGTCGGCAAATCGACCCTTTTCAATGCCCTTGCGGGCGAGAAAATCAGCATTGTCGAGGATATCCCCGGCGTGACCAGAGACCGCATCTATGCGGATATCACCTGGCTCAATTATCATTTTACGATGATTGATACCGGCGGTATCGAACCTGAGTCGAAGGATGTCATTCTTTCGCAGATGCGCGAACAGGCGCAGATGGCGATTGACTCGGCCGACGTTATTATTTTCCTTACGGACGTGAGACAGGGGCTTGTGGACGCGGACCATAAGGTCGCGGATATGCTCCGCCGGTCACATAAGCCGGTCGTTCTAGTAGTGAATAAGGTCGACAGTTTTGAAAAGTTTCAAAACGACGTCTACGAGTTTTATAACCTCGGACTCGGCGAGCCGTATCCGGTTTCGGCGGCTTCGCTTCTCGGCTTCGGCGACATGCTTGACCGCGTGACCGAACAGTTTCCGAAGGATGCGGACGGAGAAGAAGAGGATACGCGCCCGAAGATTGCGATTGTCGGAAAGCCGAACGTCGGAAAGTCTTCCATCGTGAACCGCCTACTCGGCGAGGACCGCGTAATTGTTTCGGACATTGCGGGAACGACAAGAGACGCAGTTGATACGGCCGTCAAGTATAACGGCAAGGAATATGTCTTCATCGATACCGCGGGGCTTCGCCGTAAGGCGAAAGTCCATGAGAATCTCGAGCGGTACAGCATCGTCCGTACCGTCGGCGCGGTGGAACGGTCCGATGTCGTCGTGGTCGTAATCGATGCAACCGAAGGCGTTACCGAGCAGGACGCGAAGATCGCCGGAATCGCCCACAACGAGGGCAAGGGCATCATTATTGCCGTCAACAAATGGGACGCCGTCGAGAAGGACGACAAGACGATCTACAAACATACCGAGGACATCCGCCAGATTCTGTCCTTTACCCCCTATGCGGAAATCATCTTTATTTCCGCGCTGACCGGACAGCGCCTTACGAAGCTGTATGACGCGATCGAAAAGGTCATTGAAAACCAGAACAAGCGCATCGGCACCGGCGTATTGAACGAAATCATGATGGAAGCGACCGCGCTGCAGCAGCCGCCTTCGGACAAGGGCCGGAGATTAAAGCTTTTCTACATCACGCAGGTTTCGGTGAAACCGCCGACCTTCGTCATCTTCGTGAACGACAAGAAACTGATGCATTATTCGTATGTGCGTTATCTCGAGAACAAAATCCGGGAAGCGTTCGGATTTGACGGAACGAGTCTTAAGTTCATCATCCGGGAACGGGACGAAGATAAGAAATAACGGTTTTGGAGTGGGTTATGGCAATCAAGATTGCTTTGTGTATTATCGTCGGGTATCTGTGCGGAACGGTTTCCACCGGGTATCTGATCGGACGGCTGCATCACCTTGACATCCGCAATTACGGAAGCGGAAACGCGGGTGCGACCAATGCGAGCCGCACGCTCGGGAAGAAAGCGGGAATCATAGTTCTTCTCGGAGACCTTTTGAAGGTATTCATTCCCGCATGGCTCGTGCATTTTGTAATCTTCGAAGGCGAGGATTATGCGACGCTTCTTTGCGAAATCACCGGATTTGCCGGCGTGCTCGGACACAATTACCCGGTATGGCTGCACTTTAAAGGCGGCAAGGGCGTTGCCTCGACGGGCGGCGCGATGGTCGCGACGGACTGGAGAGTGCTTTTATATCTTCCGGGATTCTTCATTCTCGTATGGCTGACCGGATATGTTTCGCTCGGATCCTTATATATCCTTGCATTCTATCCGTGCTACCTCGCAATCACGCGGTACGGCGACCCGTATTACCTCGCCATGGTATTAGTTGCCTGCGTGTTCACGGCGTCCGGGTTTTACATGCACCGGGCGAACATCAAACGGATTTTAAACGGTACGGAGCGTAAGTTCGGACAGCGTGTCGAAGTTCCGGCCGAAACAACAAAAGAGGAAAAGGAGACAGAAACATGCACAGAAGAGTAGCTGTTCTCGGCGCAGGTACCTGGGGCACCGCGCTTGCCATTCAGCTTGCGGAAAATGATAACGAGGTTACGCTTTGGAGCAAGCTCCCGAGAGAAATCGATGCGCTCCGTGCGGACCGGAAGAATGTTCCGAATCTGCCGGACGCGGTTTTGCAGGACAGCGTCATCCTGACGACCGACCTGAAGGAAGCCTGCAAAAAGAAGGACCTCATCGTATTTGCCGTAGCGTCGCCTTACGTGAGAAGCACCGCGGAACTTTGTAAGCCGCTTCTTCCGAAGGGACAGATTATCGTAAATGTTGCAAAGGGTATTGAGGAAAGCACGCTGATGACTCTGACTGAGGTACTTCACGATGTGCTTCCCGATGCGGAAACGGCGGTTCTTTCCGGACCGAGCCACGCCGAAGAAGTCGGCAAGGACATTCCGACCGCTGTCGTAGTCGGTGCAAAGAGCCATGAAACCGCGACGATGATTCAGGATACGTTCATGAACGATTACTTCCGCATCTACACGAGCCCCGACGTCATCGGAATCGAGCTCGGAGGATCCTTAAAGAACGTCATCGCGCTTGCCGCGGGCGTCGTGGACGGTTTGGGTCTTGGGGACAATACGCGTGCCGCGCTTATGACGAGAGGCTTAACCGAAATCAGCCGTTTGGGCGTTGCGATGGGCGGCAATCTCGAGACGTTCCTCGGGCTTTCCGGCATGGGCGATCTGATTGTAACCTGCACAAGCACGCACAGCCGGAACCATAACGCCGGTTATCTGATCGGCAAAGGCTACACGATGCAGGAAGCCATGGATGAAGTCAAGCAGGTTGTGGAGGGCGTTTACTCCGCAAAGGCGGCGCTTCTTCTTGCGAAGAAGTACAACGTCGAAATGCCGATTGTGGAAAAAGTAAACGAAGTTTTGTTCGAGGGCCTTACGGCGACGGAAGCGCTTGCCGATCTGTTCGGAAGAAGCCGCGCCGAGGAAATCAACTGGCCGGAAGAGAAGTAGGACAGGCCCCTTTTTGAGAGTGGATTCGACTTATGAAACGGTATGTGCTGTTCGGTGAAATTGCTTTGATCATCCTTCTTGTAGGATTGATTCTTCTCGATTTCACCGGTATCGGGCGATCGATACGAAAACAATATAACGCGATTGACCACATCCCGCCTTCGGTGACGCCGGCGATTGTTTCGGTTGTGCCTCTTTCCGAGGAAGACCCGTCTGCCATCTATCATAAAGACGGCGATCAACTGGTCGGACCGACGCCGACGCCGACCGATACGCCGACGCCTACCCCGACGCTGAGCCCCGAAGAGCAGTACATCAAGAACGCGATTGATAAAGCGTTCGCTTGCTCGGTGCCCGGTAACATCGCATTTGCCAATGTGGACGATTACCTGAGCATCCGGCGGGAACCGGACGGCAATTCGGTTCGTCTCGGGCTGATGAATCCCGGAGACAGCTGCCTCGTGGAATCGGTCGACGGCGAATGGGCTTATGTGACGAGCGGCACCGTGAAAGGCTACTGCGTCGCAAGGCTTTTACTGCGCGGACCGGAAGGCGAAGCGTACGCGCGCGAACATGTAATCTATACGGCAACGGTGACCGGTGTCGTGAACGTCCGGAGCTCGCCGACGACACAGGCGGAAAATGTGATTACCTCGCTTAATGTAGGCGACGTCGTAACCGCCAAAACGCCGGCCGTCCGAAGCGACAACGACCCGACGACACTTCTGTTCATCGAAATCGAACTGAAGGACGGAACGACCGGATACATTGCAAGTTCAAAAGCGGATATAACATATTCCTGGCCGGTCGGAAGGGAAATCGACGACCGGAAGGAACAACCTTAGATACGATAGGAGAACGGAATTATGGATATGACACTTCGATGGTACGGAAAGGATGTGGACAGCGTAACATTGAGCCAGATTCGTCAGATTCCCGGCGTGACCGGCGTAATCTCTTCGCTGCATAAGGTTCCGTGCGGAATTGCATGGACCTTTGAACAGGTAAAGGAACTGAAG
>JAGAES010000132.1 GCA_017613055.1 Lachnospiraceae bacterium | reverse complement strand
TGTGCCGCCTTTCTTCTTACAGCCGGAAAGTGCAGCCGCCGAAACGACGATGAGAAGAGCCATGAAAAGATATTTCTTCATGTTCCCTCCTTCGACATCTTAAGATGTCTGTGCGATTCGATTTACAAGCGTATCATATCACATTTTCCCCTTTTTTCAAGAGTTTTTTCATTGATTGAATGCGGCAAATGTGATAGGATAGTCTGGCGAGGGGGCTTATCTTATGAGACGAAGACTGATTGCTGCAATGTTATGTGTTCTTTTGTTCTGCACGGCGTGCGGAGTAAAAGAGGACCGTTTGCGCGGCGAAGAACGCCGGACAAAGATTACGGAAGCGCCGACTGCTTCTCCGACCGGAACGCCTAAGCCGACGGAACTGCCCGCGACTCCGACACCGACGCCGCTGCCCGAAACCGGAATCGACGCGGGACGCTACGGCTTTACGGTCGAAGAGGTGCTTAATTACTACATTGAAGTCGGCATGTCAAGCGAATATGCAAACGGCAACAACATCGACTTCGTCCGCAAATGGACTTCTCCGATTGGGGTTCTCGTGCAGGGCGACCCCGATGAAGACGACTGGGCGGTAATCAACGCCCTGTTCGATGCGCTGAACGAAGTGGATGGTTTCCCCGGAATTCATGTCTGTTCCGGTTCGGAGGACTTTCAGATGATCATCCGCTTCCTGCCGAGAGACCGCTATCAGAACTACGCGCAGGAGGCTGTCGGAAACGAAAGCACCGACGGCTACTCCCTCATCTGGTTTGACGGGGGCGTTTTGACAATGGCGGAGATCGGTATCCGTAAGGAACTCGAGAGATCGAACAAGAATCATGTCATTCTCGAAGAAATCGTGCAGGCGCTCGGCCTTCAGAACGACAGCTATTCCTATCCGGACAGCCTTTTTTACCAGGGATATAACGAGCCGCAGTGGCCGACCGATTTGGACTGGCTTTTAGTCCGCTTTCTGTACTCGGAAGAGTTAAAGCCGTTTATGAAAGAAGACGATGTGCGGCGCATCGCATATGAAATCATCAAAGAATAACCGAAAGGAAACGGTATGCAGGATCTTGAAGGAAAGAAAACAACTCTGAACGACGACGCGGAAATCTATAAGTCCGGTGCCGAGCGTTCGGACAACAAGTCTGCCAGACAGCACTGGAAAGAGCTGAGTGCCAAAGGCAAATGGCAATACTTTATGACCTATTATTTCTGGAAGCTGGCACTCGGCCTTGCGGTTCTGATTCTGGTCGGATATATGATTTATTCCGCACTGAAGCCGGAACCGAAGGAGCTTTCGTATGTTGTCATTCTGGACAACTCGCTGAGCGCCGACAGGCTGGATGAGTATTTTAAGGATATTGCCGTCAAGGTGGACCCGACGAAATCGTCCGCGGTTACCGTCGACACGAGACTGACTTCTTCGCTTCGCACCACATCCGATATTGCGGCGATTTCCACTTACATTTACGCGGGTTCGCTGGATATCCTGATTGCCGTGGAACCGGCGCTTTTCAACTACGCGCAGAACGGCATTATCTGTGACCTTGAAAAAACGCTTCCGGCGGACATTCTGGCAGCCGTTCCCGAAGAGAAACGGTTCTATTTCCACTATACTCCGGACGGCGAATCCCCGCTCGGGTCTGACGAAAAGGACATTCTCGTCGGCATCCGTCTTGACGGGATGGATCTGATAGAGAAAACCAAGTTCTCGACCGGCGAGACCGGATACATTCTGACGCTCGTCACCACCGGAGGCCACGTGAAGGACGGAACTTCCTTCAAGGTTCTCCGAGCGATTCTCTCGCTTCCGCAGATTGACGAATAAAAAAGCATAAAAAAGGTTCCGGGCCTTCACGGTCCGGAACCTTTTTCTTTCCGTATCTATTTCTTGGTAATGTATCCGAGTGCCACAAGCGTCTCTGCGGAAAGAACCGCACCGCCTGCCGCTCCGCGCTTCGTGTTATGGGAAAGGCCGACGAACTTCCAGTCATAAACCTTGTCCTCGCGGAGACGTCCTGCCGAAACTCCCATGCCGCCTTCGATGTCACGGTCAAGCGCGCACTGCGGACGGTTATCCTCTTCGAAGTAGGTGATGAACTGCTTCGGTGCGCTCGGAAGCTCAAGCTCCTGCGGAAGACCCTTGAAGTTCTTCCACGCCTCGAGAATCTGCTCCTTTGTGGGCTTCTTCTTAAACTTTACGAATACGGCGGCCGTATGTCCGTCCGAAACCGGAACGCGGATGCACTGCGTCGTAATGACCGGACCTTCCGCCTTCACAATCTCGCCGTTCTCGATGTGACCCCAGATCCGAAGCGGCTCCTGCTCGCTCTTCTCTTCCTCACCGCCGATGTACGGGATCACATTGTCAATCATCTCGGGCCAGTCCTTGAACGTCTTGCCGGCGCCGGAGATTGCCTGATACGTCGTCGCAACAACCTCATAAGGCTCGAATTCCTTTAAAGCATGAAGCATGGGCGTATAGCTCTGAATCGAGCAGTTCGGCTTCACGGCAACGAATCCCTTCTTCGTTCCGAGACGTTTTCTCTGGAACGGAATAATCTCGTAATGATCCGGATTCAGTTCCGGCACAACCATCGGAACGTCGGGCGTCCAGCGGTGCGCGCTGTTGTTCGAAACAACCGGCGTCTCCGTCTTCGCATAAGCTTCCTCAATCGCGCGGATTTCGTCCTTCGTCATGTCAACTGCTGAGAACACGAAGTCCACCTCTGCTGCCACGGCTTCCACTTCATTTACGTTGCGGACAATCAGGTCCGCAACAGCCGCGGGCATCGGAGTCGTCATCTTCCAACGGTCGCCGACCGCCTCCGCATAAGTCTTTCCTGCGCTTCTCGGACTGGCTGCAACAACCGTTACCTCAAACCACGGATGGTTTTCCAAAAGGGAGATAAACCTCTGCCCCACCATACCGGTAGCGCCGAGAATGCCTACCTTGAATTTTTCTTTCACTTCCACTGCCATATCGGCCTCCAAACCGCATCCCCCGTCCTTTTGTTCCTCGGGCTTCTGCTATATGTGTATTTCTACGACGGACATTTGTCCGCGTGAACTTGCCTTATTCTATAACAAGGGAACGGAAAATGCAAGTACTTTTTTCACATTTTCCGAAAAAACTTTCTACCGCTCCGGATAAGCTGCCGTGATATCGGAATAATACGACAGCATCGTCGTGAACAGAACACTCAGCGCCGTATCCATATCGGTAAATGTGACCGCGTCGCGGCGGCCGTCCAGGGAACAGTCCACGATGTTGTAAACCGGTCCGCCGAATCCGTCATCGCTCATGCAGATGTACATGAAGAATTCGTATTCCGGAAGCTTGATGTTAATTGTGTCGATTGTCTGACGGATGTTCGCAAGGTCATCGTCGTCCGGCCAGTAATAGATAAAGAATCGGTCGTTCGTGTCCGGTCCGAGGAAGACCATATAGGCGTCCGACTCGTTAAGCGCGGCTTCTTCGTCGTCCATTCCGTCGTATTCGATGCCGATGCTGTCGAGGTAATCGGCGGTGTTTCTCCAGTTCATCCGGAAATTAACCGTGAGATAGGTGAGCAGATCAATGTATTCCCTGCTTCTCGGATTCGGATCCGGATTCGTCACGCGCGCAGTCTTCATGTTGTCGCCGTATGCGCCGACGTACTCCGGTACAAACCGGCCATAGAAATCCTCAACGTTATACTCGACGCAGACCTCGCCGGTTACGTAAGGAGCAAGATAACCGTTGTTGAACCATATCTGAAGACCGTCATCGGTGGCAACCCAGCCGAAATTGCCTTCGGCGATGCCTTCGTTCACCTTCTCTTCCCAGTTATCCCAGAGACCGAGCTTGTCGGCAGACGGGGCAAGCAGGGTCACGATGTCGGCGGAAAATGCCTTCATATCCGTAATCACGGTGGCGATGTCGACGCGTTCGCCGGTCTTCGTCTCAATCGTGTAACCGGTTCGCGCCGTATAATCCTGTGCTCCGCCGAGATAAGTGGTATCCGTCCTCGCATAGGAGAACAAAACGGAATCACAGCGCCATACGGTAATGGTGTTCCACTCATACCAGGGGCTGCTGAACGAGGTTGTAAGCTCTTCGAAAAGCTCTGCTGCGGAGTTTCTTGTCCGGTCGTTTCTGTTGTAGGCTTCCAGATTCTGCTCGCGGATTGTCTTTGCGAGAGCATCGTAGCCCGCCTCGGTAATATAAAGGTAATCCAAATCGGACTGAAATCCTTCAAGGCCTCCGCCGGTATACCATTCGGTATAGCGGTCGCATCCGTCGCCGTGGCCGATTGCGTAAGAAGGTCCTTCATAAACGACGTTCTGCGGCATGGCGGTAGGCTCGGGCGTCGGTTCGAACGTCGGCTCCAAGGTGGGCTCGGCGGTCGGTTCCGCGGTCGGCGTCAGAGTTGCTTTCCCGGTATCGCGGCTCTTTCCCTTCCCGCCGGATTCCTCTTCCTTCCCGCATGCAGCAAGGCTCAAAACGAGGATGATTATCAATAACAGACTGACTCTCTTTTTCATAATGCTTCCTTTCAAAACGGGCTCAACCCGGTTGTTCCGTTTTATCAATATACTCCGTAAGCAGTGCCAGGAGCCCGGGGTAATCCGCTATTTCGTTGGCTCTTCTTCGAAGCGTCGCCGAATCGGGATACCCCGCAAAATACCACGCCACATGACTCCGCATTGCCGGCATCGCACGCCTTTCGCCGTACCGTTCGATTGCCATCCGTGCGTGACGGAGCGCCGTGTCTGCGACCTCGCGTGCGGACGGTTTATCCGGTATGGGTTCACCTGCCAGTGCCGCGTTAACCCTTGCAAAAATCCACGGGTTGCCGCGTGCCGCTCTTGCTATCATTACGCAGTCCGCACCGGTTTCCGCCTTCATGCGGAGCGCTTTCCCGGGACTGTCTGCGTCACCGCTTCCGATGACCGGAACCGATACCGCTTCTTTGACTCTCCGGATGCAGTCCCAGTCGGCCGTCCCGCCGTAATATTCGCCGCGAAGCCTTCCGTGAACGGCAATTGCCGCCGCGCCGGCCGCCTCGCAGGCTTTCGCGACCTCGACCGCGTTGTCCTCTGTGAAGCCCTTCCGGATTTTCACGGTAACCGGCTTCTTCTGCGCACGGACCATCGCGTCTACAATCGCATATACAAGCTTCGGGTCCTTCATCAACGCGGATCCCTCACCGTTGTTCACGATTTTCGGAACCGGGCAGCCCATGTTGATGTCAAAGAAATCAAACGCAAGCTCTTCAAGCGCTTTTGCCTGTTCCGCCATGATCAAAGGGTCGTTCCCGAACAGCTGGAGTGCAATCGGATGCTCCCCTTCGCCGGTTTCCAGCAGTTCCTTCGTATTCCGGTTATGATACATAACTCCTTTGGCGCTGACCATCTCGGTATACAAAAGTCCGGCTCCCTGTTCGCGGCACAACAGACGAAACGGCAGGTCGGTAACGCCTGCCATCGGTCCTAATGCGGTCTCTTTTTCAATTGTTACATTTCCGATCCGGAAGCTCATGCCTTGGCCTTTCGTTTCGGCTGTTTTTCATAGATAATCTGAAGCCCCTTCAGCGTAAGGTCGGGGTCGTAAACGTCAATCATATCGGTTTCGCCGGAGATAATCCTTCCGAGTCCGCCGGTCGCAATAACCTTCATCTCGGTTAGCCCGGCTTCCTCCTTCACCTTCCGGATAATGTATTCGGTCTGCCCGATGCAACCGTACACAAGGCCCGCCTGCATGCTCGAAATCGTGTCGCGCGCTAGAATGCTCTCGGGCTTCTCAATCGCAATCTCCGGGAGCTTTGCGGTCTCGTTCCAGAGTGCGTTCGCGCAAATCCGGATGCCCGGGCTTGTAATACCGGTTTCAAACACGCATCCCTCAAGCACAAGGTCATAAGTCGTTGCCGTACCGAAATCGATGACCATGACCGGTCCGCCGTACAGCTCGTATCCGGCCACACAGTCCACGACGCGGTCCGCGCCGAGTTCCTTCGGGTTCGCCATATTAATCCGAAGACCGGTCTTCGTGCCGGCGCTGATGACAATCGGCGTGCGGTGCAGATACTTTATAATTCCTGAATTCAGCGAATACATGATGCCCGGCACAACGGAAGCGACAATCACATCCGCGAGCTCCTCCGGGTCGCAGCCGCACTCGGAAAGAAGCGTCCGGATCCAGACGCCGAACTCATCCGAAGTCCGCTGCATCTTCGTCGTCATGCGGAAGGTTTTCAGAAGTTCCTTCCCTTTAAAAATTCCGAACGTAATGTTCGTATTGCCTACATCGATTCCGAGAAGCAATTCCTTTTTCATGTCTCCGCCCCTTTCTCCTGTTCCTCCGGGTCAATTCCTAAAAAGAACACTTTAAAATACAGTTCCAAAGACTCGAGGAAATCCCTTTCCTCCGCCTGAATCTTTTTGATTTCGAGGGCGCTTCCGATTTCATCGAACATCGCGTCCGCCTCGTTCGCAGACACCGAAAATTCGAGATTTCCGTCCTCGTCATACTGAAGCATAAGCCGTCCGCCGACCTTTTCCGTGAAACAGACACACAGAATCTTGAGCTGATCCTTCACGTCCTGCGGCAGATTATCGAAGTCCGGATTCAGATAAAACAGTTTTTCGTAAGCGCTTGCCCCGCAGAGCACCACCTTGTCCTGATACATTAGGAAAGCGCCTCCTCGGATAACGTAGCAAACATAACCGCCTTAATCGTATGCATGCGGTTCTCGGCCTCGTCGAAAACTTTACTGTACTTGGATTCGAATACTTCGTCAGTCACTTCCATCTCATTGAGACCGAATTTCTCGCTGATTGTCTTGCCGATGCCGGTGTTGAGGTCATGGAAGCTCGGGAGGCAATGTAAGAAGATTGCATTTTCCGAAGCGTTCTTCATGCAGTCCATGTTCACCTGATAAGGAAGCAGGTCATGAATCCGCTCGTTCCATACTTCGTCGGGCTCACCCATCGAAACCCATACGTCGGTCGAGATAACGTCGGCGCCCTTCGTGCCCTCCGTTACATCTTCGGTAAATGTCATCGTCCCGCCGGAAGCCTTCGCGTACTCTTCGCAAACCCTTCTGAGTTCTTCGTTCGGCCAGTATTTCTTCGGCGCGCAGCATACGAAATGAAGCCCGAGCTTGCTGCATACAATCATCAGGGAGTTGCCGGTATTGTAGCGCGCATCGCCGAGATAAGCGAACTTGATGCCCTTCAGGTAACCGAAATGGTCCCTTACGGTCAGCATGTCGGCAAGCATCTGCGTCGGATGATACTCATTCGTGAGTCCGTTCCACACCGGAACGCCGGAGTCCTTCGCGAGCGTCTCGACAATCTCCTGCCCGTAGCCGCGGTACTCAATTCCGTCGAACATTCTGCCGAGCACTCTGGCGGTATCGGCAATGCTCTCCTTCTTTCCGATCTGCGAAGCGGACGGATCGAGATAGGTCGTTCCCATGCCGAGATCATGCGCAGCCACTTCGAACGAGCAGCGGGTTCTCGTGCTCGTCTTCTCAAAAATCAAAGCAATATTCTTCCCCTCGCAGCCGGACACGTGGATGCGCTTCTTCTTTCTGTCGCGCAGCTCCGCCGCAAGGTCAAGGAGTTCGATAATCTCCTCGGGCGTATAATCCTTAAGGGTTAAAAACGATCTTCCTTTCATTTTCATAACAGCATCCCTCCTGTTTAATATTCCACCTTGAAAAGCGTCAGCCCGTGCGCCGGTGCCGTAGGTCCCGCAAGCGCGCGGTCCGCTCCTTCAAGAATCTCTTTCATCTCCTCGGGGTTCCGCTTTCCTTCCCCGATTTCAAGAAGCGTTCCCGTCAATATCCTTACCATATTCGGCAGAAATCCGTTCCCGGTGTACGATATCGTAATCTCCGGATACTCCGCCTCGCCTTCCTTTCGGATGCTTTCGGCAAATGTAACCGCATATACGGTCCGCACCGTCGATTTGTTATAATGCCGGTTCCCGAGAAAGCTTCGGAAATCGTGCTCGCCGGTAACGTATTCCGCCGCTTCGCGCATCGCCCGGACATCAAGCGTCTCCGGGTGCCAAAGCACGTACTGCCTTCCGAATACCGGCCGGAGCGGTCCGGTAATAATCCGGTATACGTAGGTTTTCCGCTTCGCGTTGAGCCTTGCGTGGAACCTTGCGTCCGTAAGCCGGCAGTCGGTCACGACGATGTCCTTCGGAAGAAACGTATTCATCCGTTCCGCAACCTTCTCGGGCCCGAAATCCGTATTCACGGAAAAACTCGCAACCTGCCCGACGGCATGCACCCCGGCGTCGGTCCTTCCGGAGCCCTGCACCCCGACCTCCTGCTCGAACAGTTTCGAAAGCATCGATTCGATTTTCCCCTGTACGGTATCGCCGGTGTTACCCTGCCTCTGCCAGCCGTCGTAACGGCTTCCGTCATACTGTACGGTAATACGAAAATGTTTCATTCCGGCTCCTTAGAAAATAGTAAGACAGATTACATCATAGCACATTCCCCGGCAAATGTGAAACTTTTTTGCAAAAAAGGTCATTATCCTTTACACATCTGTCGAAAACCGATATAATGCTATCGAATGACGGGGCATCCGCTGCGCCCGCCGACTCCCGAGCTGAGAGGTTTTCGATGGAACTTGCCCTGTATGAAAATCCATACGCGCATCGCTCGAAACGGCATGAGATCAAGATTCTTCTGACGTATGAGCAGTATATCGAGCTGAGGACACGTGTCCGCGGCGTTCTGACGCCGGACCCGAACATGCCCGGGCCGGAAGGGTACCTGATCCGAAGCGTCTATCTGGACACGATTAAGAACGACGCCTATTACGAGAAGGACAGCGGCGTGCAGCACCGGAACAAGTTCCGGATCCGTTCCTATAACAACGACGATTCCTATCTCGTCCTCGAGAATAAAGAAAAAATCGACGACCGGATCAGTAAAACCGGGGCGCGGATATCAAGAGAGGATTACGATTCCGTCCTGCGGGGCGACTTCTCTCCGCTTGCCGCCTACTCGAACCCCTTATGCAAAGAGGTTTACGGTCTTCACACCTCCGAGGGGCTTTCGCCTAAGGTTGTCGTCGAGTACTACCGCGAAGCCTTTATTCACCCGCTTTCGATGGTGCGCGTCACATTTGACCGGCTTGTCGCGGCGGGCATGAATTCGCTTGATATGTTTGATGAGAAACTGGTAACCGCTCCCGTTTTTCCGAAACGCGAAGTGGTTCTCGAGGTGAAATACGACTCGGTCTACCCGATGTACATGAAACAGCTGTTACAGAACAACGGCGTCAAGCTGGCCGTTTCCAAATTCGTTCTGTGCAGCGATAAGTTAAAAAGCAACTATATCATTTTACGATAAGGAGCATATTATGTCTGATTACGTAACCGAAATCAAAAACCTGATGGGGCAGGCCGATTCCCTGAGTAGCACAACGCCTGTACAAATTATCGCGTGCCTCACATTTACCGTAATCTGCGCGGCCATCATCTACTGCGTGTACCGCTTCTTCTATCGCGGCGCATGCTACAGCGAGAATTTTGCGGTTCTGCTTGTGCTGGTTGCCATCATCACGGCGATGATTATCCTGACCATCAGCTCGAGCGTGGCACTTTCGCTCGGAACAATCGGCGCGCTTAGTATCATCCGTTTCCGTTCCGCGATTAAGGATCCGCTTGATGTCGGTTTTCTGTTCTGGTCGGTTGTGGTCGGACTGACGACCGGTGCGGGCATGGTTCCGTTCGCGCTCATCGGCTCCGTATTCATCGCGGTAGTTTATGTTCTGATGATTCTGCTCCGGACTTCGCGCGGGACCTACCTTCTGGTTGTCCGTTACCGCGAAGAGGCTGCGGAAGATGTGAAGAAGGTTCTTGATTCGCTCAAGGGACGTCTCAAGAACAAGTCCGTTTACAAGGATGAGACCGAACTTACCGTGCAGATCCGTTTCCGCGGAAGCGAAACGCCTTTTCTTGA
Source organism: Lachnospiraceae bacterium (assembly GCA_017613055.1). Next base: position 15,433 of record JAGAES010000132.1, on the reverse strand, counting down.
GGAGTTAAATGCCCTAAGCGGCGTCAGCAGCACGGTTCTGGTTGAGTTTACGGGTGAATAACAGGCAGTGGGGGATAACATGAAAAGTTCGAAAACACCGATTATTATATTCGCAGGAATCATCGCCGCTGTTTTTCTGATTGTGGGGGTGGTTTCCTTCTTCTCGGGTAAGAAACCGGATGATGGTCCGATTCCGCCTTCGCCGACCGCGGAGCCGGATCCGGAAGAGCCCGCGGGACCGTCCGCGAAGCCGACCGATTACATCGGAGACAACTTCACATTTACCGATGAGATGGACGACGTCGTTCTTTCCCACAACAACTATTTCTATCAGGAAAGCATCACGCTGAAGATTTATACCCGCAAAGAAGGACGGGTTTTCTTTACGTTGAACGGAGAAACGCCGACCGACAAGTCGACTCCGTACGACCCGCAATACGGCATCAGTCTTCTGATGAGCAACACGGACGACCCGAAGGTTTATACCGTGCATTCCATCGTTTATTACAATGACGGAACGATGTCCGACGAAATCATTCACAGCTATATTCTCGGAAGAAACGTCGATACCCGTTACGAGAACCTGCTGATCTTCTGCATCTCGGGCGAACCGTCCGACCTGACGGGCTCGCCGAACGGTATCTTCTACGGCTTCAACTACGAGCTGCGCGGACGGAAGAGCGAGCGCCCCGTTTACGTCGAAGTCCTGAACCGTTCGGGTGACCGGATTACCGCACAGCGGCTAGGCGTCCGGATTAACGGTGCGTACAACCGTCAGAACTCGCAGAAATCCATGAAATTTTTCGCCCGGAAGAGCTACTCTCCCGAGGCCGGCACAACCTATCTGAACTGCTTTAACCTGCTTGCGGAAGACGGCACGCAGATTGTCCGCTACGACAAGTTTGTTCTCCGCGCAAGCGGCAACGATTTCCGCTTCGCATTTGTCCGTGACGAGCTGAACCAGATGCTCGCAAAGGACGCCGGCTTTGAAGACTACGAGCCCGTGTTCCCGGCGATTGCCTACATGAACGGCCAGTATTTCGGCTTTTACTGGCTCCACGCCGCGTATTGCGACGAATTCTTCAAGGACCGCTACGGCGCGTCTCCTGCGGAGAAAGCGGCGAACGGCGGCGAGTTTACCGAAGGCGAGTTTGTGATTCTTGCGGGAACGGATACGGAGAAGGACCTCGATGAGGATGACGAAGAGGCTGCGAAGATTGCTGAAGAGTATAATAAGACATATGACTCATTTGCATCGAAAGACCTGACGAACTACGCGAACTATGACGCGCTCTGTAAGTGGATGGACGTTGAGAATTATCTCGACTATATGGCATACAACATCTATCTGTGCAACAAGGACTGGCCGGACAACAACGTCCGCTGCTACCGTTACTTCGCGGCGGAAGGCGAGGCCTACGGCGAGGGCCCTTACGACGGCCGCTGGCGTCATCTGCTGCATGACATCGACTATACGATGGGGCTTTATGACCAGCAGGAAGTGCTGAACTCCTACGATACCTTAAAGCAGGTGCTTTTAAGCAATACCAAACGCCGCTCGCCGCTCTTCGCGGCTTTGATGGAGCGGGCGGACTGTCGCGAATATTTCATCAAGAAATCCCTCGATTTCGGTTCCGGCGCGCTCTCCTACCAGAGCGTTGTCGCGCGGCTCAATTCGATTACGAAGAACCGCGAAAACGAGATGCATTATTACTATAAATATCTGACCTCGCTCGGTAAGCAGGATGTCTCCTGGGTTCATGAGGGCCAGCTTGAGGGCAACCTCGATTCAATTGTGAAGTTCGCCATGCGAAGAGCGGACCGTGCCGCGGATTATCTGAAATTCGATTTCGGCCTGACCGGCGTCAAGTATAATCTGAACATTACCGGAGCGGAAGGCGCGCGGCTTGTCGTGAACAGCTTCGTCGGCAAGGACGGCAACGATATCTACGGCGTCTACTTTACGGATTATGCCACTGTCGTTTCCGCCGAGTATTCGCTCGGAAAGACTTTCGATTACTGGGAAGTCAACGGCCGCGAAGTACGGAATCCCTCTCTTAAGATTACCGGAAGCGACGTTTCGCAGGGCGTTGTGAACATCACGCTTCACATTAAGGACGCACCGATGAATCATATCTATATCTCGTCCTACGCTGTGCGCGGCGAGGACTGCGTGGTCATTACGAACCTGACCGCGGCAGACGTGGATCTGACCGGCTACATCCTTTCGGACGGCACCTACGACTACCCGTTCGCAGACGGCGACCGCATCGCCGCAGGCGAAAGCATCGTCATCTACGGCAACAACACCTCGGCCGATGCCAACGCCCGGAAGGCTATCTTCAACATCTCCGAAGGCGAGAACATCGTTCTTAAGAACGCTGCCGGTTCGGTCATCGATTCCTTCACCGTACCGAAGACGCACAACGGCTTCGTCTTCAAACGAAACGTCTACACAATGGAGTTCGAAGAACTCCGTCCGTAAAAAACAGGGCTGCCGCTCTTGAAGCGACAGCCCTTTGTTATTCCGTATCTTATCTGTTTTCTGTTTTCTTATGAGCGCGGTTTATGCTCACATATGCCATTGTACCAAAACTGATTAAAAGAAGAAGAATCCACATGTTAACCGTTGCTGTGTCGCCGGTCGTCGGGCTTGCGTCTGTGGCTGCAAGCGCGGGTTCAATCTTCAGAACCACTTTCACTTCCCCGTCCTTGAAGCGGATGGTAAGAAGGTGTTCTCCGACAGGAAGCGAATCGAGCCAGTCATTCGAAAGCGTAAGAATCAGGCTGCCCTTTTCCGTCGAGTAATTGGCGGCATCCACTTCTTTATCACCGTCATATAATCCAAGGAAATTGCCATAAGTCTGCTCATCCGCACGGCTTCGCTTCACGGTGAAAACCATCTTCTTTCCGCTTTTCCCCGTATAAACATATTCCTTACCGCCGGTCGCCGCATATTCGAAGATTTCTTTCCACTGTGCGTACAGGTGCAGGTCTCCCTCGATCTTCACAGTATCTTTATCCTTATACGCGGTTCCGCTGCCGTCTTCCTTCGTATTCCATCCTTGGAATTCGAATCCTTCTTTCACATAATTGTCAGCGGACAATACGATAGTATCACCGTATGATTTGGTAATGCTCTTCACTGTACCGGAACCATCTCCGGCATCCAATGACACCATATAGGTATTGATGGTCTCGTAGAATACCGCCTTATATTCCGCCGCTTCAGTCACCGGAACGATTTCCGGGCTCCAACCGTTGAATGTGTAGGAATACTGTGCGGTCGCCTTCTTCGTCGGCGTATCTCCGGTATATTTCGGAGTTTCTCCGTATTCCACGCGATCCGTCCGGATAGAGTTTCCTTCTTCATCCAGCCAGATAATATCGAAGACTTTCTTCTCCCATCCTGCCCAGAATTCTTTTGCCCCTATGCTGCCGACAGAAATTTCCGTCACGGCGTCCCCGCTGAGATCCTCTTTTTCAAACCACCCGAGGAAATTATAGCCTTCTCTGGACGGGTCCAGCAGCGTGGCAGCACCGTCAAGAACCCGGTAAGCCGTGGGGTTCCTCTCATGATTCGTTCCCTCATTCAAATGATATGTGATACCATAGGAAATCGGAATAACACCGGTAAGAACATAGCGATGCTCATTCGTTCCATCCGCAAGGAAGCTCCAAGGCAATATTTCCAGATTGTTGGTAAGAACATAGTCTCCGTCGGTGAAGAATACTCCGCCTTCGCTTTCCGGTATCTGTACCGCAACCATGCGTCTTTCATTCGCTGTTACAGGAATCTGCAGTCCGGTAATCACCCCGGACGCCATTCTTCCGACCGTATATCGAACGACACCATGCAGTGACTGCGGTATGTCTTCCTGTTCCCAAAGATCTATATTGTCTATTGTGGTCCACCCGGCATTTCCGGATACAACTTTACAATTTATCGGGTCAACAAATCCGTCGCAGACGGCGATAATCGTGGCAGTAGAAGCACAGTTAAGCAGGCTTGGCTGAACAATCTGAAGCGGGTCGGTATAATCAATAGAATCATCCCTCCCATTTTTCACTCTCCAGCTTCCACCGATTGCAGCTGCATGGTTTTCCGATACCGCTGTCACTTTGGCAATATCCAGGATGTTAATTCCCTCGTTTCCATTCGATGAATTAAAAAAACTTCCGCTACCAATAGCGGCACCCCCGCCTTGATTATTTCTGTCGTCATCCGGCGAGAAGGCGACTACCTTGGCATTTCCTCTGATTGTAATATCTATCGGAATACAATTCGAATTATACTTATCTATATTAGACGGTCCTCTTCCGGATCCGATTCCCGCTCCGCCGCAGCTTCCGATTGCGATAACATCTGCTCCGCCCTCAATAATAATCTGCCCGGACGCCGCTCCGTAGCCTCCGCCGATTCCCGCTCCGAAACCATTAGCTTCTATCATCTCCGAGAGGCTGTCCGAGTCATAAAAATCCAGGTCTTCAAAGGAATAACCGTCTTTGAATTTTACAGCGGCAGCACGGACAACTCCGCCGCTGATATGTATGGATCCACCGGTAAAATCCCCCGCTTGTACTCCCGGCGTCGTCGTACCGCTTGTGCTATAACCGGATCCGATTCCCGCGCCACTATTCCCGGCAAGTGCAGTTATCATTCCACCAAGTATATTTATTTTATTACCGGAAGCTCTCGCACCGGCCCCGATTCCTGCGCCTTCTGTTCCTCCCTGTGCAACAATTCGGCCGCCGTATATACTTATAACTCCGGGTGTTCCCTGATTATACGGTGAAGCATGTTGGTTCACTCCCACTCCCCCGATTCCGGCGCCGTACCGCCCACCGGTAACCGTCAGACTTCCGCCTTCTTCAGCATAGATATTCAAGGTCGCTCCGTATTTCACATATATACCGGCAGAGACCTTGTCTGTTTTCGCCGTAAGCGTATTCTCTCCCGCCAGAATGATATTCACCGTACATCCGGGTTCAATCGTAATCGGCGAAGGGTCTGTGTCCGTTCCTTCAATCGTAACCCATTTAAGTCTGATTGTCTTATTCCCGTCAATGGTAAACGGAGCAACTGTTCCGGTATAATCCTCATCCGGGTTGGGAATTCCCCCTTCTGCCGCTTCACAGTTACGTGTTTCACCGAATACAGACATGCCGGACATAACCAGAATCAGACTCAGTACAGCGATAACTATCCTTTTCCCCTTCATATACATTCCCTCTCCGTCGTTTCGCTTTTCTACTCCGCTACGGCATTGTCAAGGATGACCTTGAGCGCAAGGTCGAAGAGCATGCTGCGGCGGATCTTCTCTACCGTGTAATCGCTCTCGAATTTGGCGCGGTCTTCGTACTCGTAGCGCTCCATGTATTCGCTGATCATCGAGTTGTACATCTCATCCGTCAGCGTGATGTTTTCTTTGGAGATTATCTCGTTCAAAACGAGCTCTTCCTTCATTGTCTTCTCGGAAATTGCCTTCAGCTCCGCATAGAACTCATCCGAGCTCTTGCCGGTCGCGCTGATTAGCGTGTCGATGCTGATGCCCTTCGAAGAAGCAAGCGCTGCGTAGTAATTTACCAAAGTGGTGTAGTACTCGTTCAGCTTCTTCTCGTCGAGCGTGTCGAATTTGGTCGACGCAACAACCTGCTGAAGCAGCTCTTCCTTGAGGGTTGAACGGAAGCTGTCCTGCTTCTTCTTGAGGAGATACTCGCGCGTATAATCGCGGTATTCCTGAAGCGTCTTGAACATGCCCTCGGTGTAATCCTCCACCATCTCGTCGGTTGCCGGAGGCACCACTGCCTTCTCAATGGCATTAATCGTAACCGTGAACTTCACGTTCTTACCTGCGAGGTCCTCGTAGTACTGCTCGGGAAATGTGAGGTTCAATACGACAGCCTGGCCGGGCTTCTTCCCGATCAGCCCTTCTTCGAAGCCTGCAATGAAACGGCCGGAACCGATCTCAAGATGCGTGCCTGCGGCGGTACCGCCCTGGAACGGCTCGGTCTGGCCTTCGAGAATGCCCTGATAATCGATGTTGACAATATCGCCGCTCTTGACTTCCGTGTTCTCACGGTCCTTCAGGGTTTCGTAAGTAAGGTACTGATTCTGCAGCACCAGCACATAATTCTCTATTTCTTCGTCCGTTACCTCGAACGTCTGCGCCGTATACTTCAGCCCCTTGTACTGCCCGAGGGCGAACTTGCTTTTCTTGCCGCATCCTGTGAGGCAGGCTGCCGCGAGGCAGACGCTCAAAATCATAAACAGTATCTTCTTCATTGTTTCCGCGGGATGAGTTCGCATCCCTTTCCTTTCTCTTTTTGTGATATCCGCTTTTTAAGCATTTTCTGAATCCGATATATCGACTCGACCTTTAAGCCGAGATACTCAAGATAATGAATCGTGGCGGCGGTAACCAGTTCCGCGCCTTCGATGCCGTCCTTAAGAGCCTTCTCCCGGATTACCGGAAGCGGCGGTGTCGGAATATGATCCCGGAACGGTTCCGTAAAATCCGCGATGAACACGGCAGTCTCAATCGGATGATCGCACATCTCCTCGGAGCCGTTAACGTGGTTCCCGATTGCCCGAAGCATCTCGGGATCACGGATCTTATACTTCTCTCTTGCAAGGATTCTTCCTGCCGGTCCGTGCTGGATGCCCGGATTCTGCAGGAGCTCCTCATTCAGTTTTGCATGGTGTTCCCTGAGGTACGATAGCATCGCCTCATCCCCCATGCACTTGGCGCAGTCATGTAAAAGTCCCGCAAGAAGCGTCTTCCGAACCATGCTCTTCGATTCCGGTTCTCCTCCAAGACCTGCGTTTTCAAGCCACTCCGCCATCAATTCGGCCGACCAGAAAGCAACTCCCTTCGAGTGAAACAGCCGGTACGGATTAACCGTCGGCGCAAGTTTCGCGGAAAGCGCCTCATACCGTGCTGTCGCCTCCCGTCTGATTGCAGTTGGCTCGCAGCCGTACAGCCCGAAGCGGTGTATGTAAGTATCGGTTCTCTTCGGGAGCCCCGGGTGAGGCTCCTTCATCGACTTTATATTCTCCCGGATTTCCGTCGACGAAATATCGTAAAATGCCACGTTCATCGCCCGGAACACTCCGCCGAACTGCCTGTTCCGTTCTGCCAAAAGTTTCTTAAAGTGCTCCCCGTCATTGCTTCTTACCGCAACGAGAATCGTCGCAAGCGAAGCAATCGTCTCCGGCTCATGCCAGGTGACAAATCCGTCAAGCGAATCCTCGCCGATGATGTAATAAAGCTCATCGTCCGGATGCCGTTCATGTAAAAGCGTCAGCGTGTCGGATGTATACGAAACGCCCTCCCGCTCAAACTCCGTCAGGTCCAGTTCAATCCCTTCCCCGATCGGCAGCCCGAGTGCTATCATCATAAGCCGGTGCACATCCTCGGTGATGCCTTTCCCCTGCTTATGCGGCGGAATTCTTGCCGGCATAATCCGGACCATATCGAGCCCGAACTGCTTCTTCGCCGCCCGCGCTATCGCGATATGTCCGTTATGTATCGGGTCAAATGTTCCTCCGTAAATTCCGACCTTCATGACTCCTCCCGCCCGATTCACCTAAATACTGCACCATTATAGCACATGTGTCCGGATTTTTCTACTATAATAAAAACCGCGATTTCATTTGACAAATCGATTTCCGCATATATAATGGTGATGTTTGAATGAATTGTAAGAAGACCTTATAAGGAATCCGATATGAGTGAACCATTGAAAGAAAACAAGATGGGCGTCATGCCCGTTAATAGACTGTTAGTCTCCATGGCCGTCCCGATGATTCTCTCGATGCTGATGCAGGCAATGTACAACATCGTGGACAGCATCTTCGTGGGAAGATATGACCAGAACGCGCTCTCGGCCGTCACGATGGCATTTCCCGCGCAGTCGCTGATGATTGCGCTTGCTGCAGGAACCGGCGTCGGAGTGAATTCCCTGCTTTCCTACAGCCTCGGGCGCAAGGACACGGAGTCCGCCAACAAGGCCGCAACGCACGGCATCTTCCTCGCTTTTTGTGCCGCAATACTGTTCCTTGTCCTCGGCCTGTTCCTGTCGGAGCCGTTCTACCGCTGGCAGATTTCCGCTAAGGAATGGGGCGAAAACCCGGACGCCTGCCGCGCGATTATCGCGTACGGCAGGGATTATCTCGGCGTCGTCACCATGTTCAGCCTCGGCATCTATATGCAAGTAACCCTTGAACGACTGCTGCAGTCCACCGGCAAGACGTTTTATGCGATGATCACGCAGACGACCGGCGCGATTATCAATATCATTCTCGATTATATCTTCGTATTCGGCAAGTGCGGCCTTCCCGCAATGGGTGCGAAGGGCGCCGCGATTGCGACCGTCGCCGGGCAATGGATTGCGATGTCCATGGCATTTGCGCTAAATGTGAAGAAAAACCGCGAGATCAGCCTCTCGTTCCGGGGTTTCCGCGTAGACTGGACGGTCGTGAAAACGATCTATCGCGTCGGCTTCCCGAGCATCATCATGCAGGCGATTTCGTCGGTTGTAACGTTCTCCCTCAATAAACTTCTGAACGGCTTTTCGCAGGTTGCGGTCAACGCGTTCGGAATCTATTTCAAGCTGCAGAGCTTCATCTTCATGCCCGTGTTCGGTCTGAACAACGGCATGGTTCCGATTATTGCATATAACTTCGGCGCGCGCCATAAGAAGCGCATCTTCGACACGATGAAACTGAGTTACCTGATTGCCGGCTGCATTATGGCCGTCGGAACGATTATCTTTATGGTGTTCCCGAAACCTCTTCTTTCGATGTTCTGTAAACCCGAAGCACTTGATGAACTGGCCCGTTACGGCGTGCCATGCCTGCGGCTCATCAGCCTGCATTTCGTTGTGGCGGCGTTCTCAATCATTACGATTTCGGTGTTCCAGGCGCTCGGAAACGGCTTCTACAGCATGATTGTTTCAATCTGCCGGCAGCTCGTGATTCTGCTTCCGGTCGCGCTCTTCATGGGGCTGGTTCTCAAAAACATCGACCTCGTGTGGCTCAGTTATCCGATTGCGGAAATTGCTTCCGCGTCGATGTGCGCGTTCTTCCTGTATAAAATCTATCGCGGAAATCTGAAGGATCTGCCGGAATAATGCATCAAAAAAGGGACCATGCGGTCCCTTTTTTATTGGTTTTGAAACTATTATCAGAACTTGTCAACGGCATCCGCTGCTTCCGCGGCAACTTCCGTTGCTGCCTCCGCAGTCTCCGTCACCGCCTCGGCGGTTTCCGTTACTGCCTGCTCCGCGATTTCGCCGGCGTCGGCAAACGTATCCTGTACGGCCTCAGCGGTTTCTTCCGCAACAGCGGCAGCCTCTGCCGCAGGCTCATCGGCATACTTCGAAATGATATCCGAAAGCGAATCATCAACGGCTTCCGCAGTCTCCGCCACCGCTTCCGCCACAGGCTCCGCAGCGGCCTCAACCGTCTGTGCGGCAGCTTCCGCTACGGGTTCAATCACAGGCTCAACAGGTGCCTCGGCAACCGGCTGAACAAACGGCTCAGCGGCAACCGGCTGGATAACAGGCTGCGCAACAGGTGCCGGAACGGGCTGCTGCATAACCGGAGCGTTCGTAACCGGCTGAACCGGTACGAATGCGGGTGCAACAGCAGGCTGTACAGGCATCGGTGCGGGCCGGTTCGCAAACTTCACTTTACGTACTTCTTCGACCTTGCTGTCTGCCCAGCAACGAATCAGAAGAACCGGCATAAACATAAGCAGGTACTTCGTCGGGTCATTGAATCTTCCGACACCGAACGAGCTCAGGCGTGCATTCCATTTGCTTACATCCCAGTCTTCCAAGAAGATTCCGAGGATATCCGTCGCCGTAATCAGCAGAAGATTCAGAATTGCAAATGCAAGCACAACGATGGACATTACCGATACCGCTTCGGCTGCACAGAGAAGCTGAATCGCCATAATCAGCATAAACAGAAGCAGCAGTGCAATAATCACACAACCGTATATGAACGCGAATACGGTCTGGTCCTCCCAGTTTTCCTTTTTCCATACGCCTTTCTTACTTGCCCAAAGGTAGGTTTTGAAGGCGAATGCGCCGACATTCAGGAGTACCCCGAGGAAGAACAGAACACGGTTGTTCAAAAGGAATGCGAGCATCAAAAACAGGAGAACGGCTATAATCGCCAGATCCAGTATTTCGGCATTCCGGGCAGGCTTATAATCAAAGATTTCCGAATAATACTTCCCGATGGATACCTCATACCGTTTCAGTACGAAAACAACATTCATCACATACGTATATACGGTTGATGCGAAAAGCACGATAAACCACATACCGAGTGCAAACGAATACTTCTTACTCTTATCTGTCATGGGAAAACCTCCTTTGATAGAATACTTTAATAAAATTCTATCATTTGGCGCATGGAATGTCAATGCAAACGTAAAGAGGAATTACCTGTAAAGCGCCGAGTCGTCTATGGTTTCCACCGAAGCAAACCCGGTAGAACTCATAATGAAGCGGAGCTCGTCCGAAACATCTTTTAAAAACTTCACAACGCCGGGCGTTCCGTCCTTCTCGAGAGAAGGAAGCATGGACCTTCCGACCGCTGCCGCGTCTGCTCCGAGTGCAAGCGCTTTATATACATCCGCGCCGGAAGCGATGCCGCAGTCAACGAAGATCTGAACGCCGCTTCCTTTAAGCGCTTTTTTAATCTCCGGGAGAATCATAAGCGGCGGAACCGCGTAAGGAAGCCGTCCGTGGTGATGGCTCACGAGGATGGCTTTGACGCCGATTTCGGCACATTTGACGGCGTCCGAAACACTCAGCACGCCCTTCACAACGAAAGGCAGCTTCGTCGATTCCACATACGAACGGAGCATTTCGGTCGTCTGCGCCGCCATTTCCTCGCCGACGACGATGTCGTAGCCCGTCGTCCCGAAGATATGGTCGATATCCATACCGATTCCGAATGCGCCGGCCTCTTCCGCGAAGCGGAACTGGTCCCGGACCTTCCGGTTGTCCGCATACGGCTTCACGATGCGGATTGTTTTGGCACCGGTTTCGACGATTTTCTGGAACCGGTCGTTCTCCATCATGCCTACGAAATTGAGGATGTTGCACTGTTTCGCCGCGAGCGAGTATTCCGTAAGCCCGTCCGTCTCGCGTCCGCCGAAGCACGACAGATGCGAAAAAGCAGGCGTCATCACCGGGCTGTCAAAGTTCTCTCCGAGAAGCATGGTTTTCACATCCGCCTTCACCGAGTCAATCAGTCTCTCCTTGATGAGAATCGAGTCCATGTAACGCGCCGTAATCTCATTGGCGTCCGATAATCTTGTATAAGCCATCGCACTCTCCTTTCAGGTAATTCAAGTATCGTATGTATTGTTCATCCGTGTTCAGATGCTCGAGAATCACCGGCACGTCGGGATCCGTCGCGTTCAGTTTCTCCGCGTAATGCCGAAGCGGGAACTCGCCGTCTCCGGGGCCGCATTCTTCGAGCCGGAGCGTATAGCTTTCACTAAGATGCACATCCTTTATGTGACAGCTCTTAATCCGCGTTCCGAGCAGGTCGATGCACTCCTCGGTAAACGCATCGGCATGAAAATACCGCTCGGCGGAGTTGATCATGTTGATTATGTCGAGATGGACCGCAAACCGGTCGCGGTCAACCGCCTCAAGAAGCCTGAGATACTCGCGCGGTCCGGTCGGAATCATCCAGGGCATCGGCTCAAGCGTAAAGTACGTGTTCTTCACATCCGCGCGGTCGATAATCTCCCTTACCATCCTGACGGTCGCGTCGAAAGCTTCTTTCGTGAAGTTCTCGCGATAGCCGCCGTCCCATCTCGGTCCGAACGCGCCGGCCACATTGACCGCGCAGCGCGCACCGAGCATGTCCGCAAGCCGAAGCTGGTTCACGCAGTAATCCAAGTTGGCCGCCCGTTCCGCCGGATCGGAAGCCATCGCGTTCCGCCAGATTCCGACTTCCGCAATGGTAAGGCCCGCCTTGTCCGCAGCCGCTTTATAGGCGGCAATCTTATGCTCCTCGTCGTTACACGACAGCGGAAACACCACCGCCGCACACCCGAGTTTTACCTGGTTATCCGCCCATTCTTCGGGCGATTTGTGCTTTAAAGGGGAAGAAGTTCCGAGTCTCACAGCCGCACCTCCTTACACGGAATTGCTTATTTGATTCATTATAGCATGAGAATATAATCCTGAAAATAGAATATCTTAAGACAAATGTGACGCAACTCATACTGTCAGTATGAGAAGAATTCTTCTTTTGGTATTGATAGTCTATTCCATTTTGCGCAATTATCCTGTATGATAGAGAAAAGCGATGTACGGAGGGCGATATGGAACTGAAACTTGCCGAGAATATAAGAAGCTTCCGAAAAGAGAGAAAACTGACGCAGGAGCAGCTTGCCGAGGTGCTGGGCGTCACGACGGGGGCCGTATACAAATGGGAATCGGGGCTTTCCATCCCGGAGATCAATCTTCTCGTCGACATGGCGGATTTCTTTGACACGTCCGTCGATGTGCTGCTCGGGTACCGGGTGCGGGACAACCGGCTTTCGGCTATTGCAGGCCGCATGTGCGAGTACGGGAGGGTTCTGAACCCGGAGGCGCTCAGCGAGGCGGAGAAGCTGTTGAAGAAATATCCGAATTCCTTCGAGGCCGTGTATTCCGCCGCGAGCGCGTTTCTGATCTTCGGTCTCGAGAAGAAGGACCGCGGACTCTTAAAGCGGGCGCTTTCGCTGTTTGAGCAGTCGCGGCTTCTGATTGACCAGAATACCGACCCCGCCGTCAGCGAACAGACGCTGTACGGCAACATGGCGTCCGTTTACCTGGCGCTCGATGAACGGGACAAAGCGATAGAACTTATGAAGGCGCACAACGCAAACGGCACCTACAACGATTCGATCGGCATTACGCTGTCCATATTCGACCGGCGTTTTGAGGAAGCCGAGCCGTTCCTGACCGGGGCATTTCTCCGGGGCGTCGACCTCGTGTTCAATTCGATTGCGGGGCTCGTGTTCCTTTCTCTGTCCCGGAACAGGCCGGTCGACGCCAAAGACATGGCGGACGCGGGAATTCAGTTACTGAAGAACATCCGGAAAGGGGAATCGGATTTTACGGAGAAGATCTATGCAGAACTGCTTACGCTCCGGGCCTTCGCGGAATTCCGCTCAGGGCAGAAAGAAGCCGCCCTCGTAAGCCTACAGGAGGCAGGGGCGGCTGCAAGACGGTTTGATGCCGATCCGGATTACGGTCTCGAAGACATCCGCTTCGTCACCGTCTCGAAAGAGACAAGCGTGCACGATCTTCTCGGCGCGACAGCGTCGGAGAGCATCGGGACGCTGCTTCGTTGCCTGGGCGATTCGAATCTGTCGGCAATGTGGGGAGAGATTTCCATAGATAAAGCTTAACGGAGCGTCTTCAGATACTCCTTATGCTCCTCGGAAACGCGGAAGCTTTCTATTGCCTTCTGAATTGCCTTTTTGTGCGTCCACGGGTCGAGTTTCCGCTTTTCGAAATAGACGATGCTCGCGTCATACTGCTTGGCGAGCGCCGTCGCAAAATACCACGCGACCATCATCTTAAGGTAATAGTCATCGCCCTGCTTCTCCGCTACCCAGCCGAGGTATTCCTTTTTGAAATCCCCGCCGAGGAATTCGTTCATCAGCATGCGCATCCCGAAGCGGGACGTGTACACGTGGTCCGACGCAATCCATTTGCGGATGTACGGAAGCAGCCGGTCGTGATTCTTCGTGAATACCTTCGGGCTCGACTGGTCGCACACCGGCCAGCAGTCGACGTACGGCAGAAACCGCTCGACCGCTTCCACGCAGGCGTCGAAATCCTTAATCTTCGCAATCAAAAAGAAATGCACGAGGTTTTCTTCGTAGCAGGCGTGCGGAAGCGTCTTCAGGAATTCGTCCGCTTCGGGTGTTCCGAATACTTCCTTTGTGATGGCGCGCATGTCGGGCGTCTTCACGCCGAGTATTGTCTCCTTCGGGATGTTCGGCACGAGCTTGCTCTGAAACTCCCGGTATTTTTCGTCCTGATGTTTTAAAAGTCGGTCATATATCGTCATTGTATCTCCTGTTCTCCTTGTCACGGTTTCTTCCCGATCAGCTTTTCAATCTCGCGTTCCGGCGCATCCGGGTACAGGCTCTTCACGTGCTCCGTGATGCGCTCCCAGGATTTTGCGGGCGGCTCCGAATAGGCCGCCGTCACACGGTCATAGCCCCACATGGCTTCCGGCGTGAGCGGTATGGAAACCGTCATCCCGTACTCTTCGCCCTTCTTGTTCCGGCGCCTCGTAAAATCCGAAATCACAAGATACGTCTGCATCTGCAGCCCGGTCATGATGCCCGGGTAATTCTTTTCGCCGTTCTTCCCGCCGAACCCGGCCCTCTTCTTCAATTCCGTTGAAAGAATCCGCTCCTCGCGGAAGACAACATCGCCGTTCTTATCTTCCCCGAGATAGAAATCCATGATTTTCTTCTCGCGGCGGTTCGCAAGTCCGTCCTCCCACCGCGCGTCGAAATCGTAACCGGACCGGCGGTAGTTTACGAAATACGGAAGCCATTCAAGGCTGATGAAACCGGCCTTATTATCGAAGAATTTGCCGTATGCAATCTCGCGTTCCGCGGCAATGATCTCACGCCACTCCCACGGGTCCTCCTCCGGGTTTCCCGACCACCAGCCCCGCACCGACGTATGCTCCTCCGCGGAGAAGCCTGTCACGCCGTTTCCGAAAAGCGGCAGGAAGCCGACCTTTTTCACAAAATCGGCCAACTCCTGTTTTGTACGTATCCGCGACGGGTCGTTCCACGCAAGGCCGTGCATGACCCATTCGCCGTTTTCAACTGTCATATCAACACCTCAGGAATTCAAATCCATTAATATCGCCCGGCAGGGTGCCCCGTCCGAGCCGCCGAGGTTAATCGGCGCCGCACTAAGAAGATACACGCCTTCCGGCACTTCCGAAAGGCGGATGCCCTCAAGAAGCACGATTTCCGCGCCGAGCATAATCTTGTGGACCGCCATCGGTGCATCCTCCGGTCCGACGGTCTGCGACTCGTTGCCGTACAGTCTGATGCCGGCCTTCGCAAACACCTCGGCAGCGCCTTCCGTAACGGTCGCCTTTCCTTTTACGAGGATGCGCTCTGCCGCCCGTCCGTCGCATGCGCGCGCCTTCTCGAGCATCTTCGCGGCATCCTCCGCCGTGACGTCGCCTTCCGCTTCCGCCACGTAGGCGTATCCGACGAACCGATCAAGACTCACCTGCTCGATGGTCTTTCCGCCGTCCACGAAATGATACGGCGCGTCCACGTGCGTGCCGTTGTGCGCGCACATCTGAAACGCCGTCAGGTTGCAGACCGCCCCGTCCGCGATGCGAAGCATCACCTGCCGCTCG
>JAGAES010000021.1 GCA_017613055.1 Lachnospiraceae bacterium | reverse complement strand
GATGACATCTATACGACCGGCAGCACGATGGAAGCGTGCGCGCGGCTTTTACGAAAGGCCGGAGCGGCCTGTGTGACGCCGGTGACGGTTGCGGTCGCGGGCGGATACGAGGCGTGATCAGGCCTCGTCCGTAAGGCGGATGCCGTCCTCGCCGATTGTAATCAGGCGCTCACGGTACAGGTGGCCGACGGCGCGCTTGAATGCGGCTTTACTCAGGCAGAAGCGTGCGCGGATGGCGTCTGCGTCGCTCTTATCGTTGTACGGCAGGAACCCGCCTGCGCCCTTCAGGGACGAAAGAATGAGGCGGGCGTCGGCGTCCATCTGGACGTGGGCTTTCTCGCGGACGGACAGGGTCAGCTTGCCGTCCGGAAGCACTCTCGCGACGCGGGCTTCGACGAGCTGTCCGACACGCATCGGATACGGCAGGTCGGCCTTCGGAATCAGCGCGGAGTAACGGTTGTCGACAGCGACAAATGCCCCGAAATTCCCGCTCACCTCATACACAACGCCGTTCACGCGGTCGTCCGCTTTGTAGGGGGAGTTCTTATCCAGGTAATCATAGACGCGCATTGTCGCAGAAAGGCGGCTGCTCTTATCGACATAAAGTCCGACGAGCACGTCGTCGCCTTCCGAAACAGGACGCGTCTGCTCGCGGAACGGAAGGAACAGGTTCTTCGGAAGCCCCCAGTCAAGGAACGCGCCGACCTTGTTGACCTGCACGACCGGAAGCGTCGCGAATCCGCCGAGTTCAATCGCGGGAATCTGTTTGGTCGCAACCGGACGGTCCTCGGAGTCTTTGTAAACGAACACTTCGACGCGGTCGCCGTCAGCTTCGCCTTCGAGCTGGTTCTTCGGAAGGAGGACATGCTCCGTTTCGGAGAGGTCCGCCTTCAGATAGGCGCCGTGCTCCGTGGTGCGCTCCACAATCAATGTCTGTTTCTTTCCGAGTTCAATCATATCCGGTTCCTCCCTGACAGTCTGCACAGCGAGTATATCATAATCCCGGAAAGAAATGAAGTGCTTTCTTGAATTCAGCGGAGGAAAATGCTATAATACATCTACGTATGCGCTGAATGGCGGAAAGTGGGGCGGAAATGAGGGAAGTAAAGCAGATTAATCTGGTTTTTATCCTGACGGTAGCCGTGTATCTCGGCGTGTCGCTCGTTGTCGGTTTATTTCAGGATAAGATTTCGTTCGTCCAGCTGATTCTTCTGAGTCAGGCGGGACTTGCGTTCGTTCCGGTTGCATATGCCTTAAAGCGCGGGCAAGTAAGGGAACGCATCGGGTTTAAGAAGCTTGACTTCGGAACCGTGCTTCTCGTCCTCGCGTTTATTCTCTGCTTAGAGCCGTTCCTTACGTTTCTGAACGCGCTTTCGCAGTGCTTCGTGGATACGCCGACCACGTCGCTGATTACCGAACAGGTTGACAAGCTCGATTTCGTGACGATGTTCCTGGTGGTTGCGCTGCTGCCTGCGGTGTTGGAGGAGTTTGTGTACCGGGGAGTATTCTTTCATGCCTACGGAAAGGTTGCGGTATTCCCGGGAGCAGTTCTTTCAGGCCTTCTGTTCGGCGTGATGCACGGGAATCTGAACCAGTTCACCTATGCGTTTTTCATGGGATTTTTCTTTTCGCTTGCCGTGTACGCAACCGGCTCGCTGTTCGCTTCCATGATTATGCATCTCTTTGTGAACGGGGTTTCGATTGTTCTTCTGTACGCGTTTCCGAAGCTCGTTTCGGAAGCGGGGGAGACTGCCGAAACGACACTGACGGTTTCCTATGTGCTTAAGTCCTATTCCGTGCCTGCGTGCGTCGGTGTCGGGCTTGCGCTTCTTCTGCTCCGCGCAATTTCGGAGCGGTGCGGAACCAAAGCGAAACTCAAAGCGGAGTTGAAACGGAAAGGGAAGGTACGCGCGTTCTGCGGTCTGTTCACGGCACCGCTTCTGATTGCCGTACTGTTAATGTTTGGGATTATGATTCTCTCGGAAGTACTTACGGGGATGCTTCCTGCAGAGGGTTAATGATTATATTCGGGAGAGATTTTGTATGTATGATTTGGTAATTATCGGTTCGGGTCCGGCCGGAATGGCCGCTGCGGTCTATGCCGCACGCGCCGAGCTTTCGTTCCTTGTTCTTGAGAAAGGAATATCCGGAGGACAGATTCTTGAGACCTCCGACATTGACAATTATCCGGGAATTCCTTCGATCAGCGGCTTCGAGCTTGCGCAGAAATTCCGCGAGCACGCGGAAGCATGCGGCACCGAGATTGTCGAGAGCATGGAGATTGAAGACTTCAAAAAGATTGACGGCGGCTTTGAACTGATTTTCGACGGCGACAAGACGATTGAAACGAAGACGGTTCTGATTGCAACCGGAGCGGCGCCCCGGAAACTCGGCTGTGCAGGAGAGGACGAACTCATCGGCGCCGGCGTTTCGTACTGTGCGACCTGTGACGGCGCGTTCTTCAAGGGACGCGAGGTGTTCGTGGTCGGCGGCGGCAACACGGCCGTTGAGGACGCAATCTTCCTTGCCCGTATCTGTAAGAAGGTAACGCTTGTTCACCGCCGGAACGAGCTTCGCGCATCGAAGAATCTCGTAACCAAACTGAAGAGTCTTCCGAACGTCGAAATCGTCTGGGACAGCGTTGTAGAGCGGATCTACGGCGAGGGCATGGTACAGTCCGTGCTTCTTAGGAACGTGAAGACCGGAGAATTGACCGACCATAAGACCAATGCCGTTTTCGTGGCCGTCGGAACGAAGCCGAACAACCTCGGCTGGGCGGACCGTATTCCGTGCGACGAGGGCGGACATTTCCTCGCGGGCGAGAACTGCGAGACGCAGGTGCCCGGTATCTTCGCGGCCGGCGACGTCCGCACAAAGAGCCTCCGCCAGATTATTACGGCGGCAGCCGACGGCGCCAATGCGGTATACCGGATTGAGCAATACCTGGCGGAACAGGAATAAAAAGAGCATAAAATAAAGGGATAATGAGCGCGGGCAGGCAGGCCCGCGCTTTTGTTGTCAGACAATTAAGATTTGAAAAAATATTAAAATAACGGTTGACAAACCCGAATTTCGGTATCTTGCACAAAAGGGTTTTTCACCCGGTTTCGGATATAAACCGGATTTGTGGATAACTTTTTCACAATTTGAAGTTATCAACACGGAAAAATCGAGAAAAACCGCCTTTTTCCTCCCTTTTCCACAAATTTATACACTTTATCCACAAAATCGTTCCATTTATGTAGTATGCTTTTCCACAAAATCAGACGAAAGTTTGTTTTGTGAAAAAGGGAGAATTGCACAAAAAACGTAACATTTTTCGTAAAATACAATTCAAGGAATTGTCAGACAATTCAAAGAATTCGAAAAATGACAGATATTCCGTAATTTCGGAAAATGCCGTCCGGACGGGGCGAAAAGACCTTTGCAAAGAAGCGGCCCTTTTGTTATAGTATATTTGGGAGAATATCATCGAAGGAGGGAGTGTGTCCGCCATGATGGATAAGAATCAATTGATGGCTTATATCGGGCAGATTGTCCGCGTCGCGAAAGACCAGACGCAGGCCGGACTGCTCCTTTCGCAGCTTGCCGATATGCTTTCGGCAGACCGCGCGGACGAGGAGCAGCTTGCACTGGTGCGCGGGCTTCAGAGCTGCGTCTCCGATCTGTTGGCGCTCCCGAAGGACAAGCCGATTAACGAACAGGTGCTTCTTCTTGCGTACCGCCGTTCGATGGAGCGGAAGGTTTGGACGGAGACCTACGGCTGACGGGGAGAACATAGCCATGTATGCTTACGTAGATGACAAATACACAATCGCGGACGAATGCATCTTCGCCTATTGCGGCGATGAAGAATCCATCCGCGTACCCACGATGTGCGAGGCCGGGCATTTTCTGACGAGCATCGGCAAAGGCGCGTATTACGGTGTAGAACAAGTTAAGAAACTGACAATCACCAACGGCATCGAATCCGTTGGTGATTATGCATTCAAAAAGTGTTCCGAGTTAGAAGAGGTCGTCGTTGCGCCGACCGTGCTTTCGTGCGGGGAGCGTCCGTTCCAGTTCTGCAGAAAGCTCCGCTCGGTCCGTTTCTTTTTGGACCTCTTGGAGGATGAGTACCGGGAGCTTCTTGCGAAGAGTTACGCGCTTTCCGACGGGCGGTATCTCGTTGCGGACCGGCATGAAGAATTAAGACGGCTTCGTACCGTTTATGAGATGACCAGGGACATGGGC
Source organism: Lachnospiraceae bacterium (assembly GCA_017613055.1). Next base: position 3,266 of record JAGAES010000021.1, on the reverse strand, counting down.
ATCCGTCCGGTCGGCATCCGCCCCGAAGCGGAGAATCTGTTTCTCGTGCGGAACGTGAACCTGCCGATCGGCGAAGAGGCGCTGACGACGCCGAGGACGGCAATCACATTTGCCGGATATGCATCGGGGGCCAATGAGAAAGAGACGTTCCGGCAGGCCGCCGACCCGAAGAAATCGGGCGTTGTCGATCCGGTTACGGAAGGACTCTGCGACATGAGCATGCGGCTCGGCGAGCACCGTCTTAACACACTGGAGGAAGCCGTGTTCCTGACCTTCGGAAAGGCCGAGGAGCAGGGCGGCGTGTACCGCGTCATGATTGACGCGCGGAAGAGCTTCTGTTTCTTCCAGTCCGCGCATTCGGTGACCTACGGCGGCGAGAAGTACTACATCTACTGCCGGAATTATCCGACCAATGACGAGACCTACCGCTACTACCGGCAGGAGGCGGGCGTGCTCCGCTCGGACGGAAGCTTTCCGACGGAAGACCTGAAGAAGTCGGTGTATGCAAAGTATAAGCTGATTACGAATTTCTGACCGGGGAAAGGAGAGCAACATGGATGTTTCTTCGGAAATCCAGAAGCTTCGCATGGATGCCGTGCGGCGCGCGCCGTTCTACGGGGACATTCTCGTGTCGCTCACATTTCACGAAGATCCGTCCGTGCCGACCGCGGTGACGGACGGCATGACGGTGCGCTACAATCCCGATTTCTTGGGCAGCATGACGCCCGGCGAACGGAACTATATTATTATGCATGAAGTGATGCATGTGCTGCTTCGGCATCCGATGCGCGCCAGAAACCGGCGCATGGACATCTGGAACGCCGCGGCGGACTATATCGTGAATTCGATTCTTGACTGGGACGTGCGGCCGGTCATGCGGAAGGTCGACATCCCGTTTGAACGCCCGAAGGACGGGCTTTTCGCCGAGGTGGACCGCATGCAGTCGGCGGAGAGTCTGTACGACTGCATCTTAAGGGACAATCCCGAGCCCGCCGAGGACGGTTCGCTTGTCGGAAGGACGACCTACCGCGAGGGCATTAACGGCGAGAAGAAGATTGTTCCGGGCCCCGATAATGACCTTGCGAAACCCGCCCCGATGTCGAGGCAGCAGGAGTCGCTTCTTGAGGAGAGGACGAAGGCGTTAATCCGCCGTGCCGCGAAGCGCGGTTCCGGAAGCTTCGCCGTGCCGCCGCATCTTGCGCAGATTCTTGACACGAAGAAGCCGGACTGGCGCGTATTGATGCGCGACTTTCTGGATGCGGAAATCAAGGATGATGTTTCTTATGCGACGCCGGAACGGAAGTACCTCCATATGGATCTGATTCTTCCGGGGCATCCGACCGAGGATGAGGAACTGGAGGAACTGTGGGCGTTCGTCGATTCCTCGGGTTCCATCGGCAAGGAGCGGATGGATATCTTCCTGACGCAGCTGTACCGCATCTCGAAGGAGTTCCAGTGCATCATCAATCTGTGCTTCTGGGATACGAAGGTGACGGACGTGTACCGGAAGGTGCGCGGCGAGAAGAACCTTTTAAAATGCGTTCCGACCCACTCGGGCGGAACCGACGTGAACTGTATCTACGACTGGATCGCGGCCAACAAAGTCCGTCCGGAGGTTATGCTGATTCTGACCGACGGCGAGTTCGGACCGCTTGATCCGAAACGGTTTCTGCCGTACTTACGGCGGAACACGCTGCTCGTGCTGTCGGAGGAAATCGACCCGACCGACGACATGAAACGCATGGGCAAGGTAGCGTGGCTTAAGGACAACATTAAGTGAGGAATCAATATGAACATCAGAGAGTTCGGCGAAACGATAGAATTTAACCTTCGGTACAATCTGAAGCACACGATTCTCGGCCTCGGCGCGCCCGGTATCGGCAAGTCGGAGATTATCCGCCAGATCGGCGAGAAGTACGGCTACAAGGTTATCGATATCCGTCTGGCGCAGATGTCCGAGGTGGAAATCAGCGGTCTGATTTACCCGAACCGCGAGCGCACCAAGACCATCTGGCTGTCGCCGGAGGTGCTCCCCGACGAGAAGCGGGACGGCCCGAAGACGATCCTTCTGCTCGACGAAATCACGTCGTGTACGAAGCGCGTGCAGGTTGCCGCCTATCAGCTGATTCTGGACCGCCGCATCGGGCAGTACACGCTTCCCGAGGGCACGATTGTCATCGCGCTCGGAAACCGCGAGGACGACGACGGCGTTTATATCCGTCTTGCGGGTCCTCTTGCAGACCGTTTCGAGATTCACTATATCGAGCCGGACTTCCTCACCTGGAAGAACGATTATGCCGTTCCGCACAACGTGCACAAGTTTGTCATGGATTACCTGACCGTGAAGCCCGAAGCGCTCCATACGCAGGTACCGGGCGACAGCAACATCGTATTTGCAACGCCCAGATCATGGACGAGAGTCAGTGATATACTCCGTTATGACTGCAACGTGGACAGCCTCGTCGTGCAGCATAAGATTATCGGAAACATCGGCGAGAAGGAAGGACTGCAGTTCATCGAGTACTGCAAGCATCAGGAGAAGCTTGTCAGCGCGGACGATTTCCTGTACGGCGGCGCGGATGCCCCGGACAGCCCGGATGAGCTCTATATCCTTCTGAACGGAATCGTCAATAAGTGCGCGTTTCTCTCTTCGGTCCGGAAGGCCGAGGACCTGACGGAAGAACAGGAGAAGACGGTGCAGGACTGCTTACACGGTCTGTTCCGGCTCACGAAGGCGGAATTCATCGTGATGGGGCTTCGGAACCTGTTGCAGATGAACCGCGGCGTCGTAAAGAGCATCTTTTTAGATCTCGACGACGAAAACTGCCTGCGGTTCCTCCACGCGAACTGGTACGCGCTCGGCATGGACGAGGCGATGATACAGTAGAAAAATGTTACCTCGCAAGAAAAAAGGTTTGTAAACTGCCGCTCCTTGTGATAGAATGTTTTCAGCGGCTGTCCACAGACGTTTCTTTTGCGTGTTCATTTGACAGCTCAGAAAACAGAGGAGGTCATAAAATATATGGCTAAAAAATGGGTATATGCATTTACCGAAGGAAATGCAGATATGCGTAACCTGCTGGGAGGCAAGGGTGCCAACCTCGCCGAGATGACCAACATCGGTCTTCCGGTGCCGCAGGGCTTTACAATTACGACAGAAGCCTGTACGCAGTACTATGACGACGGGCGCAAGATCAATGACGAAATCATGGCGCAGGCGATGGAAGGCGTTAAGCGCATGGAAGAGATCAACGGCAAGAAGTTCG
>JAGAES010000131.1 GCA_017613055.1 Lachnospiraceae bacterium | reverse complement strand
CTGATAATTCAGTTTATTCAGTACCCGCGACACAAGGAACCGGAGGATAAATGAAGCCAGCACGAACAAAATGCCAGCAGCGTCCGTCAGCAGGTAGAAAATGCCTGTCGTGAACAGAATCGTGAACGCCTGCACAATGCGGTTGCACATCGTCAGGAACCGGTCAATCGAACTTTCCGCCTCCGCGACCGCCAGCACGAAATCGTTGTAGTACTCGGTGTCGTCGTAGCAGGACAGGTCGAGTTCGGCCGCCTTTTTAAACATCTGCTCCTTCAAAGCGCGGTACAACTTCGGCTTGCTCCGGTACGTCCACCCGTGGATGAAAAATCCGTCCGGAACAATCTGCAGCAGATTGATCGCAAGGATGATTCCGATGACTAAAAGCGGCTTCCAGAAAGGCTCCTGGAACTCCGCGCACCGCAGCACGTAACGGATGCCGAGCACGTGCTCGAGGAAGATGATTCCCTGATAACGGAAGCCGTCATACAGGAAGTAAATCATGTATCCGGGACAGGTCTTAAAGCACAGTTTCCACAGATACAGCTGGTTTTTCCAGACATGCTTCATGCGGACACACCCCCTCCCATAATGGCGAGGTAGTTGGTCGCCTGTTTCTCGTACATGTCGGCGTAAATGCCGTGCTGCTTCATGAGCATGTCATGCGTTCCCGCCTCTTTGACCGTGCCGTCCGAAAGCAGGTATACCCAGTCGGCGTTCTGCACGGAGGAGAGCCGGTGCGAAATGAACACGAGCGTATTCTTCTCGCAGGTGCGGTAAATGTTATCGAAAAGCGTACCCTCCGCAATCGGGTCGAGTGCGCTCGAAGGCTCGTCGAACACCTTGAACGGGCACTCCTTGACGAACGCTCTCGCGACGACAATCTTCTGGAATTCGCCGCCCGAAAGCACGGCTCCCTTGTCGTCGAACTCATGCGTCAGAATCGTATGGATGCCCTTCGGAAGCGACATCACCTTATCATATGCTCCGGCAAGCTTCAGCGCCTCGGTGACGCGGGATTCCTGCTCTTCCGCGGGAATCGGCTCACCCATTATCACATTTTCCGCAACGGTCATCGAGAACATGCGGTGATCCTGAAACGCCGTCGCGAACAGGTTGCGGTACTTCCTAAGGTCGTACTCGCGGATGTCGCGGCCGTTCAGGAGAATCTGCCCCGAAGTCGGGTCGTAGAAACGAAGCAGCAGTTTGATAATCGTCGTTTTGCCGGCGCCGTTATGACCGACAAGCGCGTACGTCTTTCCGCCGCGGAACTCCATCGAAAGGTGCGAAATGACCTCTTTGTCCTTATAGGAAAATGACACGTCGCGGAACTCAATGCTCTTAATCTCCGTTCCGGGATCGTCGCCCGCGTAATCCTCGGGAATCCGCTCCTTATACTCCAAAAAGCGGCGCAGGTACTCGACGAAAAGGCCGTTCCGGAAAAGCTCGGTCAGGGCCTCGGTGAACCCGATCAGAATCCACGTCGTCGACACCATCATGCTTGTGATAACCGACAGCTGCGCAAGGCTCATCGAGTGGCTCACGACGGTCCGGTACGCGCCGTAGATCAGGAGGCCTTCAAAGATCAGCGTGAAGGTGAATGTGACGTACAGCCAGTGCAGAAGCATCGCGCGTTTCGTATATTGCTTCGTCACGTCCGAAACGCCGTTGATGGCGTCCTTGTACTGGTGTCTCATAAGCCGGAACACGCCGGTCAGACGCATCTCCTTCGCGTAATCCGGAAGGTACATGACACGGTTGATGTAGGCAATCCGCCGGTTGTGCGGCGCCATGTCCTGATTTCTCTGATAATCAATCCGGCTGATCCGGCGGTTGAACACGAAATTGCCGATTACCGGGAAGATAATGAACAGTACCGAAATCTTATCGATCTGGTACATGAAAACGAACGCGCAGACGCTCGCGATGGCGCCGAAAAATGTCTTGAAAAGCGCCTCCGTCGTCGAAATGATGCGGGTGTCCGCCTTCTCCATTGCCAGGGTGTACTTATCGTAGAAATCGCTGTCCTCGAAACACGAAAGCTCGACGTTTCGCGACTTCCGGAACAGTTTCCGGTAAAGCCCCTTGTTGACGACCGCCTGGTCGACCGGAAGAATCGCCCCGCTGAAGATGTTCTCGTAAAGCACCATGCCGCCGTACACGCAGACGACGATGACGATGTAGATGAAAATCTTCGAGAATTTGTCGCCGTTCTCCATCGAATTGATGACGTGCCGCATGAAGAACGCGCTGTAAAACAGCCACTCAAAGTACCCGAGGAATCGCATCACGCCCTGGTGAACCGCGAGCGACGGGCAGATCCGCCACAGCAGCCCGAGCGCGTAGAAGTTATTCTGAATCGCCCGTGTCCGCTTGATTTCCGGCTGCTTCTTCTGTTGCATCATAGTCCCCTCCCCTCGAAAAAATTAGTGCCATTCTACTCCCGCGCGCGCCTTCTGTCAAGAAAAAATTGCGAATGATGCAAAACCCTTTTACATTCGCTGAAATTCCCTTATTTTGTTCTTGTCATTCCGCGGAAAATGCTATAAATTATTATTAGATGTACAAAACCATTTGTGAGGAGAATATTGTCCCATGAAAAAAGTAAAGCTTAAGAGAGCAAATGAAAGAACCCCTCTTGTAAAAGAGATTTATACCGCGGATCCGTCCGCGCATGTATTCGACGGCAAGATTTACATCTATCCGTCCCACGACTTCGCGCATGACTGTCCCGACGATGACAACGGCGACCAGTACATCATGAAGGATTACCACGTTCTGTCCATGGACAGCCTGGATTCCCCTTGCGTGGACAACGGTCTCGCGCTTTCCGAGGATGACATTCCGTGGGTTAAGAACCAGATGTGGGCACCTGACTGCATTAAGAAGAACGGCAAATACTACCTCGTATTTCCCGCTAAGGAT
>JAGAES010000020.1 GCA_017613055.1 Lachnospiraceae bacterium | reverse complement strand
ACGGCTTGACTGTTTCGTGCGATCTGAACTTCCGTAAGAAACTCTGGAGTTCCGAAAAGGCACAGAAGGTCATGACCGAGCTGATGCAATACGTTGACGTATGCATCGGAAACGAAGAGGACGCCGAGAAGGTGCTCGGCTTTAAGCCCGGCAGGACCGATGTCACAAGCGGCAAGTTAGAGCTTTCCGGATATGAGGATATATTCCGGCAGATGATTGACCGGTTTTCGTTTAAGTATGTGGTCAGTTCGCTCCGTGAGAGCCTTTCCGCATCCGACAACAACTGGTCTGCAGCCATCTATGACGGGAAGGAATTCTATCATTCGAGAACCTATAAGCTTCATATCGTCGACCGTGTCGGCGGAGGCGATTCGTTCGCTGCCGGACTGATCTGCGGGCTTCTTGACGGAAAGACCGGGCCGGAAGCCTTGGAATTTGCCGTAGCGGCGAGTGCATTAAAGCATACGATACCCGGCGATTTCAACCATGTGACGAGAGACGAAGTGCTTGCCCTTGCCGGCGGAGACGGCAGCGGACGGGTGCAGAGATAAAGAAAGGGGACAAAAACTATGGCACTTAAGATTCAAAAAGTTACGGATGAGGCATTTGCAACCTACGGACGTATCGTTACCGGATACGACACGAAGGAACTGCTTGACGTCCTCGTAAAGACGACGCCCGCACCGGCGGACGCGGTTGTGTATGTTCCTTCCGACGCAGGCCTTGAGGCAACTCCTGCGATGAAGGATTTCACGCTGAACTGCTACGGCGGGATGCCGATTCAGATCGGTTACTGCAACGGAACGAACACGAAACTGAACTGCCTTGAGTATCACCGCGACAGCGAGATCGATATCGCGGCAGAGGATTGCATCCTTCTGCTTGCGCGTCAGCAGGACTGCATGGGCAAGATGCTTGACACTTCGAAGGTAGAGGCTTTCTTCTGCCCGGCGGGTACCGGCGTGGAGCTTTACGCGACAACGCTTCATTATGCACCGTGCAGCGCAAAGAAAGGGGATCACTTCCGCGTGGTAATCATTCTTCCGAAGGGCACGAACCTTGAAAAGCCCGCAATCACCGTGAAGAACGATGACGACGCAAGACTGTTCGCAGCGAACAAATGGCTCATCGCGCATCCCGAGGCTTCCGAAGCGGGCCAGGGCGCTGTAATCGGCCTTACCGGCGAGAACATTGATATTATTGACCTGATCTAATCAACATTCATCCGATTTAGCGCATTGCGCAGAAAGAGGTAAAGGTATGAAATGTCCGTTTTGCGGAGATGAGAACACAAAAGTTATCGATTCCAGACCCTCGGAAGAAACCAACGCGATCCGTCGGCGCCGTCAGTGCGAGAAATGCAACAAGCGTTTCACCACTTACGAGAAAGTCGAGACGATTCCGCTTGTCGTAATCAAGAAGGGCAATGTCCGCGAGGCATATGACCGCTCGAAGATTGAGGCAGGCGTATTCCGTTCCTGTCATAAGCGTCCGATCAGCGTTTCCCAGATTACACAGCTTGTGGATGAGGTGGAGAATGCCATCTTCAATATGGAAGAAAAAGAAATTCCGAGTTCCAAAATCGGTGAGCTTGTCATGGATAAGCTGAAGAGCCTGGATGCCGTTGCTTATGTGCGTTTTGCTTCGGTATACCGTGAGTTCAAGGACGTCAGCACCTTTATGGATGAATTGAAGAAGCTTCTCGATCACGAAGAGAAGAAAAAGTAACAAAAAACGAAGCCGTGCTTTGTGAAAAGCGACGGCTTTCGGATGAATAAAGGTTTGTTTCAGACGGCATTTTCGTTAAGAAGATGCCGTCTTTTTATGCTTTCCGACGATGGTTTTCCGTATTCTTGTATCCTACAATGAAGGGTATCAAACTTACGGAGGTATAAAATGTTTTGCAAGATAAACAGCATGGCGCTTCTCGGAATCGACGCGGGAAGCGTTCTCGTGGAAGTGGATGTCGGAAACGGACTGCCGGGAATCAATCTGGTCGGGTTAATCGCACCGGAAGTAAGAGAAGCAAAGGAACGGGTCCGTGTCGCGCTTCGAAACGCAGGGTATCCGATTCCCGCTAAGAAAATCACGGTGAACTTATCGCCTGCGGATCAGAGGAAGGAAGGAACGGCCTATGACCTTGCGATTGCGGTCGGGATTCTGTGCGGGCTCGAAATGATTCCGGCGGAACTTACGGAGAAGATATGCTTTATCGGCGAACTCGGATTAAACGGGGAAATCCGTGAGGTGCCGGGCGTGCTTTCGTGCGCATTTGCCGCAAGGGAAGCCGGGATGGAATGGATCTTCGTTCCGAAAGCGAACGGGCAGGAAGCGGTCATGGTCGACGGCATTAAAGTATACGCACCGGAGACACTGAATGAGGTATTGGAATTCTTCCTGGGAGCCTTGCCGACGGAACCGTTAGAAAGAGAATACACGCCCGGTACTTCGGAATATGCGGAAGACTTCTCGGATATCCGCGGACAGTTCTTAGGAAAGCGGGCGGCATTGATTGCCGCTTCGGGCGGACATAACCTGCTGCTTCTCGGACCGCCCGGTTCGGGGAAAACCATGCTTGCAAGAAGAATTCCGGGAATCCTTCCGCCGCTCAGTTTGGAGGAAAGCATCGAACTCACGAAGATTTACAGTGTAGCCGGAATGTTCCGTCCGGAGAAGGGACGGATCACGGAACGGCCTTTTAGAAGCCCGCATCATACCTGCTCGACGCCCGGAATGGCAGGAGGCGGCGCAAGGCTTCCGGTTCCCGGTGAGATTACGCTAGCGACGAACGGCGTATTGTTTCTGGATGAGTTTCCGGAATTTAGAAGAGAATGCATCGAAGTTCTGAGACAGCCGCTTGAAGAGCATAAGGTCGTGATATCAAGACTTTACGGAAATTATGAGCTTCCGGCTTCGTTTCTTCTGGTTGCAGCGATGAATCCGTGCCCGTGCGGATATTATCCGGACCGGAACCGGTGCTCGTGCTCCCCGGACCGGATCCGCCGCTATATGGGTAAGATCAGCCAGCCGATCTTAGACCGGATCGATTTATGCGTCGAACTGTCGGCTGTACGGATTAAAGACCTGTCGGATAAAACAAAAGGCGAAACGAGTGCGGAACTTCGTAAGAAGGTAACGGAATGCAGATTGAAACAGGAGGAACGATACCGGGGGGAGGGCTTCCGCTTAAATGCGCAGATTCCTTCTTCGAAACTCGATCAATACTGTAAGATGAGCGGGGAAGCCGAACGGAAGCTTGTCCGTTCGTTCGTCCATCAGGGCTTCAGCGCAAGACTGTATGACCGTATCCGGAGGGTCGCAAGAACGATAGCCGATTTGAACGATGCGGAACGGATTGCGGAAGAGCATGTATCCGAAGCGATTCTGTATCATGCAATGGAAGGAGGCTTTCAGGGATACAATGGCGGACTCATATGATATCTGGCTGTCCGGAGCAGTTGCTTCGGAGAAGCATATTGAACTTCTTCTGAATCGGTTCGGAAATGCGCGGGGCGTGTTCCTTGCCGGAGAAGAAACCATAAAGAGCGTTGCGGGATTATCGCCTTCGGAATACTTTCTTCTGACAACCACTAAGAAAGAAGATAACCGCCTGCGGCTATATGATTATATTGTAAGACATGACATCAAAGCAATCCGATTTGATGAGCCCGGTTATCCCGAACGGTTTATCTGTCTGTCGGACCGGCCTTATGTTTTATTCGTTCAGGGACGGCTTCCGAAAGCCGGCGCACCGGCGATTGCAATTGTCGGCTCAAGACGGGCGAGCACCTACGGACAGAATGTCGCGGAACATTTTGCGCAGGCGCTTGCAAAGGCAGGAGTAATTGTCGTGAGCGGTCTTGCAATGGGAATTGACGGAATCAGCCATCAGGCAGCGCTTCCGTACGGCGGAAGGACGGTCGGCATACTCGGTTCGGGAATCGGAATGCCTTATCCGAAAGAAAACTGGAACCTGTACCAAAAGATGCGCGAGCAGGCATGTATCCTGTCCGAGCACGGACCGGAAGTGCCGGCATTGAAACAGAACTTTCCGCACCGGAACCGGCTGATTTCGGCGCTGTCCGACGGAATCCTTGTCGTGGAGGCGGCAGAACGGAGCGGTACGTTAATCACGGTTGACCGGGGACTCGAGCAGGGAAAGGAAATCTATGCGATTCCGGGGCGGATCGGCGACCGGAACAGCGAAGGATGCAATAATCTGATCAAACAGGGAGCACGGCTTGTGACTTCACCGGAAGAGATTCTCGGGGATTTTGCGGCGGTTTATCCGGATTTTATCCGATATTCACCGTACAGTTCGCAATTATCGTTTGAATTTTCAAACGAAAGAGAGGATTTGCATAAATTATCAAAAAATTCTGAAAATGGCAAATTGGGACTTGCAGAGGAAGAAAAAGTAGTGTATGATTTGTGTCGTTTGGACGCCAAGCACTTCGACATGCTGCTGTCGGAAAGCAATCTTTCCGTCGCGGAACTCTCGGAGACGCTCTGTTCCCTGCAGGAACGTGGACTGGTCCGACAATGCATTCCGAATTATTACAGTAAAAGCGCGGACGGAATGCGGCAATAACGGAGCCGGCAGCTGCCGGTGCCGACGTCGGAGGAACGTATGGCCGGAAATCTGGTAATCATGGAGTCTCCCGCGAAAGCGAAGACCGTAAAGAAATATCTCGGTTCGAATTATGTCGTGCTCGCTTCGGGTGGACACGTCAGAGACCTTCCGAAGAGTCAGCTCGGACTCGATCTCAAGAACGATTTCGAACCGCATTACATTACAATCCGCGGCAAAGGAGACGTGCTTGCCGCACTCAGAAGAGAAGTCAAAAAAGCAGATAAAATCTATCTCGCAACCGACCCGGACCGTGAAGGGGAAGCCATTGCGTGGCATTTGAAAGAACTCTTAAAGCCCGAGTCGAAGAAGACATTCCGTATCACATTTAACGAAATAACGAAGAACGCCGTCAAGAATTCGCTGAAGAACGCGCGCGAGATTGATATGAACCTTGTGGACGCGCAGCAGGCAAGAAGAGTGCTTGACCGCATGGTCGGCTACGAAATCAGCCCGATTCTCTGGCAGAAGATTAAGCGCGGACTGAGCGCAGGACGCGTACAGTCGGTTGCGCTTCGGATGATCTGCGACCGCGATGCCGAGATTGCGGCATTCCGTCAGGAAGAGTTCTGGACGATTACCGGCGAATTCACCCAGGCGGGTGAGAAAAAGCCGTTAAAGGCAACGTATTTCGGCAAGAAGAAAAAGGCCGAACTCCGTTCCGGGGAAGATGCGGATAAGGTTCTTAACGCCCTTAAGGACGCGAGATTCACCGTTTCCGAAGTAAAGGAAGGCGAGCGTAAGAAAGCCGCACCGCTTCCGTTTACGACGAGCACGCTGCAGCAGGAAGCCTATAAGGCGCTGAATTTCCCGACGCAGAAGACGATGCGCATCGCACAGCAGTTATACGAAGGCGTGGACGTCAAAGGACACGGCACGCTCGGTCTGATTACTTACCTGCGTACCGATTCGACGCGTATTTCCGAAGAGGCCGACGCTGCCGTTAAGAAGTATATCACCGATGCAATCGGCAAGGAATACGTCAAAGCGGCACAGAAGACGAAGGAAACCGACCGCCGGATTCAGGACGCGCACGAAGCAATCCGTCCTTCCTATGTGGACCTGACGCCCGAGATGCTTAAGAACGATCTGTCGAAAGAACAGCTTAGGCTTTACCAGCTGATCTGGAAACGTTTCGTAGCGAGCCGCATGAAGGAAGCCGTCTATAAGACGACGAACCTGAAGATCGAAGGAAACGGCCATGTTTTCACGAGCAGTTTCAGCGCAGTCACATTTGACGGATATGAAAAAGTATACAGTTTCTCCGAAGAAGAGGAATTCGGCAAAAAGAACGGGAAGATTCCTGCGCAGGGAAGCGTTTTTGCGGGCGCTTCACTTACGAAGGAACAGCATTTTACGCAGCCGCCGGCACATTATACCGAGGCGAGCCTCGTAAAGACGATGGAAGAAACCGGAATCGGACGGCCGAGCACCTACGCGCCGACGATCACGACGCTGCTTTCGAGACATTATGTGGCGAAGGACGGCAAATCCGTTTTCGCGACCGAACTCGGCGAAGCCGTGAACGGACTGATGAAGCAGGCTTTCCCGTCCATTGTGGCAACCGATTTCACTGCAACGATGGAAACGCTTCTCGACGGCATTGAGGAGGGCAACGTAGCCTGGAAGAATGTCGTGAAGAATTTCTATCCGGACCTTCATGAAGCGGTATCCGAAGCCCAGAAGTCACTTGAGAAGCGGAAAGTGAAGGATGAGGAGTCCGATGTCATCTGCGACCAGTGCGGCAGAACCATGGTATATAAGTACGGCCCGCACGGCAAATTTCTCGCATGCCCCGGTTTCCCGGAATGCCGGAATACGAAGCAGATCATCGAAAAGAGCGGCATTGCATGCCCGAAGTGCGGCAGGGAACTGATTGTGCGCCGCACGAAGAAGGGCCGCCGTTATTACGGATGCGAAGGTTACCCCGAGTGTGATTACATGTCCTGGCAGAAGCCTTGACAGTCTCAATAGAGGAGAAACGCCATGAGTGTTCAGCTTCTTGACAAAACAAGAAAAATCCAGAAGCTTTTGCATAATAACCAGAATACCGGTAAGGTCGTGTTCAACGACATCTGCGTCGTGTTATGCGGCGTGCTTGAATCGAACGTGCTGGTCCTCAGCAGAAAGGGAAAGGTCCTCGGAAGCGGCAAGCGGGATGAAATCCCCGCGCTTACCGGTCTTGTGAAGGATTCGCTCGGAAGTCTCATCGACAATGAGATGAACGAGCGGCTTTTGAGCATTCTTTCGACGAAGGAGAATCTGAATCTGCAGATGCTCGGCTTTGACGAGGAGGCATCCAACCGCTATTACGCGATTGCGACGCCGATTGACATCGCCGGAGACCGGAACGGAACGCTCTTTTTATATCGTGAGAGTAAGCCGTATTCGATTGACGACATCATCCTTGCGGAATATGCGACGACGGTTGTCGGACTTGAGATTGTGCGCAGCAAGAACGAAGAGTCCGCTGCGGCCATCCGCGGACAGAAGGTCGCGGAGTCCGCATTTGCCTCGCTTTCCGTGATGGAAATCGAAGCCATCCGGCAGGTATTCGAAGAATTGAACGGCAAGGAGGGAATCCTTGTCACGAGCCGTGTCGCCGACAAAGCGCACATCACCCGGTCCGTTATCGTAAACGCGCTTCGCAAACTCGAGAGCGCAGGCGTCATCGAATCCCGTTCTTCCGGCATGAAAGGAACCTTCATCCGTGTCCTGAACGAGAACCTTTATGACTACCTCGGAAAATGACACATAAACCTGTCTTTTTTCATACGAAACAGAAAATGAAAAAGCAAATAATTCCGTACGCAGAAAGCCCGTCGGGGGAGGAGCGGATCGGCCAATTCAGCCTGGCCAGATCCGTTCCTTACGCCGAACAGGGCTTTCGTCCGTTCAGCCGTATTTTTTGCTTGCATTTTATAAGTCGTTGTGCTATAGTGATTCAGTCTGAAAAAACACGCACCCGGGTGTTTGGCCGGTGCCGAAAGGTCGCCTGACTTACCGGTGCGGAAGCAAAAAACCAAAGGAGGAATATAACGATGAGCGTTATATCAATGAAACAGCTGCTTGAGGCCGGAGTGCATTTCGGTCATCAGACAAGAAGATGGAACCCTAAGATGGCTCCGTACATTTACACCGAGCGTAACGGAATCTACATCATCGATCTGCAGAAGTCCGTAGGCAAGGTTGACGAAGCTTACTATGCCGTAAAGGATATCGTGGCGAACGGCGGTAAGATTCTCTTCGTAGGAACGAAGAAGCAGGCTCAGGACTCCGTTAAGACCGAGGCAGAGCGCTGCGGCATGTACTATGTAAATGAAAGATGGCTCGGCGGCATGCTGACCAACTTTAAGACCATTCAGTCCCGTATCGCAAGACTGAAGGCAATTGAGACCATGTCCGTTGACGGCACGTTCGACGTACTTCCCAAGAAGGAAGTCATCGGCCTGAAGAAGGAATGGGAAAAGCTTGAGAAGAACCTCGGCGGTATCAAAGAGATGAAGCGCATCCCGGATGCAATCTTCGTTGTTGATCCCAAGAAGGAAAGAATCTGCGTACAGGAAGCTCACATTCTCGGTATTCCGTTGATCGGTATTGCCGATACGAACTGTGATCCGGATGAACTCGATTATGTTATCCCCGGTAACGATGACGCAATCCGCGCCGTTAAGCTGATTGTCGGCAAGATGGCAGACGCCGTTATCGAGGCAAACGAGGGCGAGCAGTTGACCGAAGGTGCCGAGGCCGAAGAGGCTGAAGAGACCGAAGAAGCAAAAGACAACGAGTAAGGGAGGATCACACAATGGCTGAGATTACTGCCAGTATGGTAAAAGAGCTCCGTGAGACGACCGGAGCCGGAATGATGGATTGTAAGAAGGCACTTACCGCTACGAACGGCGATATGGACCAGGCGATTACCTGGCTTCGTGAGAACGGTCTTGCGAAGGCTGCCAAGAAAGAATCAAGAATTGCCGCAGAAGGCGTTTGCGCCTGCTATATTTCCGATGACAAGAAGACGGGTGCTATCGTAGAGGTTAACTCCGAGACCGACTTCGTTGCAAAGAACGAGAAGTTCACGAGCTTCGTTGCAAAGGTTGCCAAGATGGCTGCCGAGACCGATGCTAAGTGCATCGACTGCTTCCTTGCTT
>JAGAES010000130.1 GCA_017613055.1 Lachnospiraceae bacterium | reverse complement strand
GTTGTCTGGTCGGGCGACGTGCCGAGCACGTTTGAGTCGTTTTATGAGCAGCTGCAGGCAGGCTTGAACATCGGTCTTGCGGGCATTCCGTGGTGGACGACCGACATCGGCGGTTTCATGACGGACGATGTGAACGATCCTGACTTCCGTCAGCTTTTGATCCGCTGGTACCAGTTCGCAACTTACTCGGCGGTGCTTCGTATGCACGGTGACCGCGGCCCTTACAACATTCCGCCGCTTGATAACCGTGACTGGGGCGGCGGGTATCTTCATACCGGCCAGCCGAACGAACTGTGGAGCTACGGCGAAGATAATTACCGCATCATGAAGAAGTATTATGACATCCGAATCGGAATGCATGACTATATCAAAAAACTATATGAAGAAGCGCATACGAACGGTTCGCCTCTGATTCGTACCATGTTCTACGAGTTCCCGGACGACGCGAAGTGCTGGGAGCTGCAGGACCAGTACATGTTCGGTGACCGCTATCTGTGCGCGCCGGTCTTCGCTCTGAATCAGTTCAGCCGTGAAGTGTACCTGCCTGCGGGGCAGTGGAAGCTGACCTCGACCGGAGAAGTACTGGAAGGCGGTCGTACGGTAGCCGTTGATGCGCCGATTGAATATATGCCGGTGTTTGAGAAAATCGGTTAATTACATCCGGAGCATAATACGGATTCTGTGCAGAATTATGTGACTGTTGTCGGAGGTATTCCTTTGTTTGATGTGACATTTGTCCTTACCGCGCTGCTTCTCGGTGTGGCGCTTGCGATGGATGCGTTCTCCGTGTCGCTCGCGGGCGGACTCAATGAACCGAAGATGAAGCGGGAGCGGATGTGCCAGATTGCAGGCGTGTTTGCAGGGTTTCAGGCGCTGATGCCGATTCTCGGTTACGTGCTGGCGCGGACGGTTGCGTCGGTTCTCGATGTGTTCGACGACCTTGTGCCGTGGATTGCTTTGATTCTTCTTTCGGTTATCGGCGGGAAGATGATCTACGAGGGACTTCACCGGAATGAGGACGAGGAACTCCCTGCGGCAAGCGCGAAGCTGCTGGTTCTTCAGGGAATTGCGACTTCGATTGACGCGCTGTCGGTCGGATTTACCGTGTTTGAGGAGTACGATTTCTTCGCGGCGGTTGTTGCGGCGCTTCTGATTGGGGCCGTCACATTTGCCGTCTGTATCGCGGGGCTTTTAATCGGACGGAGACTCGGAACCGCGCTCGGCGGCAAAGCCACGATTGTCGGCGGAATCATCCTGATTGTCATCGGGATTCGGATATTCGTTAAGGGTGTTTTTTAGGAGGAACGAAATGCTACCTGATTTTACTAAAATGTTGACGGATGCAGGGCTTCCGGAGATGGTTGCCGCAGTCGCGCTTTTCATCGTCGGACTGCTGCTTCTGATCAAGTGCGGCGACTGGTTTGTGGACGGCGCGAGCGGAATCGCGAAGAAGTTTCATGTGCCGGAGATTCTGATCGGCGCAACGGTTGTCTCCATCGGGACGACACTTCCGGAGGTAATGGTTTCCGCAACCTCTGCTGTCGGCGGACACCCGCAGATTGCATACGGAAATGCCATCGGCTCCATCATCTGCAACACCGCTTTGATTGCTGCGCTGACAGTTGCCATCCGGCCTTCGAAGGTGGCACGGAAATCCTTCCTTGCCCCGGTTATATTTTTCTTCGCGGCAGCGGCGCTTTATGCGGGCTCCGCATATTGCGACCACGGCTTCAAAAGACCGGTCGGAATCGCTCTTCTGGTGATTTTCGCGGCCTACATGGTTGTTCTTGTCATGCAGTCCGTACGCGCCATGCGTGAGGCGAAGGAAGGAAAGACGGATGTAAGCGTTCCTTCGGAGATTTCCGGAGACGGAGCGAAGAAGGAGAAAGAACTCTCCGGTGCGGTTTGCGTGCTTCTGCTTTTGATCGGCGCTGCCGGAATTGCGGTCGGAGCGGACCTTTTAGTCAATAACGGAACAATCATCGCTACCGGCATGGGCGTGCCCGAAGCCGTCGTGGCGCTCACATTTGTCGCATTAGGAACTTCGCTTCCGGAGCTGGTGACTGCGATTACGTCGCTTGCGAAGGGTCATGGTGCGTTGTCGCTTGGTAACATTGTCGGCGCGAACCTGTTTAACCTCGTGCTCGTGAGCGGCCTTGCAATCACATTAAAGCCGTTCGACGTGCCGGCCGACATGAAGATCGGCGGGCAGATTTCATCGCTTGTCGTCGACGTTCCGGTCGCCTTAGGCGTCATGATTATTCTGACCGTGCCGACGCTCCTCCGCGGCAAGCTGAGCCGCTTCCAGGGCATCCTGCTCCTCGGTATCTACGCAGCCTTCTGTGTCTACCAGTTCGTTGCCCCGATGGTGCTGTAGGAAAGCGCGTTGTATAATCCATCCTGCCGATGTCCCTTTCAGGATGGCGCGTGGTATATTCCATCTTGCCGATGCCACTTTTAGGGTGGCGCGTGGTATATTCCATCTTGCCGATGCCCCTTTTAGGGTGGCGCGTGGTACCAAAAGGCGGGAATGCTCGATTGAGTACCACAATTGTGCTCGGTTTTTGGTACTCAAGTAACGGAAAAGCCGGTTGTAGTACCAACCCGCTGAATGAACTTGAAAAAGAAATGGAACTCAATCCTCGAAAACAGGGGAGTGAGTTCCATTTTTCTTTTAGTTGCGTGGTATTCAAATGAAGGAAAAGAGGATTTGAGTACCAACTTTCTACATGGAAAGCAGATATTTCTGTTTTGCACAGAAAAAAACTGACTTTTCGGTTATTATGTCAATTGAATAACCGATGGAATAAGAGTATATTGAAGCAACCTGATCTCATTATCTATTTCTTGGTATCTGGAAGGCTCATTCCGATCAAATCCATTCCATGGGAAAGCTTCAGAAGCAATAGTATCGCTCATAAGGTGAACTAAATTTAGTTGCAAAACGCATTACAAAGTGCTATCATAAAGAAAGAAGGTGTTCAATTGGGTCAAAAAGAAAAACTGATAAGCAAGTTAAAAATGTGTCCGAAGACGTTCACATTTGACGATGCGGAGGCACTCCTGAACTTTCTCTCATTTCATAGAAACAATAAGGGAAAAACAAGCGGTTCGCGAGTCATGTTTTCGAGTGAAAGATGTGGGATGAAGATATTGCTTCACAAGCCGCATCCGCAGAAAGAATTAAAAGCATATCAGGTTAGAAAACTTGTAGAATTATTAGAACGGGAGGGCTTGATATGAACAACACGATGGAATATAAGGGATATGTCGGCAGCGTTGAATTTTCTGAGGAAGACGGCGTGTTCTTCGGTACGGTTCAGGCAATCCGTTCGCTGATTTCATACGAGGGGACAAATGCCAAGGATCTTGTTGCAGACTTTCACGCCGCCGTGGATGAATATCTCGAACAGTGTCAAGAGGACGGAACAAAACCGGAGATTCCTTACAAGGGAAGCCTTAACGTCCGTTTCAAGAATAAAGAGAATCACCGCCGCGCCGCACTGTATGCCCTCGCGCATAATCAAACGCTGAACAGCTTTATCGAAGAAGCTGTGGAAGAAAAACTGGCAGCAGTGAAGGGGTAAAGTCATCCATATGGTATAGATCATTATAAAAGACTTAGGAGGAATCAGTTATGAAGTACAATTCCGCACAGGCAGCCAAGCTGCTTTCGAAACTCCAGCAGGACTTTGACCGTCTCGCTGTTCTTGAGGCAAATGCGAAGACATTTCTCGCAAGTGTCGGCGAGG
>JAGAES010000019.1 GCA_017613055.1 Lachnospiraceae bacterium | reverse complement strand
GGAAGGTTGCCGAGACGGTATTCATCCCATTTACCGTAGGCGGCGGAATCCGGAGCGTTGACGACTTCCGGATGATTCTAAGAGAAGGCGCGGACAAGGTCGCCGTGAATTCTGCGGCGATCATGGATCCCGAACTCATAAGCCGCGCAGCCGACAAATTCGGAAGCCAGTGCGTCGTTCTTGCAATCGACGCGAAGCGTTCCGCGGACGGAACATTCCACGTCTTTAAAAACGGCGGCCGAATCGATATGGGACTTGACGCAGTCGAGTGGGCGAAGAAGGGCGAGCAGCTCGGCGCGGGAGAGATTCTTCTCACAAGCATGGACTGCGACGGCACGAAGGACGGCTACGATATCGAACTCACAAGGAAGGTTGCGGACTCCGTGAAGATTCCGGTTATCGCTTCGGGCGGAGCAGGAAAGAAAGAGCATTTTTACGACGCATTGACCGCAGGAGGCGCGGATGCAGCGCTTGCGGCAACGCTGTTCCACTATAAAGAGCTGGAGATCTCGGAAGTGAAGGAATATCTTCGCGGACGGGGCGTGAGCGTCCGACTGTAGGGACACTTAAAGGAGCAGGCATGGGGGCTATTGACGAGTGGCTGCCGGCAATCGGCGCCGAGTTTTCGAAGGATTATTACAAGCAGCTTGGCAAGTTCGTCAACTGGGAGTATCAGCAGCATACGGTATACCCGCCGAAGGACGAAATCTTCTCGGCATTCCGTCTGACGCCGCTCTCAAAGGTGAAGGTCGTAATCCTCGGACAGGATCCTTACCACGAGCCGAATCAGGCGCACGGGCTTTGCTTTTCGGTGCGGCCGGGAACGGAGATTCCGCCGTCGCTGGTCAATATCTACAAGGAGCTGCAGGACGACCTCGGCTGCTATATCCCGAACAACGGCTATCTCGTCAAATGGGCCGGGCAGGGCGTGCTTCTTCTGAATACGTTACTGACCGTGCGGGCGCATCAGGCATTTTCCCATAAAGGGGTCGGCTGGGAGCGTTTTACGGACGCCGTCATTGAGGCACTTGACCGGGAAGACCGGCCGATTGTCTTTCTTCTGTGGGGAAGTCCGGCACAGCGGAAAGCGGAGATGCTTCATAACCCGAATCACCTGATTTTAAAGGCACCTCACCCGAGCCCGCTGTCCGCTTACCGCGGATTCTTCGGGTGCAGGCATTTCAGCACCGCAAACCGGTTTTTACAGGAACACGGGGAAACCCCGATAGACTGGCAGATTGAGAATATATGATGTGGAGGTTCGCCGTATGGCCGAAATCTTGTCCGACATTTCTTATCAGGAACTGCACCCGACCGTCTGGTACTGCAGCCGCGTACGGGACTCCCGTCTGACGCGGTATCATTCGCATAAAATTATCGAGATTGCGTTCGTTCTCGCCGGCACGGGCCAGTATTTCGTGGACGGCGTGACCTATGACGTGAAGCAGGGGGATCTGATCATCTGTAATCCGGGCGTCATGCATCAGAGCATCGTTACGGACCCGTCCGACCCGACGCTTGAGTTCGTGTGCGGTTTCTCCGATATTCATCTGAACGACATGCCGGAGAACCGGATTGTGCTTCCCGGCAGTTCGCCGATTCTTCCGCTTACGAGCGAAACGAAACGTGAGATCAGCCGCTGCTGCTACGAGATTATCGAAGAGAACGGCTCGTCCGAACCGGGACGCTATTACATGATCCAGGCGCAGATGATGCGGATGCTCGTCCTTATATACCGTGCCCT
Source organism: Lachnospiraceae bacterium (assembly GCA_017613055.1). The sequence goes on along the minus strand of JAGAES010000019.1, from coordinate 2,071 downwards.
GAGAGGCCATCAGAAGACCGCCGCGGAAGGCGTGAACTTCGAGAGCTACTCGAAAGGGTATGTGGTCAAGAACATCCTGAACTACCTGAACGAGAACTATGCGCAGCATATTTCACTGGACCAGATTGCGAAGAACATGTACTTAAGTCCGGTGTACATTTCGAAGATTTTCAAGGAACAGACCGGTGACTCGCCGATTAATTATCTGATTAACGTCCGGCTTGAGAAAGCGAAGGAAATGCTCGAGGACGGGCGCGGCAACATCCGAAGCATCTCCGCGATGGTCGGTTATGAGGATGTGTACCATTTCAGCAAACTGTTCAAAAAGCATTACGGCGTGTCCCCGATGAATTACCGCAAGAAGATAGAAGAGGAGGACTGATCGTGGACGAGAATACGGCTTTATTAAGCAAATGGATGAAAGAGACGGACAACATCGTCTTCTTCGGCGGCGCGGGCGTGTCGACGGCAAGCAACATTCCGGATTTCCGCAGTTCGAACGGGCTTTACGTACGGAAACTGAACCGTCAGTGCTCCCCGGAGGAAATGGTATCGCATACGTTTCTGATGCGGCATACCGAAGATTTCTTTGACTTCTACAAAAAGTATCTTGTGTACCCCGACGCGAAACCGAATCCCGCGCACTACGCGCTTGCGGATCTCGAAAAGATGGGAAAACTGAAGGCAATCGTGACGCAGAACATCGACGGCCTTCATCAGATGGCCGGTTCGGAGGAAGTTTATGAGATTCACGGAACCGTTCATAAAAACTACTGTGTTTCGTGCGGAAAGCAGTTCGACTCGAACTACGTCATGCAGTGCGAAGGCGTCCCAAAATGTGACGCCTGCGGCGCGATGGTACGGCCCGACGTCGTCCTCTATGAGGAAGGCCTTTCCGACTGGCTGATGTCGAAAAGCATTCGTGCCATCCAGAAGGCGGATATGCTGATTATCGGCGGAACGTCGCTGATTGTGTACCCGGCGGCGGGACTGATCAATTACTTCCACGGCAAGCATCTCGTACTGATCAACAAGAGCGTGACCGGCGCGGATTCGATGGCCGACCTGGTCATTCACGACGACATCGCGAAAGTGCTTCGCGAGGCAGTGGACGGGCTTAAAGAAGCCTGATTCACAGAAAGGAACAAAAGCATTGGAGAATCATCCCGAAGACAATAAAAAGAACGGCGGCGAAGGAAACGGCGGAAAGAAGGGAATCGCGGCGAGAATTATATTCACCGTGGTCGCTTTCGTCGTATTTATCGCAGCGTATATGGCCATCAACAGCTACACGGATTCGCTGAAGCATAAGGAAATCACCTACGACGAATTCATCCAGATGGTCGAAGAGAACAACGTTAAGGAAGTCGAAATTCAGGCGGACTACGACCGGATCATCATCAAGCCGAAATACGTGGCGGATTCGATAGTGGAGTACTATTACACCGGTATCGTCGACGACGAGACGCTTCCGCAGTACCTGCTTGAACATGACATCAAGTTCGGCCGGAAGATCATCAACAAGGGTTCTTCTTTCCTTGATTTCATCATCGCCTACATTCTTCCGTTCGCGCTGATCTATCTTGTCATGTGGCTTCTGTTCCGCATGATTTCGAAGAGCGGCGGCATCGGCGGCGTCGGCGGCGTCGGCAAGAGCCGTGCGAAGATGTACGTGGAAAATGAGACCGGCGTTACCTTTAAGGATGTGGCGGGACAGGAAGAAGCGAAGGACTCCGTGATGGAGCTTGTGGATTTCCTGCATGATCCCTCGAAATACACGAGAATCGGTGCGAAGCTTCCGAAGGGCGCGCTGCTTGTAGGCCCTCCCGGAACCGGTAAGACGCTCCTTGCGAAGGCGGTTGCCGGTGAAGCGCATGTGCCGTTCTTCTCGCTGTCCGGTTCGGACTTCGTCGAGATGTTCGTCGGCGTCGGCGCGTCCCGCGTACGTGACCTTTTCAAGCAGGCGCAGCAGGCCGCTCCGTGCATTATCTTCATCGACGAAATCGATGCAATCGGTAAGAGCCGTGACAACCGCTACGGCGGCGGAAACGACGAGCGCGAGCAGACCTTG
>JAGAES010000129.1 GCA_017613055.1 Lachnospiraceae bacterium | reverse complement strand
CTATGAGGTGGATGACGGCCAGATATTGATTGACGGAACGGACATTAATGATCTGAAGATCGAAAAATACCATTCCCAGATCGGTGTGGTGCTGCAGGAGAACTTCCTGTTCGCGGGCACCATCTACAACAACCTGAAGTTCGCAAAGCCCGACGCGACCGAGGAGGAGATTATCCGCGCGGCCAAAATGGCCAACGCACACGATTTCATTCTGAAGACGCCGGACGGCTACAATACGTATGTCGGCGAGCACGGATTCAATATCTCGGGCGGTGAGAGACAGCGTCTTGCGATTGCAAGAGCGATTCTCAACAACCCGAAGATTCTAATCCTCGACGAGGCGACAAGCGCGCTCGACACCGAGAGCGAATACCTGATTCAGAAGGCTCTGGAACGTCTTACGGCCAACTGCACGACGTTCGCGATTGCGCACCGCCTGTCCACCCTGAAGGATGCGGACCGTCTCGTCGTTATCGACGGGCACCACATCGCCGAGGTCGGCACGCACAACGAGCTGATGGAGAAGAAGGGCATCTACTACGGGCTTGTTACGGCCCAGCTGCAGATGCAGGCACTTAAGGGCGAAGAGGCGGAGAACGGCGAAAGCACGGAGGACGCCGAGGCTTCGGAGAACACCGAAGACAACGGCGGCAGCGCCGAGGCGCCGGCCGCACCCGCGCTTGCTTAATTCCCGCGAACCGGAAAGGCTGTTATGAACGTTTACGAAGAAATGATTCCGTACCTGTTACACTGGTACCGGTATAACGCAAGGGTCCTGCCGTGGAGGGAGGACCCTTCGGCGTATCATGTGTGGGTGTCGGAGATTATGCTTCAGCAGACAAGAGTCGAGGCGGTACGCGGTTATTACATGCGTTTCCTCGATGTGCTGCCGGATGTGAAGGCGCTTGCGGAATGCCCGGATGACCGGCTTATGAAGCTGTGGGAAGGCCTCGGGTACTATTCCCGTGCCCGCAACCTGAAAAAGGCCGCGGAGGTCATCTGTGAGCAGTATAACGGGGAACTGCCGTGTGAGGTAACGGAGCTTCGGAAACTGCCCGGAATCGGCGATTACACCGCGGGTGCGATTGCTTCGATTGCGTTTCATAAGCCCGAACCGGCTGTGGACGGAAATCTTCTCCGGGTGCTTTCAAGAGTGTCCGGGAGCCGCGAAAATATCGACCTTCCGGAAGTCCGGAAACGGATTACGGCAGAACTTCGGGAAGTGATGCCCGCAGAGGAATCGGGCGCGCTCAATCAGGCGCTGATGGATCTCGGCGCAACGGTATGTGTTCCGAACGGGGCGCCGCATTGTGCGGACTGCCCGCTGTCGCACCTGTGCTTTGCGTATCGCAATGATGCGGTTTCGGAGATTCCGGTAAGAGGAGAGAAGAAAGCGAGACGCATCGAAAAGAAGACGGTTTTCCTTGTTGAGAAGGACGGCAGAATCCTTCTTCATAAACGCCCCGAAAACGGGCTTCTTGCGGGCATGTATGAGTACCCGAACGTGCCGGGACACCTTAAGAAGAAGGATGCTGTTTCGGCGGCCGTCACATTTGCCGGAGAAACGGAGCAAAACGTCGTTTCGGTAAAGAAAGAAAAGAGTGCGAAGCACATATTCAGCCACATCGAATGGCAGATGAACGCCTACCGCATTGAGCTCTTAGGAGACAGTGCGGATACGCCTGCGGACGGCTTTGTATGGGCAACCCTCAAAGAACTGAAAACCCGGTACCCGCTCCCCTCGGCTTTCGGCAAATGGGACACATGATTGACGAAACCGTGTATTCCGAGTACAATGGTAGCCGATTACGAAAAGAAGGAATTTCCATGATGAATCAGAATCCGATTCCCGATTACGAGAGGGAATACAGGCAGGCTAAAAGAAAAAGACTCTTTACCGTATGGTTCGGACGGGCGATTTCGTTCGCCTTTCTGCCGCTAACCATATGGGGGTTTCATCTTGTTTCGCTTGACAGCGAGGATGAAGCGGCGTTAGTCTTCCTCGGACTTGTGTTTCTTTTCTACGGCGCTTACTGGACATGGGGATCGTTCGGACGCTTCATCGCCCGGAAACGGCAGAAGAAGAAACTGCGCCTTGCGTTCCTTAAGAAGGCGGCTTATGAAGAGGGGCTTCCGGTATGCGGGAACTTCTATTTCAACGCAACGGAAGGGCTTTCCGACCGGCTGATTGACGGGAGCGGGCTGCTGCTTCCCGCGGGGCCGGATGTAAAAAGTCTTTTTGCCTTGCTTTCGGGACTCGGCACGGACGCGAACAGCGAATATATGTCGGGTGTGTGCAACGGGATTCCGTTTGAACGCGCCACGGTCGATATGACGCCTCTTTTAGGCCGCTATGAAGTCAACTGGATGGTATTTACGCTTCCGTACAACACGGGCACGTCCCTTCGGTACATGTCCGGAGAATTCGCACAGAGGCATCTTGCGAGCGGGCTTTTCGATAAGGCGATTTATGCGGAGCCTTCCGGAATGGGAGGCCTTTACCACATTGCGGGAGAGGCCCCGACCGAGGAACTCAAGGACATGGTGCTTTCGCTTTCGGGAAGCATTCAGGATGACTGCGAGATTCTCGTTCTCGGAAACCAGGTGCACGTGCTTCTCCGAAGGGACGGCTATGTTTCCGACCTGCCCGCAAAGGCAAGGAATCTGTCGGAGGAACAGATCCGAAGACAGGTCGCCGGAAGAATCGGAGAGCTGTCGCAATGTTCCGCTTCACTCGGAGCATCCATAACGGAAGCGGCTGCGGCCGCGAAGAGACGGGAAGAGGAAGCTTCCCGCAGAAGAAGTCATTAAAAAAGTACGGGCTTTACAGTCCGTACTTTTTCATTATCTCGTCGAGTTTGCTCCGGTTGCGGTCGATGCTTTCGAGGTGCTGCGCCATCTTCGAATTCGAAACGGCGCGCTCGAGGTCCTGCGCGATGCGCTGCTGCTTCTCCGCTTCCGAGGGCGGCAGCCCGAGCGCCCGGCGGTCGAAGTATTCGGTCGAACGGATGGTGTCGAAATAGCCCACCTGCAGGCGGTACATCGCATTCCGTCCGTCAAAGTCAAGCGTTCCGGTGAGCAGTGAACCGATGTCGGCGCTCGGCACGATTTCGAGCACCGAATCTGCCTGCGAGAGCAGATAAGGGTTGCATTGCTGGTTCGCGGAGCACTTTACGATGATCAGGTCCTTAAGACCGATTTCAAGAAGCGGCCGTATCGGAACGTTGTCGAAAAGCCCGCCGTCGCGGTACAGCTGTCCGTCAATCTCAACCGGATCGTAGATAAACGGAATCGCGGTCGAAGCGAGCAGAAGCTTCTTGATTTCCTCGGGCTTCCGGCCGTTGACTAAAAGGTAATCGCCAACGCGGTCCTCGGGGTCCTGGTTGAGGCTTGCCATCGCGGTATTCAGCCTGCCTGCGTTCTCGTAGGTTCCGGGCGCCGCAAGCGTGACGCTGATGTAAGCGGGAACCGGACTTAAAGAAACGCGGTTCAGGTCGATGTTTTTATCCATGAGTTTCAGGATACCCTCCCTCGAGCAGTAGCCTTCGGGCTCGATATCGAGAAACTGAATCGGACGGATCTTCGTCCAGACTTCCTCGGCGGTCTCGTAGCTTCCGTTCAGGAAAAGCACGGCGTTCAGGGCTCCGGCCGATGCGCCCGCAATCCCGCGGATGCACGAATCGAGGCCGAGCGCATGGAGCGCTTTGAACACGCCGATCTGATAGGCCCCCTTGCCGCCTCCGCCGCAGAGAACCAGTCCGTAGTTCTTCTTTTCCATGGCATTTTCTCCCTTCCGAAACTACGGTTATTCTATCACATTTTCCGAAGAAACACAAACACAACGATTTTGCATTTCTGTAATTGTAAACAAATGTGAAATATGATACAATAACTATGTATGTGCTTTCAACCCGGAGGAAATGATGAATAAAATCTTTGATGTTGATAATAAACTCTTCACCGCACTCAACAAAATGTGGGATCTGATTATCCTCGACCTGCTGTGGATGCTGACCGTTCTGCTGTTCGTCGGACCGGCCTGCACCTCGCTTTATTATGCGATTGCCAAGAACATCCGGAGGAGCCGGAGCTATCCGGGCCAGACGTTCTGGCATTCGTTCAAACTGAACTTCAAGCAGGCGGCGATTATCGGCGCGATGCAGATTGCGGCGGGATTATGGATCTGGTACAGTTATCATTTTGCGCTCGCGATGGCGCCGGAGTCCACGTTCGGACAGGTTTACTACTGGGTTGTCGTGTTTGAGTTCATCCTGTTCTCGATGGTCAGCGTGTATGTTTATCCGGTTCTGTCCCGGTTCACCATGAAGACCGGTAAGATCCTGAAGCTTAGTTTTTACATGTCCATCCGTCATTTCTTTTCGACGACGATCTACGGCGTGCTCGGAATTGTCGGTGTCGTGCTCGCGTGGCATTACATCCTCTTCTCGCCGATTGTTCTTGTGGCGCCGGCAATCTATATGCTCGTCCTCTCGATCCCGATGGAGAAGGTACTTCGCATCTACATGCCGAAGAAGGAAGACCAGGACGAAGCAACGCAGGACGCATGGTATTACGAGTAAACCGATTTTGTATGGAATGATTTGCATTTCGGAAGGAGAAAACCGATATGAATGAATCTTTGTATAAGCTGATGAACTGGCCCGAGATTGAGGCAGTCGTCTACTCGGAGCATGACAATCCGCATCAGGTGCTCGGTCCGCGCGTAACGGACGCGGGCGTTGTGATCGGTGCGTATGACCCGGACGCGAAAGAGGTGTACATCACCACGAGGAAGAACGAATTCGTCATGGAGAAGGTTGACGAAGGCGGGTATTTCGCAGTGCTCATCCCCGAGAAGAAGATTCCGAAGTATACGCTTCATTTCGTCTACGAAGAGGGCGAGCGTGTCTGTGAGGACGCATACCGGTTTGCTCCGCAGATTACCGAAGAGGAATTAAGGGCCTTCAATGCGGGCATCAATTACACGGTTTACGAGAAACTCGGCGCGCACCCGATGACGGTCGACGGTGTGGACGGTGTGTATTTCGCCGTATGGGCGCCGAATGTGATGCGGATCAGCGTCGTCGGCGACTTCAACCACTGGGACGGCCGCCGCAATCCGATGCGAAGACTCGGCGGAACCGGCGTGTTTGAGCTGTTCCTCCCCGAAGCGAAGGCAGGAGATTTATATAAGTTTGAGCTGAAAGTCAAGGGCGGCCTTACGTACCTGAAGGCGGACCCGTTCGCAAACGCTTCCGAGCTCCGTCCGGGAACGGCAAGCAAGGTTGCGGACATCCGGAATTTTGCCTGGACCGACGAGAAGTACCTGAACGGTCTTAAGGGCAAGGATTTCAAGGCTTCCCCGATGAATATCTACGAAGTGCATCTCGGTTCCTGGAAGAAACCTGCCGAGGAGAACGGCAGCTTCTATAACTACCGTGAGCTGGCTGTGATGATTGCGGATTACGTGAAGGAGATGGGGTATACCCACATCGAACTGATGCCGATTATGGAGCATCCGCTTGACGCCTCCTGGGGCTACCAGGTGACCGGTTACTACAGCGTGACCGCGCGGTACGGAAGTCCCGAGGACTTCATGTTCTTCATGAATTATATGCACGAGCAGGGCATCGGCGTTATCTTAGACTGGGTGCCGGCTCATTTTCCGAGAGACACGTTCGGCCTTTCGAATTTCGACGGCACGTGCTTATATGAGCACTGGGATCCCCGCAAGGGCGCGCATCCGCACTGGGGCACGCTGATCTTCAACTACGGACGTCCGGAGGTTTCGAACTTCTTAATCGCAAGCGCTCTGTTCTGGCTTTCGAAATATCACGCAGACGGCATCCGCATGGACGCGGTTGCTTCGATGCTGTATCTTGATTACGGCAAGAACGACGGCGAGTGGGTTGCCAACATGTACGGCGG
>JAGAES010000128.1 GCA_017613055.1 Lachnospiraceae bacterium | reverse complement strand
GCTCCGACATAGGCGATTCCGGCATTCTTAAGGGTATCCATCGTATCGGTCAGGGACACTTCGCCGTAATCATAAGCATGGTTGTTCGCCAGGATTGCGATATCCACACCCATCTCGTGAAGCAGCTCAACGCGCGAAGGGTTCGCCCGGAACGTCCACGCCTTGCCCGGAAGCGCCGTGCCGCGCGTCGTATAAGTAAACTCGTTATTGATTACCGTAATATCGGCGTCGTTCATCCGCTTCAGAAGCTCCGGCGAGATACACTTCGTAAGGTCTCCGCCCTCCTGCTCGAGCTTCGTCATCGGTATGCCGCCGTCCTGGAAATTGATATCCCCGCAGAAACAAAGCGTGATATCATACGACCGGTCCGGCTCCGCGGTCGGCGTCGGCGTGTCGGTCGGGTTTCCCTCAGGCGTCACATCCTTCGTCGGATCATTCTTTACATATGCCGTCGGAGTTGCTTCCGTACCGCTCTTTCCGGGCTTGTCGCCGCGGATTATGTTAACGATGCAGACAACCGAAAGGATTACGCATACTAAGGCAACCGCCAGCAGAATTCTCGGGTCAAGTCCGCTTTTTCTTCTTCTCTTATTCATGCTCTCTCCCTGCTGCTTCCTTACGCATTCCAAAGGTCTTTCTGCTCCTCGGCCTGCGCATTCAGAAACCCGGCAATCTCCGTAAGTCCTTCTTCCGTATACGGAAAATGATACACCTGCTTCAGCGAATCCTCCGTCTTCTCAAAGCACCACCGGTCGGGGTACAGAACAACCTCGAGCGATTTCTCTTCCGTCTCCTCGTTCTTCGTAAGACGGATGCGGTAACGCATGCCCTGAAGGCTTCCCGTAAGCGGTTCCTTCTCGTAGTATTTTATTGCCATCAAATCAATCCGTCTGACCATGTAGTCCTCCGTCAGTCTTCTTCTATCATATGAATTTCCAAATAGTCAAATGCAATCGGTTCCGCAAAGCAGTCCTGATTGAACCGAGTCCGGGAATGCTTCTTGAAATCCCGTATATTCGCTTCGAGCCAGATGGGTTTCGCGAGGTCCCACTCTCTGCACATCTCTTCGATGCCGTCGAATATCTTCTTGGTGCGGTTCACATCTTCCGCGTTGCATATGGTCATATCTTTTAAAAGATGCCCGCTCTTCCACATCTTGCACCACATACGAAACATACCGTTTCCTCCGGGTTCTGTCAGATTCGGTTCCGAAGCTTTCCTCCGGAGGTCAGCCACAGGATAAGCGCCAGCAGCGTTCCGGCGATAAATCCGCCGACGTGCGCGGCATTATCGATATTGCTGTCTAAGGACGCAATCACACGGATAATCATATACGCGCCGAATACAACAAGCCGCGTCAGCGTCGAAGAGTCTCTCCGGTCGCGGTTAACCAGCAGAAGAAACGTAAGGGCACCGAGAATGCCGTATATCGCGCCGGAAGCACCGATGCTTGATGCCGCCTCATTGCTCCACATATGGTAATAGCAAGAGGCAACCGATGCCAGCAGGCCGCTCAGAATATAAGTAATCAGATAACGGATATGCCCCATTCTTTCTTCCAATACGCTTCCGACGAAGAAAAGCGTCATCATGTTTCCGAAGATATGGTCCATTCCGCCGTGAAGGAACATACACGTGAACAGACGATAGTATTCACGGTCCTCCTTGACGCGCACCCAGCTGTTCGCGCCTACCTGAACCATCACGTCCATATGCTTCTGTTCAAAAAAGAAAACGATCAGATTCGCTGCAACCAGTATAACGGTAACGATGCATGTAAGGGAACTCCCCTGACCGGCCGTGCTTCGGATGCCCGAGTACGCCGAAGTCCGATGTCCCTCCGTGCGGATCTCCCGTGCCGGTGCTGCCGCTCCGGTCCTCTGCATGCCGTTTTCGTTCCGAACATCTGCGCCGAAATGCAGGTTCTGCTCTATCATGCTGCGAAGTCCCATGAACTCTTCCGGCTGATTCTCATAAATCACAAGCCGTCCGTATGCTTCATCGACAATCCAAAACGGCGTTCCCTCGCCGACAGTCCGCGCCTTCGAAATATCCGAAGAAAGAAACAGCGTCATCGTATGGATGGTCTGAAAACCTTTCGAAGAGAACAGTCTCCGGATTGTTTCGTACTGCGCCCGGTACCGGTTCTCTTCCAATGCAGTCAGCGCCTCTTCCCCGATAATCCATACCAGAACGGCCGTCGTCCCGTCCGGGCGGTAATAGAGGTTCATTCCGTCCACGTGAAGATTGACCGGATAAAAACCGCGGCCGGGAAGATAGCGCTGCAGTCTTCCCTCCATCGTATCCTTTCCTGTCAATCCTTCCATGTTCTGCTCTCCTCATTCTTACGCGTCGCCCGCAATCTTCACGGAAGATTATTGTATCACATTTTCCGCGGCGTTTCAACGCATTACAAAGAAAAGAAGGGCACCGATCCACGCAAGAAAAAGCATACTGCCGCCGAGCAGAATGCCTGCGTGTTTCTTCGGTTTCTTCTCCCGGTACGGAATCTCGGGCTCTTCTTCCCGGAATGTGCTGACTTCCGGAAGGGCCGGCCGGTCATTAAGCACCTGCGCAATCGACTGAAACGAACAGTTATCCCCGTGACACAGCACATGGAAGGCGTAACCGTTGTAGACCGCTTTCTCGTCTGCGGGGTCCAGGTAGGTGAGCAGCCAGTCGGAGAGATTTTTCATCTGCTCCACCAGCGGACAATGATATTCCGGACAGTAGCACAGCCCGATTTCACCGGTCGCCTCATCCGCATAAAGTGTCTCCGGCAGAATCAAAAATCCGTCTTCTCGGAGCATATACTCCTTGGCGCGACGGATTTTTCCGAAAACACTTGCAAACAGTTGTTCAAACTGTACTCCGGACAGTCTTTTGCCCGGAAGGCTTTTGCTGAGGCTTACCAAATGAGAGACCCTGTAGCGGTGGTATTTTACGCCGGACAGCTTTCCGGTTTCCATCGGAAGAAGCCCGGGGATTGCGTTATACAAAAGCATTTCCTCTTCGAAGGTCTCTTCGTCCGGGATCTGCGTCAGGAGAAGATATTTTTCCTCCATCGAAACGATTTCTTTGATTTCCGGGTGCATTGTTTCTCCTTTCCGCTTCCCGCTCAGCCTAATACCTTTCCGAGAAGCGTCTGCAGTTTTCCGAGTATTTCCGACAGCCCGCGGATTCTCGATGCCGTTTCCCATGCCGTCAGAATCACCCGGTTGTCTTCGGCAATGTCCTGC
>JAGAES010000127.1 GCA_017613055.1 Lachnospiraceae bacterium | reverse complement strand
TGGCCGACGCCCATCGTAATCGCGCCGATCTTGAACTTTTTGTAATCCTGGTAGAAAATCTCCTCGGGAGAACGTTCCGCAAGATGCGAGCCGGCGGCGAACATACTGCTCGCAAGCTCATTCGTATCGACTCCCGCAATCTTCGCGAGTGCTTCCGCGGCTTCGCGGTCGGCGTCCGTACAGGTCGGCGAATGGAACGCAAGCGTATCGGAAAGAATCGCCGCGCACATCAGTCCCGCAATCTCCTTCGGGATGTCAATCTTCTGCTCCCGCGCGGTCAGCCAGATAATCGTCGCGGTACAGCCGAGCGGCACATTCCGGAAGTAAACCGGCTGGAACGTCGAAATGCCGCCAATCCGGTGATGGTCGATAATCTCAAGGATATCGGCCTCCTCCACCCCGTCCACGGCCTGCGCGGGCTCGTTGTGGTCCACGAGAACAATCTGCTTTCGGCTCATATCCATCAGATTCCGTCGGGATACGGTTCCGCGGAAGATTCCCTTATGGTCGAGAATCGGAAAATCACGGTTTCTTTTCTTCGCCATGACGTCCCGGATGCTGTCGACATAATCATCCGTGCGGAACGTAATCAGATTCTCGGTCGTCATAAAGTAACCGATCGGCATGGCAAGGTCAATCAGTCTCGCCACGGTGAAAGCGTCGTGCGGCGACTGAATAATAATGCAGTTTTTCTCTTCTGCAAGCCGCTGAATCGTAACCGAAACCTTCGCGCCCTCGCACACAACGAGGCACGAAGCGCCCATCTCGATTGCGCAAAGCTGTGACTCATAGCGGTTTCCGAGAATCACGAGGTCGCCCGGACGGATATAATCCTCCATCAGATCCGGGTTGGCCGCGGCAATCAGCACCTTCCCCTTTGTGTAACAGCGGCCGTCGGTATCACCGGTTACGGCAACGCCGTCAAGCGTATCTAATATGTTCTCATAAGGCGTTTTCGCGGCCGAAAGAATGCCGGAATCGGAAAGCTCCATTGCGGCTTTCGCTATGTCGCTGATGGTAATCAGACCGTCGAGTCTGCCCTCGGCATCGGTAATGCAGAGCGTGACAACATGCGTGTCCTGCATCTTCATCCATGCGCGCTTTAAGGACATATTCCGGTCAACACCCGGCATCTCGCGGATTTCGATATCCTTCACCTGCGTGCCGACATATTCGATGTAGTCCGGCGCGGGCACCGAGAACCGCTTCAGTACATAGGCCGTCTCCGCGTTAATCTCGCCGCAGCACCGCGGCACATGCTTTTTGCCGGTCATCTTCTCCCGAAGCCACGCGTAGGCAATCGCCGAACAGATGGAATCCGTGTCCGGATTCTTATGCCCGATGACCAGTACTTTCTTCTCATGTGTCGTCATTTTCCGTTCCTCCCGAAAAATGTGATGGTTTCTATCGAACGCGGTCCTTGAAATCCCGCTGCTGTTCCCTCTGGAAGTCCTTCTTCGCGATTGTCTCGCGCTTATCGTACAGTTTCTTGCCTCGCGCAAGCCCGATTTCCACTTTCACAAGGTTACCCTTAAGGTAAACCTTCAAAGGCACGATGGTGTAGCCTTTCTCGCGGCATTTGCCGTTTAATTTGTTAATCTCCGCGCGGTTCAGAAGAAGCTTTCTTGTGCGGAGCGGATCCCGGTTGAAGAGGTTTCCCTTCTCATAGGGACTGATATGCATGCCAAGCAGGAACACCTGTGTGCCTTCGACTTTGATATAAGCCTCCTTGACAGAGCACTGCCCCATCCGGATGGACTTTACCTCGGTCCCGACAAGCGCGATTCCCGCCTCGTAGGTGTCCTCGATGAAATAATCGTGATACGCTTTCTTGTTGTTCGCGATTAAGCGAACCGAATCATTACCCATAACACAACCTCTTTGAGCCGAACGGCTCTGCCTTTATTCTAACCCAATACCGGCACAAAATCAATGGTCGATGCGAGTTCGTCGACGGCAGCAAGCAGCACGTGAATCCGCTGCCCGAGCGCGTAAACTTTGCCCGAGCGCTCGCCGATAAGCCGCGCGCCGGCCTCGTCGTAGCGGTAGAAATCATCCCGGATGTCCGTCATGCGAATCATTCCTTCAACCGTGTTCGGAAGTTCGACATAAAGTCCCCATGCGGTAACGCCGGAGATGACGCCGTCGTATTCCTCGCCGAGGAACCGGTGCATGTATTCGGCTTTCTTGCGCCGCTCCACCTCGCGTTCCGCCTCGTCCGCGCGTCTTTCGCAGCGGGACGAACGTTCCGCGCGTTCCCCGAGAATCGCGTTGTAATGATTGATGCGCCGCTCGCTGAGCTCTCCCCGGAGCGATTCCTTGATGATCCGGTGAATCTGCAGATCCGGGTAACGTCGTATCGGCGACGTAAAATGACAATAATACCTTGCCGCGAGCCCGAAATGCCCGAGGCACTCCGGCGCATACTTTGCCTGCTTCATCGACCGAAGCGTCAGCCGGCTGATGACGCCCTCTTCCGGCGTTCCGGCAATGCGGTTTAATAGCTTCTGAATCTCCTTCGCGTGCACGGTATCCCCGGAATCGTGAATGTGATATCCGAAGTTATTGATGAAGATATTCAGTCTCGTCATCTTCTCCGGATCCGGCGTCTCATGGTTCCTGTATACAAACGGCGTTTCCATCCAGAAGAAATGCTCGGCAACCGTCTCATTTGCCGCAAGCATGAAATCCTCAATCAGCCGTGTCGCAACATTCCGGTCATACGGAACAATGTCCTCTACACGGCCGTTTTCGCCGATTACAATTTTACATTCCGGGAAATCAAAATCAATCGCGCCGCGGTCCTCCCGTTTCGTCCGAAGAATCTTCGATAGTTCCGCCATGTCGCGAAGCATACCGGCAAATGCCACATATTCTTCGGGTGTCTCCTCCGTCTCCGAAAGTGTCTTCTTCACATCCGTATAGGACATGCGCTTTCGGACGCGGATTACGGTCTCTGCGATTCTGTGGTCGGTAATCCGGCCTTTCCCGTCAATCTCCATCAGGCACGAAAGCGCCAGCCGGTCACCCCCTTCGTTCAGGGAACAGATACCATTCGACAGTTCCACCGGAAGCATCGGAATCACGCGGTCGGCAAAATATACGCTCGTCCCGCGGTTTACGGCTTCTTTATCGAGCGGGGAATCTTCCCGCACATAGTTGCTTACGTCGGCAATATGCACCCCGAGCGTATAGGTACCATCCGGATGCTTCGTAATCGAAACGGCATCATCAAGGTCCTTGGCGTCTTCGCCGTCGATTGTTACCATACAAACGTCGCGAAGGTCCAACCGTCCTTCGAGGTCCGCTTCTTTCACTTCGGAAGGAACGCCGGCCGCTTCCGCAAGAACTTCCTCCGGAAACTCGGTCGGGATTCCGTACGCGCGGATTGCGGACATGACGTCAACGCCGGGCGCGTCGGCTCTGCCGAGGATTTCGGTTACCATGCCCTCCGGGTTACGGTTTTGGGTTCCGTAATCCCTGAGCTGACAGACAACCTTCTGCCCGGTCACGGCGCCCTTCGTATGTTCCTTCGAAATATATACGTCAAAATCAAGCTTTGCATTATCCGGACGGACAAATCCGAATGCCTTCGTCTTTCCGAACGTGCCGACAACCGTCTCATTTGCCCGCGTAAGAATACGCGTTACGATGCCTTCCGGACGGTTCTTCCTTCCGTTCGATTCGTACGCCTCGCACGTTACGGTCACCATAACCGTATCGCCGTGCATCGCGTTCATCGTCTTCTCTTCCGGAATGAAGATATCGGCATCCGCTCCGGCGCCTTCGGGCCTTACAAATCCAAAGCCGCGGCCGGTTCCGAAGAATTCGCCAATCACTCGAGTCGCGCGGTCGCAGACATAGCGTCCCTCACGGTCTACGGTAACCTTGCCTTCCCGGATCAGCGCATCAAGAATCTCCGAAAGCTCGCTCCGCTCTTCCTTCGGAATCTGCAGAAAGCCCGCGAGTTCCCGGAATTTCATCGGTTTGAGTTTCGGATCCTTTATCAGCTCCGCAATCAATTGTTTCTTTTCTTCACGATACATTCTTTCTTCCTTATACCGCCCGCAAACAACGGGCAGACAATAAAAAGCACCCTGATTGCTCAGAGTGCTTTGTTTGCATATAAAATAACCGTCCTAGGCGTGCGGCCAAACCTTCAGCGCTAGGATGATGGACAGGACAATAAACAGCGTTGCGAAAATTCTCGTCATAAGCACAAGCTTACCTTCTACCGAACGGCCTTTGTTCTTACTCCAGTAAGTATCCGTCGAACCGGTGAGAGCGGAAAGTCCGCCGCCCTTGCCCTCCTGCATCAAAGTCAAAACGATAAGAGCAATACTAATCAGACAATATATTACAACCAAAACGACATAAAACGGTTTCATCAGAACCTCCCGAACCAATCATATACGTCATAACGGACGCAAGTGGTATTTTATCATACCGTTGCGACAAATGCAAGGGAAACTTTTACTCCCCGTCAAAACGGCGCATTATCTCCGAATTGCGCCCTGATATGCCTCGCTTTATCTTACAAGCAGGCTCTTACCGGTCATTTCCTTCGGCTGCTCCTTGCCCATCAGTTCGATGAGCGTCGGAATGATATCCGCAAGGCATCCGCCCTCACGAAGCGTGTACTTCGGATCCGCGTTCACGAGAATGAACGGAACCGGATTGGTCGTATGCGCGGTGAACGGGGCACCGGTCTCATAATCAATAAGCTGCTCGGCATTTCCGTGATCGGCACAGATAAAGAGCTGACCGTCAACCTCTTTGATGAAGGTTACAATCTCACCGACACATCGGTCGATAACTTCAATAGCTTCAATCGCTGCCGGAAGCACGCCGGTGTGACCGACCATGTCCGGATTGGCGAAATTGCAGATGATGACATCGTAATAAGCGTTTCCGTCCTCATCCTTCTTTGTGATGGCCTTACTGAGTTCATCACAAACCGTGTAAGCGCTCATACGCGGCTTTTTATCATAGGTCGGAACATATTTCGGGGAATCAACGAGAATGCGGTCCTCGCCCGCGTTCGGAGCCTCGATGCCGCCGTTAAAGAAGAACGTAACGTGCGCGTACTTCTCGGTCTCGGCAATTCTTGCCTGCTTCATGCCCTGGGCCGCAAGCCACTCGCCGAACGTATTCGTAATCTCAATCTTCTTGAACGCGATCGTCTTGTTCGGAATCGTTACGTCATACTCGGAGAAGCATACGTACTTCACCGGGAAGAAGCCGTTCCGGCGTTCAAAGCCGTCGAAATCCTCGCAGCAGAACGTCCGCGTAATCTCACGGGCGCGGTCCGGACGGAAGTTAAAGAAAATGATCGAATCATTCGCCTGAATC
>JAGAES010000126.1 GCA_017613055.1 Lachnospiraceae bacterium | reverse complement strand
TCGCCGGCAGCTCGCGAATCAGACGCTCCTGCTCGTTTGCGCGCTTTGTGAACTCCTCCCCGGAAGTGATGTTCGGATTGTAATACAGAACCGTAATCCGGAAATACTCCGACAGGTACGAAAGCACGTAACTGCTGCAGGGCGCGCAGCAACTGTGTAACAGCAAAGAGGGCACGCGGCCCTCTTTTTGTATCTGCTCAATTATCTTTTCCAGTTCTTTCTGATAATTTCTTACCTGCATGATGCGATAATCTCTCTCAAAGCCTTATAAAGCTCTTCCATCTCCCAATCAGTTCCGATGGTAATCCGAAGCCGGTTATCAATCCTCGGCTTATTCCAGTAACGCACATAGATGTCGCGCTTCTTCAGTTCCTTCTGGATAAACTCCGCGGGAATCGTCTCGTGGGTTGCAAACAGGAAGTTGGTCTTCGACTCGGGACAGCTGAAACCAAGCTTTTTAAGCTCCTTTCTTGCCGCCTCCCTCGTCCTGATCACACGTTCACACGTCTTCTTAAAGTATTCCGGGTCGCTTAGCGACGCTACGCCTGCAGCAATCGCCGTACGATTCAGCGTGTAGGAGTTGTACGAATACTTAACGTCATTGATTGCCTTAATCACCGCTTCGCTTCCGACGGCAAATCCGATTCGCATTCCCGCCAGTGAGCGGGACTTCGAAAAGGTCTGCGTAACCAGCAGGTTCGGATACTTCTCAATTAACGGCATGGCGCTCGTTCCGCCGAAATCCACATACGCTTCGTCGATAACAACGATACACTCCGGATGCCTTTTCACAAGCTCTTCAACATCGGAAATCGGCAGTTCAATCGAAGTCGGTGCGTTCGGGTTCGCGATAATCACGCCGCCCCACTCACCATTGTAGTCGTTCACATCAATCGTATAATCCTCACGTAACGGGATGGTCCGGTAAGGAACACGGAACAGCTCCGCCCAGACATCATAGAAGGAATACGTAATATCCGGAAATGCAACCGGTTTCTCTCCTGCAAAGCAGGAAAGGAAAATCATACCGATGACGTCGTCCGAACCGACGCCAACGAAAACCTGGGAAGGTTTTACGCCATACGTCTTACTGAGTTCCCGCACCAAAGAACCGATATCGGCTTCCGGATACTTCTTTAAAAGGTCGGCGTCGGTCGCCGCAGAATCTCCCCGACAGCGGGTGCCGGCGGGTACGGGTTCTCATTTGTGTTTAATTTGATGACCTTTCCCTCGGGCTGCTCCCCCGGTACATAGGGGGTCACCCTGCGGATGTTATCCAAAAAACTGCTCATTCAGTCTGTCCTCTCTCACCGGCTTAATCCGAAATCCTTCGCGAGGCTTTCGAATGCGGGAAGCGACCGCACGATCATGTCGTAATCCACGCAATACGCAATCCGCAAGTATCCGGGGCCGCCAAAACCGGTGCCGGCCACAAGAAGAAGATGGTATTTCTTCGCTGCCTGAACGAATGCCTTGTCATCTCCGCCCGGAGCCTTCACAAACAGATAGAAGGCGCCCTGCGGCTTTACGCAGGTGTATCCGTACTCGGTCAGTTTGCTGTAGAGAAGTTCACGGTTACGGTTATAGATTTCCACCTCAACCTTCGCATCAAGACAGCGCTTAATCGTTCTCTGAATCAGGGACGGCGCGTTAACAAAGCCGAGCACACGGTTCGAAACCGCCGCGCCGGGAATAATCTCATCTGCGTCGGTCAGCTCGTCGGGCATTACCAGATAGCCGATACGCTCACCCGGAAGGGAAAGCGATTTACTGTAGGAGTAGCCGACAATCGTATTCTTGTAATATTTCGTAAGGTAAGGAACCTCAACTCCGTCGTAAACAAGCTCACGGTAAGGCTCGTCGGCAATCAGATAGATTGCGGTGCCGAACTCCTTCTCCTTGTCGGAGAGAACCTTTGCGACCGCCTGAATGACCTCCACCGGATAAACAACGCCGGTCGGGTTGTTCGGGTTATTAATGATAAGCGCCTTCGTCTTCGGCGTGATCGCCGCGGCAAGCAGCTCGGGAACCGGCATGAACGTTTCGGAATCCGTCGGTACCGTCACGAGCTTTGCACCGAAATTTGCAACATAATTGCGGTATTCAACGAAGAAAGGGGTAAATGTCATAACTTCATCGCCGGGATTCAGAAGCGTCTTGAAGATAACATTCAAACCACCTGCTGCACCAACCGTCATCAAAATGTTGCGGGCACTGAAAGCCGTTCCGTAAGTCTTATTGAGATGCTCGGCAATCGCGCCGCGCACATCTTCAAACCCGGCATTGTTCATGTAACCGTGAACCGCGTTCGGGGATTCCTCGTTAATTACCGAAAGCATTGCCTCTTTGACTTCCAAAGGGGGCTCAACGCTAGGGTTTCCGAGGCTGTAATCGTACACATTTTCCTTTCCGAACTCCTTCGCCATACGTGCGCCCTCTTCAAACATGGCACGGATGGCGGAGCCGTTCCGATTCAGATTCAATACCTGTTCACTGATCATTTTCGTTTCCTCTTGCTTCGATTTTTTAGATTCTTACATCATCAAGGATGGCCTTGGGATTGTGGTACAAAAGCGTCTCCGTATACTCCTC
>JAGAES010000125.1 GCA_017613055.1 Lachnospiraceae bacterium | reverse complement strand
GCTCGGCTCCTGAAGATAATAAAGCCCTGCATAATAATACGGATGCTTGGATGGAACGTCCGACTCGTCGTAATAGAATCCGTTCGGAATCCACGGCACCGGCTCAAGCGTAAAAGGAGAAAGCTCTTTAAACTCCTCCGGAGACAGCTTCAACGTGTTCACGCGGACGGCGGACTTCACATTTTCCGTAAGAGAAGCTTCATACGCCGCAAATTCCGCTTCGCCGAGCTGCTTTCGCATCCGGTTTTCAAATTCCAAAGGCAGTTTCATGGTTAATTAATCGTCTGTGCGCGGTAGCCTTCCGCAATGACATCCAGCTCGGTCGCAAAATGGCGCAGTTTCTCGATATCCTGCTCCTGATAGATATGGTAAAACTCTTCCTGAATCCGGACTGCCTCGCGGTGGCTTACAAACCGGTACAGGTTCTGTATTGACAGAAGAATGTCGTTTACGATGCGCTCTTCCTCAAAACGGAGTTCTCTCGCGGTACGGATTTCGTCACGGATTGACGACAGCTCCTTGTCGGTTTCAATCATGCCGTCGGCAGTGTTTCTAAGACGCTGTTTCAACTCGTCCGGGATATTGCTCCGGTACTTATACTGTAAGGAATGCTCGATTGTCGACCAGCTGTTCATTCCAAGCGTACGGACCTGAATCTCGCCGTGAATCTGCTTCGGCCCGCCGACCGACTGTACCGTATACAGAATGCGCAGATGGTAGCTCCGGTAGCCGCTGTCCTTCGGAAACGCAATATAATCATTCTCGGTCACGACTTCCATGTCGGTTCTCGATTTAATCATGTCGACAACCTGATAGCAGTCCTCCACGAACTGACAGATCAGGCGGATTCCGCAGATATCCCACATCTCGTCTTCTATCGATTCGAGCGGAATCTTCTTGCGGTTTGCCTTTTCGATAATGCTCGCAATCGATTTGACGCGTCCCTGAACGAGTTCAATCGGACAGTAATCGTCCGATTTGCGGAACGCGCTCATCAGATGATTAAACTTAATCATCAACTCATCGACTGCCAATGCGTAAGGGTCAAGAAACTCTCTCCAAAGCTGAATCTCCATAAGGGCCCTCCTTCTTTTATTACGGCAAATGTAATGGATATATGTTAATTCTTAAAGCTGTGCACGGGTGCCGGAATACGGCCCGCGCGGTTTACAAAAGCACTGCAGGAATACGGATTGACCGGCATGATCGGTGCGTAGCCGAGGAGCCCTCCGAATTCCGCATTGTCTCCGACATCCTTTCCGATGACCGGAATCAGACGGACGGCCGTCGTCTTCTGGTTGATCATACCGATGGCCATTTCGTCCGCTATGATGCCGCTTAACGTGTCTGCGCTTGTCTTTCCCGGAATTGCAATCATGTCAAGGCCTACCGAACAAACGCAGGTCATTGCCTCAAGTTTCTCAAGCGTCAGGCAGCCCTTCTGAACAGCCTCAATCATGCCCTGATCCTCGCTGACCGGAATGAACGCTCCGGAAAGTCCGCCGACATAAGACGACGCCATAATGCCGCCCTTTTTAACCTGGTCGTTAAGAAGCGCAAGAGCTGCGGTCGTGCCGGGTGCACCGGGATACTCAAGACCGATTTCCTGAAGAATTTCGGCGACGCTGTCTCCGACAGCGGGCGTAGGTGCAAGCGAAAGGTCTACGATACCGAACGGAACGTTGAGCCGCTCGGACGCTCTCTTCGCCACGAGCTGGCCGACACGGGTAATCTTAAAGGCAGTTTTCTTAATCGTCTCGCAGAGGAATTCGAAATCCTTTCCTCTTGCCTGCTCAAGCGCCTTTTTCACAACGCCGGGTCCGCTGACGCCGACATTGATAATCGAATCAGCTTCGGTTACGCCGTGGAAAGCTCCCGCCATGAACGGGTTGTCATCGGGCGCGTTACAGAATACGACAAGCTTTGCGCATCCGATGGAATCGTTCTCTTTGGTCCGCTCGGCCGTTTCTTTGATGACCTGTCCCATAAGCCTTACGGCGTCCATATTGATACCGGTTTTCGTCGAGCCGACGTTTGCGGAGCTGCACACGACATCGGTTACCGAAAGTGCCTCCGGAATCGATCTGAGAAGCATCTCTTCGGCTTTCGTCATGCCCTTTGCGACAAGCGCGGTGTATCCGCCGATGAAATTGATGCCCACCGTCTTCGCGGCCCTGTCAAGGGTCCTTGCGATTTCGGTATAATCCGACGGACTCTTGCATGCGGAAGCCCCGATCATGCCGATCGGAGTCACGCTGATCCGCTTATTGACGACCGGAATGCCGTATTCCTTCGCGATTTCGTCGCCGACGCGGACGAGATCCTTCGCAAGCGTCGTTATCTTTTTGTAGATATTATCGCACAGAACCGTAAGATCGGAATCGATGCAGTCGAACAGCGATATGCCCATCGTGATGGTACGCACATCGAGGTTCATTTCCGCAATCATACGGTTTGTTTCCTGAATTTCTCTTCTGCTGATCATGCTATATCCTCACTCAGATGCGGTGCATCATATCAAAAATATCTTCGGACTGGATGTGAATTACAACGCCGATGCCCTCGCCGACCGTAGTCAGTTCATCCGAAAGCGTGCCGAAATCCTTCGGGCTTCCGGATACGTCGACCACCATCATCATGTTGAAGTAACCGCTGACGATGGTTTGCGAAATGTCGAGAACGTTCACATTTGCCCCGGATAAATATGTGCATACCTTGGCGATAATGCCGACGGTATCCTTTCCGACAACGGTTATAATTGCTCTTTTCATAAAAACCTCTTTCCGGCCGAAGCCTTATAACTTTATGACGTCCATCGGAACGTCGCGCGGCGCGACAACAAGCCGCGGCCTCGGTGTATCAAAGTTCCAGACGCCGTCAAGTTCGTTCTTCATCGTGATGAGCGCGAGGTCCGGAACATTGTTTTCTTTGCTCAGATGCGCAAGGACGATGCAGCGGAGCTTTTCGTGAATCACATGAGACACAAGCCGCGCCGAGTCCTCGTTCGAAAGGTGCCCGCACTCTCCCATGATCCTCTGCTTTAACGGGTACGGATACGAGCCTGCAAGAAGCATATACCGGTCGTAATTAGACTCAAGGTATAAAAGCTCGGAATCCGAAAGATGCTTCACCACCTCGGGCGTGATGCAGCCGAGGTCGGTCGCCATTCCGATCTTATGGCCCTGCGCGACGAACGAATATGCTACAGGGTCCTTCGCGTCGTGCATGACCGGGCACGACGTCGCGGTAATATCGGCAAATGTGACCGTCTCCCCGGGGCAGATCGGATGAAACAGCTCTTCGGGAAGCGATTCCGCTCCTCTTTGCGACCGTATATACGTGATGGTTCTTTTCGTCGCGTAAACCGGAACCGGATAACGCTTTAAAAACACCGGAAGCCCGCATATATGGTCACTGTGTTCATGCGTGATCAATATTGCAGAAAGCTCGTCAGGATGAATGAACTGCGAAAGCAGGAAGCCTTCGAGTTTCTTCGCGCTGATGCCGGCATCCACCAAAACGCCGCTTTGTTCGGTTCCGATATAAATCGAATTGCCGGAGCTTCCGCTTGCCAAACTGAAAAACTTAACCAAG
Organism: Lachnospiraceae bacterium; assembly: GCA_017613055.1. The sequence continues at coordinate 21,379 of JAGAES010000125.1, read as the reverse complement.
TAAGCCGCCTTCCCGCCTACAGCCCGAGAAGGGTTTCGACCTGATAACAGATTTCAATGTCGCCGACCATGTTGCCGTTTACGATTTCCTTGTCACAGAGTTTCTTAAGCTCCGCTTCGCTTAACTGCTCGGAGAACAGAGAAGAAATCCGTTCGTCGGTATAGCCCCGGCCTTTCTTAAGACGGTAGCGCCTTACCGGTTCGGGAGCGGTTACTACCCATAATTCGTCGCAGAACGAACGGTAGCCTGCAGAGCACGCAAGCGCAGATTCCACGAAAACGAACGGAATGTGCTTCTTTGCATATCCGCGGATGGTTTCCTGAATCTCCTCGATGACGGCGGGATGCGTGATGGCATTTAACGCAAGTAACTTTTCTTCGTCCTGAAACACAAGAGACGCCAGTTTAGAGCGGTTCAATGTCCCGTCCTCGTTCGCGTATTCCCGGCCGAATGTCTCAAGAACCTTTTTAAGAACCGGTCCGCCGGGTTCCATCTGCTTCCGGGAGATGCTGTCGGAATCAATCACCGGATAACCGAGATGTTTTGCAATCAGTTTACAGACGTGGCTCTTGCCGGAACCGACGCCGCCGGTTATTCCGATGACTTTCGTGTGGTCAACCATTATTTTGCTTCGTACCAGCTGTAACCCCGGTGGATATCCGCCGTAAGCGGAACCGAAAGTTCGGCTGCTCCTTCCATTGCTTCTTTCAAAACCGCATAAACCGCGGATTCTTCTTCGTGATATGTTTCGACGAGGATTTCGTCATGCACCTGCACGAGCATCTTCGAGCGGAGCTTTTTCTCGCGGAGCATCCGTGCGATTCGAAGCATCGCAAGCTTCATGATGTCAGCAGCGGTTCCCTGAATCGGGGAATTCATCGCTACGCGTTCCCCGAAGGACCGTTCCGCGAAATTCGACGACGTAAGCTCGGGAATCGGACGAATCCGGCCGAATAAGGTCTTCACATAGCCCTGCTCCTTCGCCAGACGGACGTTCTCGTCAAGATACCGTTTCATCGCGGGATACCGCTCATAATATGCATTGATGTATGCTTCCGCGGTCTTACGGCTGATTCCGAGGTTCTGTCCGAGCCCGAACGAACTGATTCCGTAAAGGATTCCGAAGTTCACGGCCTTGGCAGCGCTTCGCTGCTCGCCGGTAACCTCGTTATAAGGCACATGAAATACCTGCGAAGCCGTCATGCGGTGGATGTCTTCCGCATTCCGGTACGCTCCGATCAAAGCTTCGTCACCGGACATATGCGCCATCAGCCGAAGTTCAATCTGCGAATAGTCGGCGTCTAAGAACAGACAACCGGGTTTCGGAAGAAATACTTTACGAATCTCGCGTCCTTCTTCGGTCCGGATCGGAATGTTCTGAAGGTTCGGGTCAGTCGAACTGAGTCTTCCGGTTGCCGTAACGGTCTGACGGAACGTCGTATGAATCCTTCCGTCTTCCGCAATAAAGTTCTGCAGTCCGTCCGCATAAACGCTTTTTAACTTGCCGAATTGCCGGTACGTAAGAATATGCTTTACAATCGGCTGGTCCTCGCTCATCCGCTCAAGCACGTCGGCTGCAGTCGAATACCCGGTCTTGGTCTTCTTGCCGCCCGGAAGCTTCATCCGCTCAAACAAAACCTCACCGAGCTGTTTCGGCGAATTGATATTGAACGTCGTTCCGGCCGTTTCATAAATTGTTTTCTCTTCTTTGGTAAGACGTTCGTTAAACTCGGCACTCAGCTTCTTAAGAAGATCCGGATCCGCATAGATGCCGGTCTTTTCCATATCGGCAAGCACCCAGATCAGCGGATGCTCAATTGTCTTATAAAGTTCCGTCATGCCGGCATCGGACAGCTTCTTAAGTACCGTCCCGCCGACTTCACGAAGAAGCATCACCATTCCTTCGCTCCCTTCGGCAAATGCCACGCCGGGGGCATACTCCATCTGCAGATCTTTCGCCCCGTGCGAACCGGAAAGCGGCCTTAACAGATAATCGCAGACCGACAGGTCATAAAGCCGTTCGCAAGGTTTTGGGAACAAACCGGTCAGGGTTTTGCAATCTGCAGCGTACAGATCGGCCTTTTCGGAGAGCTTTTTAAGAAATGCGGAAAGATACTCCTCCGTAATGAAGAAACCGTCCGGAATAAAGCGGTACGCTTCTTCGGCACCTGCAAGATAAAGAATTCCGGACTCTTTATCCGGGGCAATACCGTACGCCGTTTCTTTGTCGTTTAATATCTTCTTGCATAATTCCTCGGCCGTATCGAAATCTTCCGCAGAAATCCATTCCGCCGACAATTCCTTAAGCGCGCTTTTAACCATCCCGGTTTCCGGAGGTGTCAGGCTTTGGAATTCAAGTTCATGTAAAACCTTATCGATGCCTTCTTTCGAAAGGTTCAAAGTAAGGTCCTCAAGCGTTTCGTCAATCGGAATATCCGTCTTAATGGTCGCAAGTTTCAAACTGAGCTCGGCTGCTTCCCTGCCGGACAAAGTGCCTTCTTCCTGCTTGGTTAACGTTCCGATCGGATTCCGTTTGATTCCGAGTTCTTTCCAGGAAGCGTACAATCCGTCCGTATCCGAACCGGCCGCATCGATTGCCGCATAAAGGGTTTCAACGGTTTCGTATTTCGCAATCAAGGCAACCGCCGTCTGCGGTCCGATTCCCGGAACGCCTTTGATGTTGTCGGAGCTGTCGCCCTGAAGCGCCTTCAGATGAGCAATGGAGGCGGGCTTCACACCTTCCTCGCCCTGCACGGTTTCCGGCGTCATTAAGAAACATTTCTCAGGGCATACGGAAGCATCCATATGATACTTCTTCAACAGCTCGTCCGCTTTCTTCTGCGCGGACTGAAGAAGAAACACGGATACCTTGTCATTTACAAGCTGCAGGTAATCGTGGTCTTTCGTAAGGATTCTGACCGGTACGTCGTTTTCAAAACGTTTACAGAGGCTTCCGCTGAAATCGTCTGCCTCAAAGCGCATATCCATAAACTGCTTCACGCCGATTTCGGAAAGCACACGCTGGCATAACGCAAACTGATCCTTAAGCGGATACGGCGTCTCACCGCGGTTACCCTTATAATCCGGGTAAAGCTCTCTTCGAAACGTATCCCGCGTCAAATCCCATGTAACCGCAAGGTACCTCGGAGGCATCGTGCCGATAATCTTAAAAAGCGAACGAAGGAATCCGTATACACCGTTTGTGTATACGCCGGCACCGGTATGCATAATCTTTTTATAGTTGGCCTCGCGCTCCTCCTGCGTCTTTCCCATCAGAACTTCGCGGGGAAGGTTTCCGTAATACTGCGTCGAAAGAAGGGACGAACCGTCGATAATCAGGAAATATTCATCCATATTCATTCTCCCTTCGCCTGTTCGGCTTCCTTCATGTACGAAAGAACATCCTCATGGTAGTGATAGATGCCTTTAAGGACCGGATCCATATAGGACGGAACGCCGTAGTATTCGATGACGATACGCGATTCTTCATCTTCGGGAAGAAACGCGTAATCTTTTTCCTTCGGCGTGAAGATTGCCATTGCAGCGGCAATTCCGAGAATTTCGATTGCAATGAAAATCCTTCTGAATACGCGGATTCTTTGAGAACGGTGAATCCTTGCCTTCGAGGCGGCAAGACCGGCGTCCACTTCCTTTACGAAGTCATCCGAAAGCTCTTCGCCGTTGTTTAACTGCCGAAGCGCCGTAACAATCGAGTAATTGATATACAGATCCTCACGGCACTTGCTGCAGCCGTCAAGATGTTCGCAATACTCCAAAATCCGGTTCTGAGGCAGACAGCCGTCAATGTATTGTTTCGTACATTCCTGACAAGTCGTACAATCCAAAACCGTCGCCTCCTCCCGGACAAATTCCTGTTGCAATTTCACAACCGGTATGATAGAATAACCGCTGTCAGCGGATGTGGCGGAATGGCAGACGCAGCAGACTCAAAATCTGCCGGGCTAACACTCGTGCGGGTTCAAGTCCCGCCATCCGCATCGGGACGTTCTTCGGAACGTCTCTTTTTTATTCTCCGATGATTTTCTTATAAAGTTCCATGCCGTAGCCGGTCATCGAAGGTTCTCCGGAGATAATCCGGTACGTTCTTTCGTTCTTCTCGTTCCGCTCCGTCTGCAAAAACTGCGTTCTCGGATAATTCTCACGGAAAGCCTTCTTGGCGTATGCATAGATATGCGTTACGAAGAAAACGGTCACATCGCTGTCATTTAACGCACGGATAATATCGTCCGCAATCGTCGCACCCTCGTTCTCGGAGGTCGTCGCAAACGATTCGTTTAAGAACAGCAGACTGCCGGGCGCCATAATGTCAATCATGCGGCTTAACCGGGACAGTTCTTCCTCAAGTCTTCCGGACGTCATCGTCACGTCTTCGTTTCTCACAAAATGCGTATAGATTCCGCGGAACAGCGAGGTTGTCATTCTTCTGCACGGAACAAACATGCCGCACTGCGCCATAATCTGCGCGATTGCGACCGAACGCATGAAGGAAGTCTTTCCGCCGTCATTTACGCCCGTAATCACGTAAAGAAGCGTATCAAATCCTTCCAGTTTGTTCGTTACGGGAAGCCGGAGCGTGTTGATTGCAAGCGGCAGGTCATAAACGCTAGATACTTCGATTGCATGTGCGTGCTCTTCGATTACCGGAAAGCATAAACCGAACGTCATGCCGGACATATGCGTATGCAGATTACAGCACCCGTAGAAGAAAGCAAGCTGCGTACGGAGGTTCTCAAACAGTCTTGACAGGTCCTTGTTGAAGTCTTCAAAGCAGGATGAAACATGCAAAAGGCCGGTGCTTTCGAGGTCTCTGCAGTCTCTTGTGATCTGCAGGTCGTCGTAACTGATCCGGATTTCGTTCCGTCTTAATTTGGCGCCGAATAAGGAGTCCCATTTTTCGAATTTACGCTTTACGCGGTACTCGGAAACGGAATTCACCAAAAGGTCGTCAAACTTCATTCCGCGTCCGATCCGGCCGCTCATCTGGATTTCGCCGCCGACCTGAAGCGTACGAAGCGCCTGGCATTTCTCGTGAACGAGAAGCATGAATGAATTGTCATATTCAAGCAGAAACGCTTCGAAGAAATCACGGAAAATGCCCGGCTCAAAGCGGTTGTTCGCATCGATGATGACTTCTCTTAATTTCTCAAGTCCGGTCGAAAGCAGGTCGAGCGTTTCAATCGAATTCAATACGCGGACGGCAGGAAGCGGATTGCCCTCCTTCTTCGTGCGGTTACGGAGATTCGTAAGGTCGGTATACACTTCCGCAACGGTCACGTACAGAGAAAAGATGTCTTTCTTATGTTCTAACGCTTCTCTTAATGCCTGCTGGCGGTGAAGAACGTTTTTTCGGTCCGCGCTCGGTGAAAGAAGGATTGCCTTACATGCCTGCTGGACGAATTTGTCCTTCTTGCTCATGATCGAAAGAATCGGATCCAGATTCAGATCTTCGAACACGTCGACCTTAAACGGCATGATGTCGCTTGCCACATAATCCGCACAGTTTAAAAGATTTACTCTCATACCGTCACCTACCGTTTCGTAAGACGATCGCGGATATGCCCGTAATCGAGTTTGTATTTGCCGACAATCGAATTGGCGTAAGCGATGCCGTCGGCAGGCTTACGGACAATCCGGTACGTTCTCCGGTAACTTCCGTCCTCAACGACGGTCGCCACAAGGCTTACGTATTGATCGGAGTCAAATGCCAATTCAAACGTGTGTGTAACAACGAAGCAAATGGCCTTCTTCTTTAAGAGCTTCGAAAGCAGGCTTCTGCACATCGTGAGAGCGTCCATGGTCGGCGCCGACGTGAACAGCTCGTTGAAGATAATCAGGCTGTTATCGGTCTGCTCGTTCAGAATCTCGTACACACCGACAAGCTCATGCTCGAGACGTCCTTCAACACCGTTTCCGGTTATTGAAGCAAACTGCGAAAAGATCCGGTCCACAAACGGAAGCCGTGCGGATCTGGCAGAAACCGGGAAGCCCATCATTCCGAAATAAGCGCACTGTCCGAAAGCTCTTGCGAGCGTCGTCTTACCGCCCTGGTTCGGTCCGGTAACGATAATCGCCGTTTCCCCGGATGCTTTCACGATATCATTCAGAATGACTTCCTGCTTGAGGTCGTAATTCTTCGCCGCAAGTACAATGTCGAAGCAGTCAATCAGGCAGATATCGCGGTCTTCACGGATTTCGGGAAATGTGAACGGGAAGCCGTGACCCTGCATCTTTTCAAAGTATTCGAGATTAAACAGATAGAAACGAAGCTCGCGGATCAGGTTTAAAACATCCGAGTTTAAGATGTCCCGCTGAACGCCGCAGAACGTTTCGAGATTCCGGAATAAAATCTTATCCTGCCTGATGAACTGGCTCAGCACAAATTCTTCAAGCGGCGAAATATTCATGTCCCCGAAGGGCGATTCGGTATAAACCGGCTCCTCGGGATTTGCTTCCCCGGCATGCGGAAAAGCGAAACGGATCTCGCTGCAGTAATCCTCGCCGCTGTAAAGAAAATCTAACGTTGCGCGTTCCTTGTTGATTGTGACATGGAAACGCATCTTCTCGAACTCGGCGTTAATCTCCTGTGCCTTGCCGCGGACTTCCATGACTTCCTTCGTGCGAAGCAGGTCATAAAGCGACTGATGCATATTCCGGAACGCTTCGGATTTCGGCGGATTGTCATTCAATTCGACGCAGAATTGCTCAATCGCCGAATAGAAACGGATAATCGTATCCAAACGCCATTTCCATTTTTGTACGGATGAAGTGACCTTATCGGAATATCCGTAATACCGTTCGGCAACGCTTACCCCGGTAATGAAATGATTGACCGCCTCGCGGATGTCACGGTCGGAAAGGTCACGGACAATTCCCTGCCGGTAATCCGCTTCCTCTTTGTTCTTCGGAAAATAATAGAAATACGGAATCAGTTCCTCGGATACGTCAAGCGCCTTCATATGGTCCGTGAAGGCGTCCAGATTCAGATCCGGGAAGAATGACAGCTGCGGAAGTTCTTTCACTTCCGCAAAATGCAATCCGTTCTCGGGAGCAAACAAGCTGATCATAATTCTCCTTACGCGGTAATCCGCTACCTGAGATTGAGTGTGCCGATTCGTTGTAAATCGGTGTTGGTAAGAAGCGACGTATCGCTCCAGGTTAAGATGAAGTCCCGCATGCCGGAACCGAACGAGTCATTTACATGAACATCCAGACCGAGTTTGGTTGCTTCCTTAAATCCTTCGGGCATCTTAACGGAAATTAAGGCCGTATAACCGTCTTCATCACCGTTCACGATGAAGAGAACGGTTTCTGCGGATGCGCCGTTTCCGCATTCAAGCATTCCGTCTCTTGAAATCCGGAAATGCATATCCGTTCCCGGCCGGTATTCGGAAGGCTTCTCTCCGTCCGCAGTCAAAAAGATTTCAACGCTGTCTTTTCTTGTGAAGACACCGCTTTCGGTGTCATTTGTCGCATCCTCAACAGAAACGAGAAGGTAAAGATACTTGGAATCGTATAAAGCTTTAAACGAAGCCTTCGCGCCGTCCTTTCCGTAAGCGGTATTCTTAATCTCCGTCGAACCGGTAATGTCAAAAAGGTCCGTGTCCTGATCGGAAACGGACAGCTCCGGAAGACGGTGCGCTTTTGCATACATGCCTTTGATGCCGTCGATGGTATCGCCGCTCTCATCCAATCGGATATCCGGCTTCATGACGATTGTTCCGCACCACTCAAGCGTGCTTTCGGTACGTCCGCCGGTGTCGGCCCATTGCCATTTGGACTGCAGTTTTCCTTCCGAAAAGTCCGCAACACAGACATCGAAACCGAAACGAGTGTCATTCTTTCCGACAACGGAGATGAGCGGAAGCAGCAATTCGATGATGTAGCCTTCATCCGTTTCATAAGTTGCGGTCTTAATGACTTCGGTGTTGCAGCCGGTTCCGTAGGTGACTCTTCCGTCCCTTGCTACAGTAAGAAAGTAATCGCCCACGCCGTAACGCCACAGGTGGCTGTTGCTTTCATTCACATAGATTACGGCATAATCCCCGGACGTTATGTTATCGGCTTTCTCAGGCGTCATGTCCGAAACCTTCAGCCTGACATACAGATTCCATTCGTCCCAGTAAACCTGATAAGCCGCAATGGGTTCCCCGCTTCCCTGGAGTTTCTTTCCGATCAAAACCTCGGGAACGCGGCTCCAGATTGCGTCATCGGACCCGGACAGATCGGGGACGATGGATTCCGCTCTTGCGGTCACGTCCTTTTCGACCGGTGCAATTGTCACGAACGGCGTCGGCGTATAGGTCGGTTCCTGAAACGAGACCGTCGCGGTCGGCGTTGTTTCGGTATTGGTTGTCTGTTTCTTTCCGCATCCGGTAAGAAGCACGGAAAATGTGATTATGATCAGGATACTTTTCAGATAACGGTGCATCCTTTATTCTGCCTTTCTGATAATATCGCCGGGCTCCGGCACGGCCGAGCATACGGCTTTAATCAACTGTTTCGGATGAGGACATGATAAGATTTCCGTGCCGGTCTCATCATACATGTTAAGAACGGCTGCTTTCCGAATCCGGAAACCGGGCGAAAGAATCTCAATGCTGTCTCCGACCGAAAACTTGTTTTTCTGTTCAAATGTGAAAGACCCGTCAGCTTTGACGGAATTCACGGTTCCGAGATAAACATATCCTTTCGGGAAATGATTATCGTAAACCTGCGAAGTCTGATCCGGTTTTCCGAAGAAGAAACCGGTCGTGTAATCCCTTCCGGCAACCATATCGAGTTCTGTCTTCAGTTCGGGAAGGACTTTTGCATATTCTTCCGGGCTTTCGAAACAGGAATCGATTGCCTTCCGGTAAGTACCGGCAACCGAAGCGACGTAAAGCGCCGTCTTCATACGGCCTTCGACCTTGAAGGACGAAATCCCCGCGGAACAAAGCTCGGGAATATGTTCGATCATGCAAAGGTCTTTCGAATTGAAGATATAAGTGCCGTCTTCATTCTCTTCCACAGGGAAATACTCTCCCGGGCGGCTCTCTTCCATCACGTAATACTTCCAACGGCACGGATGCGTGCATGCGCCGAGATTCGCGTCACGGCCGGTCATATAAGCGGAAAGCAGGCATCGTCCGGAATACGAAATGCACATGGATCCGTGAACGAATGCCTCAATATCCATGTCATCGGGAATCGTCTCCCGGATGGAACGGATTTCCGAAAGCGAAAGTTCACGCCCGCATACAACGCGCCTGACGCCGAGCGAATACCAGAACAGAAACGTTTCGGAATTCACGTTGTTCGCCTGCGTGCTGATATGAACGGGAATCTCCGGACATACTTCCCGTGCAATCCGGAATACGCCCGGATCGGATATGATTAAAGCGTCGGGGCCAATCGTCTTCAGTTCGTCAAAATACTGCCTTACGCCGTCAAGATGATAATTGTGCGCAGTGATATTCGCGGTTACGTAAAGTTTCCGTCCGTTCTGATGACAGAATGCGGCGGCTTCCTTCATCTCTTCGTTTGAGAAGTTTTTGGCTTTTGCTCTTAAGCTGAACAGTTCGCCGCCTATGTAGACCGCATCCGCTCCGAAACGGACAGCGGTCTTTAATACGTCAAGGCTGCCGGCCGGCATTAACAATTCGGGTTTCTTAATCATGTGTCACATTTCCCCCTGAAAGCCGCGTAACGGTCATTCCGTCCCCGAGCGGGAGCAGAATGCTTTGATACATATCGCCTCGAAAAAGCCGATCCGCGAACTCACGTATCCGAAGATGAATCGTGCGGTCGCGTCTTGTCACCGTGAATTTTGATTCCGCAAGCGTGCCTTCCTGTAAAACATTATCGGTAACCAGTATCGAATGCGGATTCATCAGCCTGCCGATATACGTAAGATACACCGGATACTGCGCTTTGGCCGCATCTAAAAAAATCAGGTCGTAGGTCGCATTATCGGAAGATAAACGCGACAAATAAGCCTCCGCATCCTCTTCATGAGGACGAATCTCAGGGGCCTTGCGATTATGTCTTTTCGTATAATCCGCCGCAAAGGAACGGATATTCGAAACTGCCTCGCGGTAACGTTCCGGGTCTTTCTCAACCGTATCGATTACCGCACCCTCGGGCAGATATTCCGCCATTAAACACGAAGAAAAGCCGATGGCGGTACCGATCTCCAGTACTCTCCCCGGCTCTCTGTCCAAGCATAAAAAACTAAGAAGCGACTGCGCCTCCCGGCGAATTACCGGAATCCGTTCCTCACGTGCTTTCTGATAAAGCGTCTCGAGGAAGTCAGGAAGATCCGGCTGCAGAGAGGACAGATAATCCGAAAGATGTTCAGTAATCAAAAGCGAATCCGTCATTCTTCGTCGTATTCCGTTTCTTCATCCGTAGTTTCTTTGTATCTGCAAATAATCTTTAGAATCGTATCGTAATCCATGTCCGAACGGAGCGAGTATGTTCCGGGCTGGATATTGGACTTCGAAAGAAGGCTTTTTGCGTAAAATGAGAAGCGGTCGATGATAATTCCCTCACGCTTAAGTTTGCTTGCGACCTCCTTCGTGGAATCCCCCGCCTGGATGAAAAACTCCACTTCCTTGCCTTCGCCTTCCTTGTCTACGGCAACCGAGCCGAACAGCTGGTAACAGAAATTGTAGCCGTATTGCGAAAACTTGATCACGGCAAGAATGACAAGCGTATAAAACAAAATGTCAATCAAAAGCCTTGTGATTCCGTTCGAAAAATCCCGAATCACTCTTTCGGTTTTCATCTTTTTCTTCTTCAAAAGTAATCTCCCACCTTACATGTTCCATTCAAGGATGACCGGAAGAATCATCGGACTTCGCTTCATGCTCTTCCAGAAGAAGTCACCGAGAACGGTTTTAATCTCCGCACGGAGACGGTTAAAATCAATATGCTCCTGGTCGGTAAACCGGCTGCAGGTTTCCGAAACGACTTCCTTGGCTTCCTCTAAAAGCCGTTCGGATTCACGCACATATACAAAGCCTCTCGTCACGATATCCGGTCCGCTGACAACTTCGCCGATCTCCGGGTCGATTGCAACCGAAACGATAACAATACCGTTCACGGACAGATACTGACGGTCGCGAAGCACGGCATTGCCGATATCGCCGACGCCGAGGCCGTCCACCATGATTCCGTGCGCCGGAATGCTTCCCGCAACAGCGGCATCGTCCTCACAGATATCAAGCATATCGCCGGACTTTAAGATGATCACGTGATCCGGGGCCATTCCGAGTCCGACCGCAAGATTCTTCTGCGCGATGCGGTGGCGGTATTCGCCGTGTATCGGAATTGAATACTTAGGCTTCAGAAGACAGTACATCAATTTGATTTCGTCCTGGTTCGCATGTCCGGAAACATGCGTATCCTGGAAGATTACGTTCGCACCGAGCATCGAAAGCACGTTAATCAGCTTGGAAACCGCTTTCTCGTTGCCGGGAATCGGAGTCGAACTGATGATGACGACGTCGCCGGGCATGATCGAAACCCGCTTGTGCGTATTCGAAGCAATCCGGGACAGAGCCGCCATCGGCTCGCCCTGGGAACCGGTCATAATCAATGCAATCTGATTGTCCGGATAGTTTTTCACTTCCTCAATCGGAATCAACAGCCCGTCCGGAATCCGGATATATCCGAGTTCCTGTGCCGTCGTAACGATGTTGACCATGCTGCGGCCTTCGATGGCGACCTTACGTCCGTACTTCTGAGCCGAGTTAATTACCTGCTGCACGCGGTCCACGTTCGAAGCAAAGGTCGCAACGATAATCCGCCGGTTCGGATTCTCGGCGAAGATGTTGTCAAATGTCTTGCCGACTGAACGCTCCGACATCGTATGTCCGGGCTTCAATGCATTCGTGCTGTCGCACATCAACGCAAGCACGCCCTGCTTGCCGAGCTCGCCGAGACGCTGTAAATCAATCGGTTCACCGTATACGGGCGTGAAATCAATCTTAAAGTCGCCGGTATGAATAATCGTTCCCGCATCACATTTAACGGCAAGAGCCGCAGCGTCCGCAATACTGTGATTGGTGCGGATGAATTCTACCGAGAAATCCCCGCAGGGAACGCTGTCGCCGTACGAAACAACGTTCAAAACGACGTCATCGGCCATCTTGTATTCTTCCAGTTTATTCCGGATGATGGCAAGCGTCAGTTTCGTTCCGTATACCGGCACCGGAAGCTCTCTTAAAATATACGGGAGCGCTCCGATATGGTCCTCATGACCGTGTGTAATGAAAAATCCTTTTACCCGGTCCGCATGTTCCTTCAGATAGCTGACATCCGGAATAACCAGATCGATTCCGAGCATGTCATCTTCGGGAAATGCCAGACCGCAATCCACAACAATAATCGATTCGCCGTAGCAGAAAGCGGTAATATTCATACCGATCTGCTCGAGACCCCCAAGCGGAATCACACGAATCCGATCCGTAAAACCCATTTTAACCTCCCGGCTGACAGCTTACACGAGGTCGATATCCTCTAAAATCGCGCGGAACACTTCCCCGACCGCATCGATCTCGGTATCGTCGTCAACCATTTCATATACGATATCCCCGCTCTCGTCCCCGGTCTCGCGGAGGATAAACGCTTCCTCACCGTCCGGTTCCGTCACGAGTACATAATTATGTCCGTTGAGCTTCGTTTCGGAAACAACGGAAAATGTCACATCCGTCCCGTCCTCAGCCCGAAAGATTATGGCATTATCCTTCTCTTCCATAAATCTCCTCCAAAAGCGCAGTCTTCTCTTCGGGTTTATTCTCAAGATAATCCATAAAAGACTGCAGAATCAATACGGCGGCAAGCTTGTCAACGACTTCCGCCTTCTTTTTGTAATCAAGCTCCGCTTCGTCAAGAATGCGTTCCGCGGAAACCGTCGTGTATCGCTCGTCCCAGAGAATGACCTTAAGTCCGGTTCTTCTTGCAAGCGCCTGCGCAAATTCTTCCGATGCCTGCGCCCGGCTTCCGATGTCGCCGCTCAGATGTTTCGGATAACCGACAACGATTGCGTTGGCTTTCCGCTCGGAAACAATCTCTTCGATGCGCCGGTAAGTCTCCCGAAGCATCTTCTCACGGTCTCTCCGGATCGTTTCAATCGGCTGTGCGGTAAGAAACAGGCCGTCGCTTGCGGCAACGCCGACCGTTGCGGCGCCGTAATCCAACCCGATTAAACTGAGTTTCTCCATTCCGGCTCCTTACTTCAGGTTATTCTCGATGTAATCGGATAGAAGCTGCTCGATAATTTCGTCCCGCTCCACTTTCGCAATCTTCGCTCTTGCGTTCAGATGATTGGTAATGTAAGTCGGGTCGCCGCTCATCAGATAGCCGACCATCTGGCTGACCGGATTGTATCCTTTCTCAGCCATGGCAACATAAACCGACGCGATGACGCTCCGAACGTAATCATCCGAAATGTTCTCCACCTTAAAAAACTGTGTACCCTGATCCATAATATTCCTCCTCATCGGTACGCGATGCGCATAGCATCACACACTACAGATTATTTTACTCTATTTTGTGGAGAATATCAACCATTTTTGCTTGAATAATACAATCTGTTGTGATATCCGTACCGATTACCGTGACCGCCTGTCCGGACCTGTCGGAATCGACCCGGAAACGGTAGCACCCGTACCTTGCGGAGTGCCCTTTCGCAAAGAGAATTCCGTTTTCTTCGGTAACGGTTTCCACCAGAATCTCTGCTTCCTTTCCGAGGAAAGCCCGGTAATAGTCTTCTTTCAAACGCTCGGCTGCTTTAATCAGCCGGTCGGCGCGTTCCTTTTTGACAGCCTCGCTTAGTTGCTCCTTCATCCGGTCCGCAACCGTTCCCTTTCTTCTCGAAAACGGAAATACGTGAATCTGCGAAAACCCGGTTGCTTCGGCAAATGCCATGCTCTCAAGGAAGTCTTCCTCGGTCTCACCCGGGAATCCGGTAATGATATCGGTTGTAATCGCGGGATTATCGAAGCATTTCCGAAGCAGTCTGACACACTCGGAAAACTCTTTCGTTGTGTACTTCCGGTTCATCGCACGTAACGTTTTATCGCAACCGCTTTGAAGCGAAAGATGAAAATGCGGGCAGATCTTCGGAATCTCCGATAAAGCCTTAGTGAAAGCATCCGTAACGATGCGGGGCTCGAGCGACCCGAGCCGGATGCGTTCGATTTCGGGGATTTCCGACAGTTTCGTAAGAATATCGATTAACGGCATCGATCCGTCAAGCGTTTTCAGCTCCGACTGTTCCCGAAGGCTTTTCCGATCCAGGCCGAAAGAAGAAAGATGAATTCCGGTAATGACGATTTCCTTATAGCCTGCCTTTCCGAGCGATCGGGCCTCTTTCAAAATTTCTTCCTCGTTACGGCTCGCAATACGGCCTCTTGCAAACGGGATGATGCAGTAACTGCAGAACTGGTTGCAGCCGTCCTGAATCTTCATATAGGCGCGGACATGCTCTTCCGCCGTTACGGAATCCATGTTTTCATAGTTACCAAGCTCGCTGTCGTCATTCACATAGAATCTTTCGGGCTTTTCACCATGCTGAAGTTTTTCATAATAGGCATTCAGAATCGAGGCGATTTCCGCTTTTCGGCGGTTCCCGACATAGATATCCGCAAGGTCGTCTTCCTCATGATTCCGGAAGAATTCCTGCACGTAACAGCCGGTGGCGATAACGACGGCATCCGGGTTATTCTTACGGGCGCGGTGAAGCATCTGACGGGATTTCCGGTCCGCAATGTTCGTTACGGTGCAGGTGTTTATAAGATAAACGTCCGCATTTTTCGTAAAAGGCACTTCAACTGCCCCGTAACCCCGGAATATCGAACGGATGGCCTCGGTTTCATAGCTGTTTACCTTGCAGCCGAGCGTCAGAAACGCAACTTTTTTTGTCATCAGATGATTCGTCATGTTTTGTCCTTAATTTCTTTTATCTATTGACTTTTTATGCAATCGTGCTACACTGAAATCAGAAAATATAAAGGGGGCGATAGCATGAAAACCGTTACTATCTGTCTGAACTCCATTGACAAGGTTAAGAACTTCGTAAACGACGTTACCAAGTTCGATTCCGACTTTGACCTCATCTCGGGCCGTTATGTTATCGATGCGAAGTCGATCATGGGTATCTTCTCGCTCGATTTGAATAAGCCGATTACGCTCGGCATCCATAACGAGGACGATATCGACCACATTCTTGATGTTTTGAAGCCGTATATCGCGGAAGAGGAAGAATAAACAGGATAATTCAGGAAAGCAGGAGGCATTGCCCTCCTGCTTTTTTTATTCCGGTTTAATCCTTATAACTTCGCGTTCCTCTATGGCCTTTTGTACCATCTCATCAATCTTCTCGGCAAGAAGCCGTTCGCTTCGCTCGATTACTTTAAGAATCGGCTTCGTCACAGGATGCTTGGCGACATAAATCGTACAACAGTCTTCGTAAGGAAGTATGCTCGTCTCAAAGGTGCCTATTTTCTGCGAGATATCGACTATTTCGGACTTATCAAACCCGATCAAAGGCCGGTATACCGGAAGCGTGCATACCACATTCGTACAAATCAGGCTCTGCATCGTCTGGCTTGCAACCTGACCGACGCTTTCTCCGGTAATCAGGGCAAGGCAGCTGCTTCGGTTCGCGATTTCTTCGGCGATCCTCATCATATAGCGGCGCATCAGAATCGTCAGTTCCTCATGCGGACAGGTTTCGTAAATATACATCTGAATATCCGTGAAGTTGACGACGTTCAGCTTAATCGGTCCCGTATAAACAGAAATCTGCTTCGCGAGGTCGATTACCTTCTGTTTCGCTCTCTCACTTGTATAAGGCGGAGCGTGAAAATACGTCGCATCGATGCTGACACCCCGTTTTGCTATCATATATCCGGCAACCGGGCTGTCGATTCCGCCGGACAGAAGAAGCATCGCTTTACCGTTACAGCCGACCGGCATTCCGCCGACGCCCTTATAGCCGTCCGCATAGATGTATGCGTGGCTGCGGACCTCAACCGTAATGCTTTTCTCCGGATTCACAACGTCTACCGAAAGTCCCGGGAAATGCTCCAGAAGAACTCCGCCGAGATCAGCTGCAATTTCGGGAGAAGTCTTCGGATAACTCTTATCCCCACGTTTACAAAACATCTTAAACGAGAAGTTCTTCTCGGGAAAAGTTTCTTCGACAAACCGGACGGTCATATCGCAGATATCCTGCCAATCGGTCGAAGCGATTTCCACTACGGGCATAAAGCCTACAATCCCGAAGATTTTCGAAAGGCACGAAACCGTATCGTCATAATCATAACCGTCCGGACAGTCCACATAGATTCTGCCCTGTTCTTTCGTAACCTTGTACTCGCCTAATGTCGAGAGATTCTGCCGGATCTGGTTCACAAGACAGTCTTCAAAATAAGACCGGTTCTTGCCTTTTAAACCGATTTCCGCATATTTAATCAAAAAAGACTTAAATTCCATCTGTATCCCCTTAATGAACGGTAAACTTACTGAGTTTCGGAACGAGTGTCCGCAGCGCGACGCATGTTTCTTTGATTTGTTCGATTGTCGTTTCGGGACTGAAACTGAACCGAAGCGTACTGTCGAGGTATTTATCCAAAACTCCGATTGCCTTTAACGTTCCGCTGATAGCCGGATGATTCGACGAGCAGGCCGACCCGGACGATACATAGATGCCGTAATCTTCAAGAGCATGAAGAAGCACTTCGCTTCGTATAGAATCGAAACTGACGCTTAGGATATGCGGCGCGGTCTTATGAAGCCGTTCGTCAGATGACAGATTAACTTCATCTTTGTATACCGCATTCGGATGCGCAAAATCCATCGTTTCAAGCTCCGTCAGGAATGCTTTTTTACATGAATACATCTGCTCGCGGAAATCGTTCTGATTCGCGAAATACCGCTTAACGGCCTCCGAAAGCCCGGCGATTGCGGGCACATTTTCCGTACCGGAACGCATATCGCTTTCCTGACCGCCGCCGAGTATTTCGGGAATCAGGCGGACCTTGTCCCGTTTATACAAAAAACCGCTTCCCTTAGGTCCCTGTAACTTATGGCCGCTTACCGAAAGCAGGTCGATATTGCAGGCTGCAGGCGTGAAAGGAATCTTTCCGTAAGCCTGAATCGCGTCGACATGAAAAAGAATGTCCGGGTTATAGTTATGCAAAAGTTTTCCGATTTCAAAAACCGGTTCCACCGCTCCGATTTCGTTGTTCACCATCATCACGGAAACAAGAATCGTATCCGGCCGGAGCGCATCCTTCAAGGCTTCCAATGAAACGATTCCGTTTCGGTCAACCGGCAGGTATGTTACTTCAAAGCCCTGTTTTTCAAGAAATATCAGCGGATTATAAACCGATGCATGTTCGATGCACGTCGAGATGATGTGCTTACCGCGCCGGATTTTAGCGAAAGCGGCACCGTTCAATGCAAGATTGTTCGACTCGGTTCCGCCTGATGTAAAGATAACCTCTTTTTCCTGACACTTTAACGACTTCGCTATCGTCTTTCTTGCTTCCTTCAGGTACTGTTCGGCCTGAATGCCCTTTCCGTGCAGGGATGAAGGATTTCCGTAGTCCTCGCGAAGCACCTTTTCCATTGCCTTAACCGCTTCTTCGCAAGCACGCGTCGTCGCGGCATTGTCTAAATATATCTCTTTCATACAATTATCCCAACGTTTCTGCCTGAATCATAAGATAAGAAAGCATCGTCATTGCAGCGGTTTCGGTCCTGAGAATTCTTCTTCCGAGGCTGAGAATCTGCGCGCCGCAGTCGTTAGCGAGCGTAACTTCCTCCGGAGCAAAGCCTCCCTCGGGTCCGATGAATACGGCAATCTTTTGACCGGGCCTGATGCTTTTGATCACTTCTTCGGTTGCTTTCATGCCTTCCGCGTTCTCGTACGGAAACAGAATGATATCGTTCGATTGTTTCGCTTCTTTGATTGCTTCCGCGAACGATACGGCTTTTCCGACCTCGGGGATTACACCCCGGCCGCATTGCTTCGACGCGGCTTCGGCAATCGCCTGGAACCGTTTCAGCTTTTTGTCTTCCCGGGCGGGATCGTCCCATTTGGCGACGGAACGGGCGCACGCAACCGGAACAATCCGGACTGCGCCGAGTTCGACGGCCTTCTCTAAAATCCATTCGAACTTATCCTTCTTCGGAAGTCCCTGATACAGCGTTATGGAAATACTAAGTTCGGTATTCCCGTCGCGGGTTTCCTCTATGCTCAGTATGACGTTTCCGTTCTCATAGGCGGCAATCCTGCAGTCGTATTCATGCCCCTCGCCATCACAAATAAGCAGGGTGTCTCCAACCTGCTTACGAAGGACGTTCTTTAAATGGTTGTACTCTCCGCCTTCAAGGATCATCCGGTCCCCGAAGATGTTCGAAGGGTCAACATAAAACCTTGGCACGAAAGCCTCCTTTTAACCGGGCATTCTCACAGCGAAGCTTACCCAGTCGTTCATTCGCTCTTCCGAAAGAAACTCGTAGCCGAGGTCCGAAAGCGCTTTCTTGGTTTTCTCTTCCATCAGATTGATGATGCCCGAGCAGACGAACACGCCGCCCGGCATAAGAAAACGGCGCACCAAAGGCGCTAATGGTATAATAACATCTGCGAGAATATTTGCAACCACTATCGGATATTTTTCTTCTGAAAACGGTTTACAGAACGCTTCGTCGTCGAGCATATTCCCTGCGTAAAATGCGACGCTCCCGTCAGGTACCCCGGATAATTCCCCGTCAAAAACCGGAATTCTGTTGATTTCCGCGTTTTCGCACGCTACTCTTACCGCAATCGGATCGATATCGGTTCCGATTGCCTTAGAGGCACCGAGTTTCATGCCGATAATCGAAAGTATTCCGCTTCCGGTACCGATATCTAAGAGCCGGTCGCCCGGTTTCAGAAACTTCTTCATGTTTGCAATCGCAAGTCTTGTCGTCTCATGCGAACCGGTACCGAACGCCGTTCCCGGATCAATCTCGATAACAAGCTTCGCATCATACGAATCTTTCATCGGCTCCCATGTAGGCTTAATGATGATATCTTCATCCACCGAGAACGACTTGAAATACTGTTTCCAGTTGTTGATCCAGTCCGTATCCTCGGTGATGCCGGTCTCAAAGGTTACCGAATCCGGGTCAAGAAATTCACGATAGTCATTAAGTTCATCCCGGATTCTTTCAATTGCAGCCACCGGGTCTTCCGATTCGTCCGTATAACACGTGATGACTGCCGTCCGGTCGGTTTCATCGAGTTCCGGAAGGAAATCAATGAACATTGCCTTCTTCTCAGCCTCGGAAAGCTGAAGGGTATCGGTCACTTCAATCCCGTCAAAGCCGAGATCGAACAGAATTCCCGCGATATAATCGGTCGCGTCATTGGTTGTACGGATGCGGATTACGTTCCACTTCATATGCTGTCCTATTTGCCGAAGAATTTCTTTTTCTTACCGTCATCGGGGTTCTTACCGCCCATGCTCTCATTAAACGCCTTCAGAAGGTCTCTCTGTTCGTTCGTAAGCTTGGTCGGAACCTGAACGATTAAGGTTACGTAATGGTCGCCGCGTTCGGATTCGTGATGAATGTGCGGAACGCCCTTGCCACGGAGACGGACCTTCGT
Organism: Lachnospiraceae bacterium; assembly: GCA_017613055.1. The sequence continues at coordinate 1,713 of JAGAES010000125.1, read as the reverse complement.
ATCGGTCTGCGTGCCGGGCTTCAGTTCGTATATCACGTTACCGTCAATCGTCGGGATGATGATATCGCCGCCCAGTGCCGCCTGTGCGAACGAAATCGGCGCGGTCGAATACAGGTCATAGCCGTCTCTTTGCAGGAACGGATGCCTTGATACGATAACGTCAACCAAAAGGCTGCCGCGCTCGCCGCCGTTGATCCCGGGCTCACCCATATTCGGAATGCGCACGCTCTGGCCTTCATCAATACCGGCCGGAACGGATACGCGGATTGTCTTACGGGTCGTCACATAGCCGGTTCCGTAGCAGTCTTTACATTTCTCTTTGATAATCTTACCGGTTCCTTTACAGTCCGGACAGGTCTTCTGGTTCTGAATCACGCCGAGTATCGACTGCTGCGTAAAGATAATCGAACCCTGTCCCTTACATCGCGGACAGGTTTCCGGACTTGTTCCGGGCTTGGCTCCGTTGCCTCCGCAGGTCTTACAGATATCCTTCAGATTAAGCTCCAGGTCCTTCTCACAGCCGAATACGGCTTCCTCAAATGTGATACGGATGCTCGTCCGTACGCTTGCACCGCTTCTCGGTGCATTGCTCTGACGGCCGGTTCTTCTGGCACCGCCGCCGAACATGTCGCCGAAACCGAACATATCAAAAATGTCGGAGAAGCTGCCGGTGAAATCATACGCACCGCCGCCCGGTCCGCCGCTTTGATCGAACGCGGCATGGCCGTACTGGTCGTACATCTGCCGTTTCTCCGGGTCGCCGAGGACGGAATAAGCCTCATTGGCTTCCTTAAACTTCATCTCCGCCTCTTTATCCCCCGGATTTGCGTCCGGATGATACTTCTTCGCCACCTTCCGGTAGGCTCTCTTCAATTCTTCTTCGGAAGCGCTCTTGTCTACGCCGAGCACTTCGTAATAATCTCTCTTCTGGTCCATAAAAGGATTTCTCCCGTATAACGCGTATTATGTCGCACAACAGGGCTGACCGCAAAGCCAGCCCTGAGTTTGTCAAGATTTGTGATTAAATCTCACGATAGTCGCCGTCAACAACGTTGTCGTCATTGCCGCCGTTTCCGCTGTTTCCGCCGGTGAAACCGCTCATGTCGGGACCCTGTCCGCCCTGTGCGGCCTGTGCCTGCTCGTACATCTTAGAAAACAGCTGCTGAGCGGAATTCAGAAGTTTCTCCTTGGCAGCCTTGATGTCTTCAATCTCGCCGTCGCTCATTACTTCCGGATTCGTCTTCTGAACGAGTTCTTTAAGCCGTGCAAGATCTTCGTCAACGGTAGCCTTCAAAGAAGCATCGAGCTTATCGCCGACTTCTTCCATGGCCTTCTCGGTCTGGAATACAAGCGAATCGGCTTCGTTACGAACCTCAACGCCTTCCTTACGCTTCTTATCCTGCGCCTCATACTCGGCGGCTTCCTTAACGGCGCGCTCGATTTCGTCATCGGACAGGTTCGAACCTGCGGTAATCGTGATGTGCTGCTCGCGGCCCGTTCCGAGATCCTTTGCGGATACGTTTACGATACCGTTCGCATCGATATCAAATGTGACTTCAATCTGGGGAACGCCTCTTCTTGCCGGCGGAATTCCGTCAAGACGGAACTGACCGAGGCTCTTGTTGTCTCTTGCAAACTGACGCTCGCCCTGTACAACGTTGATGTCAACCGCGGTCTGGTTATCGGCTGCGGTCGAGAATACCTGGCTCTTCT
>JAGAES010000124.1 GCA_017613055.1 Lachnospiraceae bacterium | reverse complement strand
TACGACGTCCTTCCGGTTTATCTGACCAAGAAGAATGAAATGTACATCGGCGAGGACATCGGAAAGATCGAATGCTACAAGGATATTCCGGCGCTTCTGAAACGCTCGCAGAGAGTCATTCTCGTGAACGAGGGCGGCAAGTTCCTGCTTCAGCCGTTTCCGCAGAAGCTGTTCGGCGGAAAGAAAGCGGTCGAGATTGACGTGGCATTTCCCGCAGTGCACGGCACGAATGTGGAAGACGGAACGCTTCAGGGCTATCTGAAGACCGTCGGCATTCCGTTCGTCGGCTGCGACGTGACCGCGTCGGCCGTCGGTATGGAGAAGTTCGTGCAGAAGGCCGTGCTTAAGGAATACGACATTCCGCTGCTGCCCGGCAAGATTTACAAGCTTTCCGATTACGCCAAATTGGACGCGATGTTAGACTCCGTCGAAATGACGTTCGGCTACCCGGTCATCGTTAAGCCCGTTAACCTCGGTTCGAGCGTCGGCATCAGCGTTGCGAAGGACCGCGAAGCGCTGACGCAGGCAATGGACGATGCATTCCGCTACGCAACCAAGGTGCTTGTCGAGCATGCGATTTCGAATTTAAGAGAGATTAACTGTGCCGTGCTCGGCGATGAGAACGACGCAGAAGCCTCAGAAATCGAAGAACCGATGCACAGTGAGGAAATATTAAGCTACGAGGACAAATACGTCAGCAACGCCAAAGGAAGCGGTCAGAAGGGTATGGCAAGCGTCGCAAGGAAGATTCCCGCAGACGTTCCGAAGGAGATGCGTGAGGAAATCCGCAGTCTTGCGGTTAAAGCGTTCCAGGCGCTCGGCTGTAACGGCGTCGCCCGGATCGACTTCATGATTGATTCCGATAACGGCAAGCTGTTCTTTAACGAAATCAATACAATTCCGGGTTCGCTCGCTTTCTATCTCTGGGAACCGCTCGGAGTTCCGTATAAGGAACTGCTGACGAGGATGATCAAGCTTGCTTTGAAACGGGTACGTACGGAGCAGGCAATCACATTTTCCTTTGATACGAATATTCTGAATACGGCTTCGTTCGGAGGCAGCAAGGGGGTGAAGCGGTAATGTTTTCTTTCTTACAGAAACAGACGCACAGCCAGCTCGAGCAGATTGTCACGCGGCTTAAACTGAACGCATCGAACAATTACCGCGACGCGACCAAGGAGGATCTCGCGGAGCTTGAGAAGAAGTATGAGGAGCTGAAGGCGGCGGGGAAATTAAACCAGAAGCAGATAGATTACTACAGGTGTAGAATAATGGAATATACGCTCAAACTTGAGAACTTTTCACATAAGGCCCAGAAGGTCGGAAAGTACTCGGGAAAGATCTGAGAAATGACTTCAGAGAGGGGTTTGTGGTATCAAATGGGTGATTATAGGATTTGAGTACCACGTTTCTGAGTGAAATTGGTACTCATATGCCTAGAAACGGCGGCTGAGTACCACACGAGAGTTCATGGCACTGATATTGAAGCAACAGATTGGTACTCATTGCCAATATCAGACAGGGTTGATACCAAAGATAGATGAAATAATGGTACCCATCCGGCATATTCAGCCGGCAGGGTACCATTTTTGATACTTTTTCGACAATCGGAAATCAGCCGAATTTTTGATGTTTTTCCGACAATCGGATATCAGCCGATTGGTCATACAAACCGTAAAGCACGGTAATTATGTAATCACTCAGATATCGTATACCGTGCGGAGCTCGTGTCAGATGTGGTCGAGGTCCGGGTAGAGGGAACCTTCGGTGATGCCGAACACTCTCAGGCTCTCAACGAAGTACTCTCTCCGGTCGGAAGGAATAATGATTTTATAGAGCATGTTGTCGTCGCAGATGTCCTCGAGGCGGCGGAGCGAGTTGTGCACCGTGAAGCAGGCCTGCTGCGAGTAGAGACGCAGATGGCTGTCGGTCGAGTAGCAGGCGAGAATCTTGTCCTCAAGCACCGGATTATGGTGCAGGTGCTTGAACGCCGGCAGGAGCATCTCCTGGGCGGTGTCCGCGTCAATCGGATAGATGCAGTTTCCGAAGCCTTCCTTCTCATTGAGGCGGTTCGGCGCGAGCACCCAGACGCAGGCGTCCATGCCGGGATTCTTCAGATAGGTTTCGGTCGCGAAGAACACCGCAATCAGCGGCGAGCGGGACCAGTCGAGCATTCTTGTCGGAAGCCCGTGGTGCTGCATCAAAGCGACCCAGCCGGAGTAGTCGTGCTTCTCGGGCGGATTCTTCATAATCTGCTTTCCGCGGATATAGAAATCGTTCGTGATGAACCGCTCAATCTCAAGACGCTTCTCGCTCCGCTGGATGGAAGGAACGAGCGTCAGCGACGAGTTCTCCTCCCCGCGGTACCAGAGTCCCTGCTGATGCCTTGCGGCAAGCGCTTTTAAGAACTGAAGCAGTTCGTCGATTGTGCTGATATCGATCGTAATCATGGCGTACCTCTCATGGTCATGGATTCTCCCGGAATCTGAACCTATTATATCGCATTTTCCGGATAAAGAAAAGAAGTATTGTATTGCTCTTTTTCCGGGAATCCTGTATACTGATTAATTGGAAGATTTTCCGAATTCTATATCCGCAGGGGGAGAAACAATGAAAAAGGATTGGCGGGATGTGGTATTCTGGGCAGGCGTCATCGGGCTCAGCGCCTCGATTATCGTGCTCGGAGTACTGATTCTTAAGTACACGGTGTTTTCAAAGAAGAATGATAACCGGGATCTCGGGGGGCTTGAAGTGACGTTCCTCGACTGGTGGACCGGTGAGAGCTTCGGAGAAGCGAACAGCGATTATGAAAAGGCGCTTTTAAAGATGCTTCATAAGGCGGAAGCCGAGCATGACTTCACGTTTAAACGGATGAGCATTCCGGAATACGGATGGGGACAGGATTATATTGAGTTTGCGGCGGACTCCATTCTCAACAATAATCCGGTTGCGTCTTTGATCCTTTTGGACAGCCGCTGGGTGGGACGCTTCGCAGAGAAGGACCTGCTGCTTGATGTAAGCAAGTCGACCGTCGTAAACTTCGATGATGCGAAATGGAACAAGGCGGTCCGGGAAGTCATGAGCTATAACGGCGGAATCTACGGATTTGCCGCCGGAGTCACCGCGGAAAATGTCACGGGCGTATTCTTTAACAAAGAGATATTCCGCATGTTCGGGCTGAACGACGAACTGGTTTATGACCTTCAGAAGGAAGGCAAATGGAACTGGGACACTTTCACAGAGCTTTGTAAGAGTCTGACAAAGGATACCGACAACGACGGAGTGACGGATATCTATGCGGTTGCCGGCGTGGATGAAACGGTTGTGAATGCCGTGCTTGTATCCAATGACACCTATGTCATAAAAAGGGACGAAGCCGGACTATGGAAAGTGAATGCGGATGACCCGAGAGTTCTCCATGCGTTTGACTTCATCCATGAACTGACGGACGGCGGGTACTATATGCCTGCGCCCCAAGGAGACGACTGGTGGTGGGAGTGGTCAAAGGAGGCGTTTACGCAAAGCAGGACAGCCTTGTATATCGATGAAGAATGGCAGGGAGCACGGCTTTCCGGATGGTCCGGAGAAGAAATTGACTTCGGATTCGTCACATTTCCCTACGGGCCGGATGTGGGTCACCCGGTTGCCGTAATCCGTGAGAATATCGTAATCATTCCGAACTGCGACGCGACGCGGGATCTTCTCGATGACATCCTGTATGCCTATGACTGGTACACGACGGTTCCGGAAGAATACAGGAAGAGCGATGAGAGCTGGAAAGTCGCGCTTTCGTATAAGGAGGCGGATTCGAGGACGATTGACGAAACGCTTCGCATGGTCGTTTCGGAATGGCCGCTTTTGATGAATCCCGGGAACAGCTTCGGCGAGGACCGGAATGTGTACTGGTGCGGCGAACTCATAAACGGAATGAGCAGCCGGGAGGTGCTTCGGACATACGAGAGCGTCTGGCAGGCAGAAGCCAACCAGTATAACAAAACAACACAGCAGAAATAACGATGAAACCTCCGGGAGGAAATCTTCCCGGAGGTTTTTTGAAAAATGTGTTGACAAACAGTGTGTATAGGTGTATATATTGAATATACACAATATTTCGAAACATTGTAAAGGAACGGATATGGATATCATTCTGAACAACAGCTCCCAAAGGCCGATTTACGAGCAGATTGAAGAGCAGATCAAAAGCCAGATTCTTTCCGGCTCGCTTAAGGAAGGGGACGCCCTTCCGTCGATGCGCGTGCTGGCGAAGGAACTCCGCATCAGCATCATTACGACGAAGAGAGCCTATGAAGATCTCGAGCGGGACGGATTCATCGTTTCGATCACCGGCAAAGGCAGCTTCGTCAAGGGGCTGAACGCCGAATACGTGCGGGACAACATTCTGTTTGAGATTGAAGAGATTCTTGAGCGGGCGGTTGCAAAGGCCAATGTCGGCGGCATTTCGCTTTCGGAACTGACGGAAAGACTGACACTGTTATATGAGGAGAAGAACAATGGATGAGAATATGATCTTAGAGCTTAAGAATGTGACGAAGGATTACGGCGACTTTAAACTGGATCACGTCAGCTTCTCGGTGCCCCGGGGAACCGTATGCGGTTTCATCGGCCAGAACGGCGCAGGCAAGACGACGACCATTCAGCTGATTTTAGACGCCATAGCGCGTGACGGAGGAGAGATTACCCTGTTCGGGCAGGAGGTGGTACCCGGCAAATCCCACGCCTTACGCGAAGACATCGGCGTCGTTTTCGATGAGATGGGATTTCACGAATTTCTGACTCCCGCGCAGATTGACGGGATTATGAAGCGGATCTACAAAAACTGGAATTCGGAGCAGTATTTCGACTATCTGAAACGGTTCTCGCTTCCGTCCGGCAAGCGGTGCGGAAACTTCTCGCGCGGCATGCGGATGAAGCTGCAGATTGCGGTTGCGCTTTCCCACGGCGCGAAGTTCCTTGTGATGGACGAGCCGACGAGCGGTCTCGATCCGATTGTGAGAAATGAGATGATTCAGATCTTCCGCGAATTCGTTGTGGAAGAGGACCATACGATTCTGCTTTCGTCCCATATCACGACCGATATTGAGAAGATTGCCGACGAAGTCGTCTTCATCGACGGCGGAAAGATCGTGCTTGCGGGCAATAAGGATGAAATCCTTCTCAGGCATGCGATTCTAAAGTGTAAGAAGGAAGAGGCGGACCGGGTGAGCGAATCGCTTATTGTGGACCGGGAGATGTCGTCGTTCGGCGCGGAGATGCTCGTCAGTGACCGTGACGCATGCGAAAAACTGTATCCCGGCATGGTCATCGAGCCGGCTTCGCTTGAGGAAATCATGATCCATTACGTGAACCGTGCGAAGTACGGGCTTCGGTAGGAGGCGGTTATGAAAGGTTTACTGGTGAAAGACTATTATTGTCTTCGAAGAAAGCTGTTTATCTGGGCCGTTACCGTAGCGGTTACCGCGCTTGTGTGCGTGATGTTCATGATCAGCACGAAGTCCGGAAACGTGGCGCTTTTATACGAAAAGATGGCGAACTCCGAAGACAGCATGGACGCGTCGCTGATTCCGTTTCTGACGCGGATTACGCTGCTTTTATTCCTGATGCTGCCGGTTGCGGCGTCGTTCGACCTCGTCCAATACGTTCTTCTGGATGATAAGACCGCATCCTTCTATAAGGTTGCTTCCTCACTTCCGGTAAGCCCATACGAGCGTGTCGGAGAGCGGTATCTTCTTTTGATGATTGTGACCGGCGGAGCATTTGTTATTGATGCAATCCTTCTGATTCCGGTCAAGATGACATCCGATCTGATGCCGTTTTGGGACTCATTACAGATTGTGCTTGCGGTGACGGGCGTGGCATTTTTCTGCGTGACGGTTTCGTTGCTGTTCGGATACCTTTTCGGCGCGGATGCGGCGATGTGGGGCAATCTGGCGGCAGTTGCCGTATTGATTCTTGCGGCAGCCGTCCGGAACCGCGGAATTCTTAAAAACATCCTGTCGAACGACAGCGAAGAATCGGCTTTTTATATGGTTCAGGCATGTACCGAAGCCGCGGATTTTCTGGAGCATAAAGGACATCTTGTGTTCCTTGCATCGCTCCCGGTTATGGGAATCGGGTACCTGTTAACGGTTCTTGCGGCGAAAAGAAAGCGGGGTGTTGCGTGATGAAAGGGCTGTTATATAAAGAGTATCTTATTCTGAGAGGGCGTTATATCCTGACCGGTCTCGGAATTGTTATTTTTTCCTTTCTGCTGTTCCGGATTGCGTTTCCCGGCGCCGACGAGCCGGCTTATGAACCGGGCGATACGTTCGCATCGGTACCTGCCGGCGTAATGTATGACGCGCTTTTACTCGGAATGGTTTGCATTCTTCCGTTTTGCTGCATAGGGCTTCTGATGCCGGCCGTTAAACTAATTACCGAGAGCGGACGGAAGCGGAAAGAGCGTGCGTACGGAATGGCGCTTCCGCTGCCTGCCGATTCGGCGGTGAAAGCCAAATATATCATATTTGCCTTGCTTGCGGGAGCTTTCTTTCTCGGTTCGTACGCTGTTTTCGGGATGTATTTTCTCGGAGCAGGGCAGAATCAGGCGAGTAAGAACGCAGAGACCCTTCTTAAAATGTTCCCGATTCTCATGGCTGCCGTTATGATCTGCGGTGCCGTGGATATGTTCGCTTATCTCGGCCTCGGAAAGCGGAAGGGAGACGCACTGATTCTGTTTCTGTTGCTGCCGTTTGCGCTGGCGCTTGTATGGTGCTTCTTCTTCGTGGACCCTGACGAGTTTTCGAAGATTAACTTCGGTCTGTTCTTACGTTTTTATGACCGATACAAAGCATTGTGGTGGTTTTTGGAGATTCTTCTGATTGCCGTTTCCGTCGGACTTTACTATCTGTCCTTCCGGATTGTCCGCAGGATGGAACTAAAGAGAAAAGCAGAGTTTGACGATTAAAAAACAGGGGCTTCCCAAATCGGGAAGCCCCTGAATATTTCAATGTGAATCAACCGGTCCGATTACTGCTGAACCGTTACGTTTACGATGTGCGGGTTAGCACCGTTGTACCAGTAGAGGTAAGCGTCAACATCAATGATGTCGCCTTCCTTAAGGTTCTCAACCGTCTTGTAAACTTCGGTGTCCTCGCCGCGGAGATAGGACTCCACAACAAGGTTGAAAGCTACGCCGTTGATGGATACGCGAAGGTAGATATCGTCTCCGCGGGCATCTCCCTTGTAGGAAGGAGCAGCGGTAACCTTCATCCCCTTAACGGTTACAAGGTGGTTCATAAGAGCAACAATCTCAGGAACCTCGCTGACAATCGTATCGCCGGTGATGAAAGGCGTAAGATCAACAGCGGGAGCAATGTAGCTGCCTTCAAGAATCTCAAAGGTTGAACCTTCTGCAACTTCGATTTCGCCGGACCAGGTGGTGCGGAAACCTTTTACGCGAATCTTCGTTCCCGGAACGAGCTTCTTGGAATCCTCTTCAGAGCAAACCATCTTATAGATAAAGTAAGCACCTTCGGGATCAGCGGCATAAACCGTAATCGTGTTATCCCACCAGGACTGATGATCCTGCACGTAGCACTCGATTACAATCGGTGCTTCGTCTTCGGCAGCAACGAACTCGGCGTGCGTCATAACGCCCTCGGACTTCTTGGTCGGATCATCCGGCTCAGCCGTAGGGGCAGGAGTATCGGTAGGAGTATCGGTAGGAGCTTCCGTAGGATTCTCGGTAGGCGTCGTTACCGTCTCGGTGGGAGCCGTCGTGGTCGGGGCACCGGTGGGCTTGGTCTCAGTCTTCTTACCGCAAGCTGCGAAGAGGCCGAGAGCAAGAACAAGCGTCATCAAAACAACAATAAACTTCTTCATTTTAACTCTCCTTATCATATGTGGCAGGCAGGCGTTAAGCACCTTTTCTGCCGTTTCGGGAACTGTTTCCCAAACCTACAAGTACCATATTATACAGCAAAAAACGGAAAATGCAATAGAAATCTTTATTCTTCCCGTGTCTTTTTCCATCTTCTCACGATGTAGATTCCGATCAAAACCGTCCATACGAAAACGAGCGCGACAAGCAGTACTGCGGAAGTCCGCGGGAGCGGTCCGAACGTTTTCGTTTCCTCTACCGTGATCTGATCCAGATGCTTTAAAGCGGCCGTATCCTTATACATCTGTTGGATAAAGTCGTCGTCAATCGTGTACTTGCGGCGGACGGAGCGCGTCACATTTTCAATCAGTTCGCCGGCGGCCTCACGGACCGAAGCAGAGCCTGCGAAGACGGGTGTTACGAAGGTGCGGTCGATGTTATTTAGAAACAGCTTCGCAGCCTGAATCTTGATACTGTAGTGAAGCCCGTTGTCGGTGCCTTCCGCGGCAAGATAGGCCTGATACTCTGCGGAGTTCTGCGCCTTCGTCGTGACCGGAATGTAGCCTTCGGTCTGGGAGTAGGCAATCTGCACGTCGTTCGTGAGCAGGTACTGCATGAAGAGCCACGACGCGAGCACTTCGCCCTCGTCCTCCTTCGTGAAGATGCAGAGTGACGGGCCCTGCGAAATCATATACGGGTTCGATGGGTCGTATTGCGGAATCGGGCGGATTACGGTCTCGAACTGCACGATGTTGTCGGAATGGATATCCGAGTTCGGCGCCTTGCTGCCCATCCAGGTTGCGCCTGCCGTCGAATCAATCGCGAAGATGCACTGCCCGGCGTTCAGATAGTTGCCCGGGTAGCTCGAGATCTTGAACGTCGAGAACGCGCGCGAGTTCGCATGCGGCACAATCGAGTAAAGAATCTCTTTGGTCGTGTCGTTGAAGAGAAGCACGTGCCCTTCGGAGTCCGAATACGGCGCGTTCTTCTGCTTTAACATCGAGATCATCATGTTGTCGGTCGATTTGTAGATGAACGGAATCAGCGTCGTCTGGCCGTTTACAAGGAAGACACCGTTTTCGTCCTTCTTCATCGCCGCTTCCGAAACCTCCCAGATATAATCCCAGGTCGGGATGTCGGGAATATCGTAGCCGAGCTTCGTCACGAGGTCCTTGTTGATGTAAAGCGCTTCGGTAGAGCGCATGTAGGGAAGGGCGTAGTGGCCGTCTCCGATAAAGCATTCCTGCAGGAACTTCGGAACGACTTCCTCCTCGGTCGGGCCGTCGAACTTAAGCATGCTGCCGCCGAGCCCGAAGTTCCGGTCGACCATCAGTGCGTCGAGCTGCACGACGACGTTGCTTCCCTTCTGATAGGTCGCGATGTGGTCCGGGTAGGTAATGCACACGTTGGGCGTTGTGTCGGTCGCGATATTCGTGATGACATCCTGATAAATCATCGCGTAATCGGTGTATGTCTTCAGCGTCACGTGGATGTTCGGGTAGAGCTTTTCGAATTCCGCAATGGCTTTCTTATAGATGTTTACCTGGGTGATGTTCGTGTCATTTTTCGCCCAGAAGGAGATATTGTACTCTTTGCTTTCGTCAAATTCCATAGGCACCCGGAAGGCAACCCGTTTCTTGCCGCGGTGACAGCCGGTGAGGAGCACGGCGGAGAGGGTAAGGAGCAAAAGGCAGGTAACGGTACGTTTCATCCTTTGGTCCCTCCTCTCGAAACGCCTTCCATGATCTTGTTCCGAAAGATAAGGAACAGAATCACGAGCGGCACGGAGATGACGACGACGGCAGCCATCATCGCGGGGATGTTGTCGCGGCCGAAGCCGTTCTGGCGGATTTCCTGAATGCCGTTCGAGACAAGATAGTAGTTGCGGTCGTCCGTGATGAGGCGCGGCCACACATAGGAGTTCCAGCACTCGATGACCTTGAGAATCGTAATCGTCACGAGCGTCGGTTTCGAGATCGGCACCATGACGCGGAGCAGGTACTTGAAATCCGACGTGCCGTCAACCTTGGCGGCCTTATACAGTTCCTCGGGAATCTGCTCGAAATTCTCCTTCAACAGGTAGATGTAGAAGACCGACGTGACGGACGGCAGAATCAGTCCGGCAAAGGTATTTCTCAGATTCCACGACGTAATCGTGACGTAGTTCGTGATGATGACGAGTTCGTTCGGGATCATCATGAGGCTCAGAAACAGCGAGAAGACTATCGTCTTGCCCGGGAAATTCGTCCGCGCGAAGCCGAATGCGGCCAGCACGATTACGACCATCATCGCGGCGGTCGTGACAACCGTGAAGACAATCGTATTGAAGAAGTAACGTGCAAGCGGTACCGCGGTAAATGCCACGCGGTAGTTCTGAAGCGTCGGCGCAAGCGTGTAGAACTTCGGAATCTCTTCTGCGTTGTAGGCGCCCTGCGTCTTGAAACTGGTGAGAATCATCCAGTAGAACGGGAACAGGACGGCAAGCGCGCAGATTACGAGAAATGTGTACAAAAGGATGTTTTTGACGATGCGCCTTCTGCGGGCTGCGGCCTCAATCAGGCGGTAGTCCTGCGCGGTCGGGGAGGTTACGGTGTTTTGTTTATTCATGCTGCGCCTCCCTTAATAATGAATTTTGTTACGGCTCACCATCAGGTTGATGCAGGTGATGGTGAAGACGACTGCGAACAGGATGAGTGCCGCCGCCGATGCGAACGACGGGTATCCGCCGCTGTTGCCGTAAAGCATGTCGTAAACATAGCCGACCATCGTGTTCATGCCGGCCGAGTTCAGGTCCGTGCCGAACAGCGCAACTTCGTCGCTGTAGGCTTTGAACGCGCCGATGAAACCGGTAATCACGAGATAGAAGATCATCGG
>JAGAES010000123.1 GCA_017613055.1 Lachnospiraceae bacterium | reverse complement strand
TCAGTTCGAATGATACTGAGAGAAATAAGGCCGTGAATGACAATCACCGTTGTCATTCACGGCCTTATGAACGAAGAACAAACGCGAGCAAGAAGCCGTGTGTAACACGGCGAGATTGCGAGTGTTTGTAGGATTGCGAGAGTGCGTAGCACGAAGCAATCCGTCTTATCACTCAAAAAGATGGCGAGCAAAGTGCAGACATGAGCAAGAAGCCGTGCGAAGCACGGCCTAAACTTCCGTTTTCTCTGATTCAGGCCGAACCTTCTAAAGACTTATTAGGCCTAAACTTCCGTTTTCTCCGATTTAGGCTGAGCCTTTCAGAAACTTGTTAGACCTAAACTTCCGTTTTCTCTGATTCAGGCCGAACCTTCCAGAGACTCGTTAGGCCTAAACTTCCGTTTTCTCTGATTCAGGCCGAACCTTCCAGAGACTAGTTAGGCCTAAACTTCCGTTTTCTCTGATTCAGGCCGAACCTTCTAAAGACTTATTAGGCCTAAACTTCCGTTTTCTCCGATTTAGGCTAAGCCTTTCAGAAACTTGTTAGGCCTAAACTTCCGTTTTCTCCGATTCAGGCCGAATCCCTCAGAAATAGGTTCGGCCCAAAGCGCCATTTCTTCCGATTCAGGCCGAAAAATCCAAAAAAAGCCCGCCCCCAACGCTTTTCGTCTCTTCCCTGACAAGACAAGCCCGGCAGGGCACTCCTGCCGGGCTTGTAAATTACTCGTCTGAATTGCAATCATTCCGTCCCCGGCAGCATATACAACCGATCCAGGTCGAACCTGCGGTAATAGACTGTCTCGTCCTTCGATGTGGCGGAAGCAATATAACACCTGTCGTGCACCTTGAGCGAATCGTAGGTGTCCTTGTTCACAAGAAACTTGTGTTCCTTCCCGTTCTCATCATTGAAATAGATGTAATGAGTGTATGACGTGGAAGTCGTCCCGTCATCCTCGGAGGAAGTACTGCTTTTCGTGTTCTTCCGCAAAATCTCGACCTCATTGAGTTTGCATGTGACATCTTCCGGTTTCGGCGGAAGTCTGAAGAACGGTATTTCCCGCAAGAGCCGCAGCCCGCCGAGAATCAGCAGAAGGATGACCAACCACTTGGCGGCGGTTTTAACTGCTCCCTTTTTTCGGAAGAAAAATGGCGCAATGATCATCATCGCAGCTGAGAAGACAAAGACATACACGCAGATGCAAATGATAGACAGAATAAGGTTGTTGCTGTCCACCTCAGTGGCATAATATTCCTTGTACTCGACCATAAGATAGTCTTCGGTGAGCACAATCCTCTTCCCCTCGGGGTCGAGTTTTCGCGCGTCTTCCTTCGCCCGGGTCATCTCTTCCTCAAGAGCATCCTTATCCACTGTCTCATAGAGAAACAGTTTTGCCATAAGAGGAATGCCCTTGCGGATCGTAGCCGCACAAAGCACTATAAAAAATATCGTAAACGCGATCGACTTAATTCCGTTACCTTTCGCTCTCTCTTCCTGCATCGTTATCTCCTTTCAGCGCAATGGCTGCAACTCGAAACCCGCAAGCTTTCCGTTCCGCCGACTCATTTCCAGTAATCCAGTTCTTCCTCATTCAAACCGATATTCTTCCCGTAAAAGACCGGATTCTTTCCTTCTTTTTTCTGTTTTTCATAATCTTTCAGGGAATCGATCGCCACTTTGCCGAGCAGCATACAGCAAGGCAGATTGATCAGTGTCATACCGCCCATGGTGATGTCCGCCATCGCCCATGCAGCGCCCATCGGAATGATCGCTCCGACCAGCACGACAACCGCACAGAGAATATGGAACACCCTCATGAACAACTTTGACGGCTGACGTTTCTTATTCAGGAAAATGAGCGCATTGTCGACGTAGTACAGGTTCCCTAACAGCGTGGTGAAAGCGAAGAGGATCATCGCTCCGGTGATGAAGATCGGACCTGCTTTCCCCAACACCGACGAGAGCGCGTTCTGCACATAAGGCGCACCGGAGACATCCTCACTTCTCTCGACACCGCTCGAGAGGCACATGAGAGCCGTCGCCGTGCAGAGGAGAAGCGTGTCGATATATACGGACAGCGTCTGAACCAGTCCCTGCTTGGCCGGGTGCGAAACCTTGGCGGACGCGGAGGCGTTCGGCGCAGAGCCGACACCCGCTTCATTGGAATACAGTCCTCGCTTGATACCGTAGATCATACAGGATCCCGCCACTCCGGAGAAAATCGCCCGGAAATTGAACGCATCCTTAAAGATTGCGACAAACATGGACGGAACGGCGGTAACATTGAGTCCGATCACCAGGAGAGAGATCGCGACATACAGAATTCCCATGACCGGAACAATGACGCTTGTCAACTTCACGATTCTCTTTCCACCGCCCAGAAGGCAGTATGCCGTCAACACCGCCAGCACCGTTCCGACAACCAAAGGCGTGATCTTCGAATCGTAAAATGAGTACGTCTCAAAACTGGACTGCAGGTTATAGGAGCAGAGCAGATTGAATCCCACCGCATACGTGGCGATCAGAAACACGCAGAACACGCCCGCGAGCACCGGCGCATGGAGTGCCTTCTCGATGTAGTAGGCCGGTCCGCCGTAACACTCGCCGGACTCATTTTTCTTTTTGAAAATCTGTGCCAGCGTACTTTCAATGAAGGCGGATGCCGCGCCGATGATGCACATCAACCACATCCAGAAGCATGCGCCAGGACCGCCCAGACAGATTGCCGTGGAAACGCCGACGATGTTCCCCGTGCCCACGCGCGAAGCCGTCGAAACGAGCATTGCCTGAAGGGAAGATACATTTTGCTTGTCCTCCGGAGGCTCCTTGAGAAGCCGGATCGATTCCGGAAGCAAACGGATCTGCACGCCTTTGGTCAGCGCCGTAAAATAAAGCCCCGCAATCGCCATAACGACGATCAGAATCGGATAGTACATAAAGCTGTCGATCTTGTCCAAAAAATCTGTGATCATTTTCCCTCACTCTCCCTGTCTCAAAAAACAGCAGTGAAACCTCCGGTGTCCCGCTCCGTACAGTCCGAAAAATATTCGGCGGCGCGTTCGTGCGATCCGCCGGCGCTAAAGAAACGCTGAATTCATCGGTGTTTCTTTAGCATAACATAGCCCACTGAGCATTACAATAAAAACTGTACTAATGCGTAGCATCCCCACTTGTTTTGTAGTATAATAAGCAAAACTCGCGTGGATAGCCGTCTCCCTGGTTTTGATGTACGAGCGGGAGCACCTGCTCGCCGGTCGCTTGATCAAGCAGAAGCCGGGTCTGCTGAACGGTATCAAATACATGCTGCCGGGTTACGTCAACGCAATCATAATCCCCGCGCTCTATCTGATTTTCCGGATGCTGAAATATCTGTATGTCCGGATCAACCACCTGGATCGGGTGGAATAAAAAGGAAGCCGCAAGGGCTTCCGCAAGGAGTTTTATATGGTTCTCAGAAAAGATTTACTGTCGCTCGGATTCTACAAACTGAGCGCATTTCACGGGAGCGACGGCCCTCTCAGCTATCGCATCGAAAATGTAAAAGCCGAGGACGGCGAGGATTCGAAAGGTAACAAGAAGTATAAGATTGTCGGTCTCCGCGTCATCACCTACCCCGGTCCGTACAACTTCGAGCACACTGACGACTCCCTGAAAGTATCGAAAGATTTTCCGTTTGAGGCGGAAAGCCTCGATGCGATCACCGACTACCTGAACAGCCTTCCGGCGCCGGATCCGGTTCCCGTGAGGGAGTAAATACACTAGCCAAAGGAGATATTCCTCACAGCTCGATCGAGTTTATCTCCTTGAGCAGGATCGTGATCTTGCCGTCGTCCGCCTGCACGTACTCCACAAAATCCGGATTGCGCAGGTAGCTGA
>JAGAES010000122.1 GCA_017613055.1 Lachnospiraceae bacterium | reverse complement strand
TTACGCATTCCGAAAGGAGGTATTCAATCTGTCCGTTCACGGACCGGAAATCGTCTTCCGCCCATGCCGCAATGGCATTGTATAACGTTTCCGAAAGACGAAGCGGTACTTGCTTTTTCTCTGCCATTGTGTCCTCCTTTCAATCGCCTGCGCGGACGACTGCAGGCTTCGGCAATCGTCCGTCGCATTATACGTTCACTTGGTTTAGTACAGGCTTCCGGAATTCACTACCGGCTGCGCGTCATGGTTGCCGCAGAGCACTACGAGAAGGTTCGAAACCATTGCGGCTTTCCGCTCTTCGTCGAGTTCAACCATTTTCGTCTGGCTCAGACGCTCAAGAGCCATCTCAACCATTCCGACAGCGCCGTCGACAATCATCTTACGGGCGTCGATGATGGCAGCAGCCTGCTGTCTCTGAAGCATTGCGGCGGCAATTTCGGGAGCGTATGCGAGGTAGGTGATTCTGGCTTCTACAATCCGAAGTCCGGCAACCTCAACCCTCTTCTCAATTTCCTGACGAATCCGCTCCGCAACAACTTCGCTTGAGCCTCTGAGGCTTCCCTCGTCGGCCTGTCCGTCACCGGTCGTGTCCACGCCTTCCGCCACATCGTAAGGATAGATGCGGACAATGTTACGAAGCGCGGTATCGCACTGCAGCGACAGGTATTCTTTATAGTTATGTACATTGAATACGGCCTTCGCGGTATCTTCAATGCACCAGGTAACTGCCATACCGATTTCGACCGGAGTACCGAGGCGGTCATTAATCTTCTGGCGGTTGTTATTCAGGGTCAGAAGCTTCATCGAAAGCTTATTGCTTGCGAAGGAAGGCGCCGTATTCGGCTGCCCGGTAAGCGGGCTGATGGAGCTCTTTACGTCACCGCTCTGGTTCAGCTCGGTCTTGGCGGCCGGGTTTACCGAAGAGCAGAAGGGATTGACGGCGTAGAAGCCTTCTCCCTTGATTGTTCCGTAATACTTACCGAACAGGGTAAGCACAAGCGCTTCCTGCGGTTTCAGAATACGGAGTCCGAGAAGGACTATCCATCCGAGCGACAGCCATGCGATCGAAAGCCCGATCAGTACCGGCTCACCGGTTGCCAGAAGAACGATCGAAGCGATGGTAACAAAAAGATACCAAGTCAAACGAAGCATTCCGTTTTTCTTGTTTGTTAAGATTATTTCTTTCATACCGAAACCCCTTTCTGAGTTCAGTTGCGACCTATTCGCAACTTTTTGATATCATTTTGATATCGTTGAGATAGTGATATCACATTTCCCGGGCTTTGTCAAGGGGGTAAATGTAAAAATTATTTACCATTTCGAAAAATGACACAAAAAAGCCCCTGAGGATTGCTCCTCCGGGGCTTTCGTAAAGGTCATGTAAATACTATCGGAGAGGAATTTCCGTTCCGTTAATGCTGACGGCAGTAATTCTCTCGAAAGGAATCAGCTTGTAGATGTCGCTGCCCTCCTCCGAAAAATCAGCAAGAAGGCTGTACACCCAGGTGTGCTCCCATTTTCCGTCCGTACTGTACCCGCCCCAGCCGGAATGCTTTACCGGAACACCCTTAAACTCCGAATAGAACCAGACGGATCCGTCATCCAGTCTGACATAATCCAGAGAGATCGGCTTTCTTTCACTCATTTCATAATCCTGTTCGTATTCTGTTTCCGTATGAATGACCAGGCTTATCAGGGAAAGGTCTGCTCCCTTCACAATCCAGTCCCCCAACTCTTTGTTGAGTACGAAGGACTCCGTCTCCGTTTCGTAATGGTTCGTCCACTCAAAGGTAAATACTTCGTCGCTTCCGGCGTTCGTGTCCAAAAACGTTACGTCCACCTTCATCTTTCTGCGGCCGAAATCCGCTTCTTTCGTCGCCCCTGAGGTCATGTAATAGATAAACCAGAGCTTTCCGTTCCGGCAGAATGCAGCGGATCCCGATCCGCAACAGCCGTATAAGAATTCCTCATACTCGTCATCATAGAAAACGGTTCCGTTGAAATCAACCGAAAGATTCGGCAGATTGTGAGTCACCCATCCATCAGGCTCATCGAGGGCGTAGTCCGTACTGAACTCGAGATAAATGATATCCGCATCGCCGATGATATTCTCGAGTGTAACGGTTCTGGTTCCCTGCTTGGTAATTCCCATCGGAATATAAGCGTTCCCGAGCTCGGAAAGGTCGCTCTGCGCTCCGATTGTTCCGAGGAAATCACTGTTGTTCACTGCTCCGTTCGAAGAAGTAACAATCCGGTTCAGAACCCCTGCGCGGTTTGCAGCCGCAACGGTTCCCGTAAGCAGTACTACGACACAGGCAGCAATCAGGGCGATACGGAACACTCTCTTTCCGCCCTTCTTGGCAAACCGGGTCTCCTTCTTCATGCGGGATTCCGTGTTCGTGATATCGGCTTCTTCAATGAAGCGCTCGTCGATATCGGTTAAGGCTTTGTTTAAGTCAAATCCTGTCATACCTGTCAGTCCTTTCTCTTAAGATGCTTCTTAAGCTTCTTCTTTAAAATGTACAACTGATTGCTGATGTATTTCTCTTCGCAACCCATCTGCTTCGCAATTTCCGATACCGGATAGGAATACCAGAACCGTCTCATGAAAATCGTACGTTTTTCCACGGACAATCCGTCCAAAAACGATTCCAGTTTCTCCTTCAGTCCGTCATTGTCTGCGGGTTCCGCCTTGCGGTCATCGGGAATGCTCTCGGAGAGCTCCTCGTAAGAGGTCAATATCATATCTCCCCCGCGTTTCTTCGCCCGATTGCTTCGCAGACGCTCAAATGCGAGATTCCGGACGCTTCTCATCAGATATGCTTTCAGATTGTCCGGCTTCGCGAGCGGAACGGATTTCCATGCGTTCAGATAGGTGTCATTCAAACACTCCTCCGCGTCTCTTTCATCGGAAAGAATGTTCCCGGCAAGGCGAAGCATCTGTGCGCCGTACTTCTTCTGAACCGCTTCCACGGCTTCGTCTGAACCGCAGCAGAACAGTTCAATGATTTGGCTGTCATTCAAAACTTCTTCAGACACTTCTCCCTCCTTTCCGGAACCCAAACCGGCCGGCGTGTTTTCCTTTTCACTTATTAAGATGCATTTTTCGACAGGATTTCTAACTTTTTCTGAAAATCGGCTGAAAAAAGTCCCGAAATTTTGTCTCGGGACTTTTCTTCGGATTAATTCTCTCTGTGATCGTACACGCGCTTTGCTTTCTTCTCGGTTCGCGGGAGCGTTCCGATCGGAACGACGGTAATCTTCGGCGTCACGCTCATGCGGGACTTGAAGAGGTCGCGGATTGTTGCGGCCGTGCGGTCGAAATTGACGCGGCCTTCCGCCTCAACGGTTACCAGAATGACATCCTTGTTAATCTCTTCGTCATGCGCGATATCAATCTTATACTCACTCGAAACACCGTCCACCAAACCAAGCAGCTCTTCCACCTGGCTCGGGAACATGTTCACGCCGTGTACCTTGAACATATCGTCGCTTCTTCCCTTGATAATGTCAAGACGCGGGAATTTGCTGCCGCAGGGGCACTCGCCCGGGATAATGCGGGAGATATCATGGGTACGGAAGCGAATCAGCGGCGCGCCTTCCTTCACAAGCGTCGTGATGACGATTTCACCCTCTTCGCCGTCCGGAACGGTCTTGCCGGTCTTCGGGTCGATGATTTCGATGTATACGTAATCGTCCCAATAGTGCATGCCGGTGTCATATGGACAGTTGATTCCGATACCCGGTCCGTAAATCTCGGTCAGTCCGTAGATATCATAAAGCTCCACGCCGAGTTCTTCATGGATGTACTTACGCATCTTGTCGCTCCAGCGCTCGGAACCGAATACGCCCTTCTTCAGGTGAATCTTATCCTTGATACCGCGGCGGTTAATCTCCTCGGCAAGAAGAAGCGCGTAGGAGGACGTTGCGGTGATGACCGTCGACTTCAGGTCCATCATCATCTGCAGCTGCTTCTCGGTGTTGCCGGGGCCGGTCGGAATGGCCATCGCACCGAGCTTCTCACAGCCTGCCTGGAAACCGATTCCCGCGGTCCACAGACCGTAGCCGGGCGTAATCTGGATGCGGTCCTTGTTCGTGATGCCTGCCATCTCATAGCAGCGCGCGAACATGGTTGC
>JAGAES010000121.1 GCA_017613055.1 Lachnospiraceae bacterium | reverse complement strand
GGAAGAGAAACTTGAAGTGATTTTGACCGCGCTCAGCGAGACGGACGGCGTCGACAGCGTGCTCCGCAGGCAGACGCTTCGGACGGATTACCGGGCGGTCGTCGGGGAACTGTCCATGAAGGTTCCGATGTACGAGGCCGATGAGATACCGGCGTTTCTTAAGCATGTCGGTGCGAAGCTCACGGACGGCCGGCTTCCTTCGGAGGAAGGCGAGATGCTTGTCGATGAAGTGGTTCTTAAGAACATGAAAGCGAAGATCGGCGACTGGTCCCTGCCCCAAACCTACGGTGAGGTGTTTAAGATTGTCGGCACCATCAAGTCAGAGGGCATGTACTGTACCGGCATTCCGAAGGGCGGTGTGAATAACGGCTGGTATCACGTGGTGCTGTACGACGAAGGCCACTCGGACCTGAAAGCGGTGCTTCGGGAATACGGCATCGAGACGGGAGCGGAGGACACGATCGACGACGCGGCCACGAACCGCGAGTTCTTTCAAAAGGACTGCGTGGACCTGATTTTCAATGTCGTCAAAGCCATCTCGGCGATTGTCATGTTCTTCCTCGGGGTGACGATGCTGATTGCTTACGTATCGTTTTTAAGAAACCGCGTGAATGAGTACTGTCTGTATGCATCCATCGGGTACAGCCGCTTCGAGGTGTACGGCATGATGATGCGGGAAATGCTATTGCTCTTTTTGAGCGGACTCGTCGCCGGAATTCTTGCGGCAATCCCGATGTGCTATATATTCCGGAAGGCGATTATCGATCCGCGCGGGCTTGTTTCCCCGCTTTTGTATCCGGATAAAATCTTAGAAATCAGCGTACTTCTTTTGTTCATATTCGGAATTATGCAGATTCCGCTGCTTCTGTGCATACGCGGAATAAAAACGATTGATATGTTGGAAGATTAATGATACTACTACTGTAGAATAAGGAGCAGAAAAATGTTTGAAGTAAAGAATATCAGCATGATTTATGACATGGATACCGATGAGAAGATGTATGCGCTGAAGGGGTTTGACCTGACGCTCCCGGACAAGGGACTGATCGGAATCATCGGACCGTCCGGAAGCGGCAAGAGCACGCTGATGTACTGCCTGTCGACGCTTAAGAAGCCGACAGAAGGCAGTGTGTGCTACAACGGCACGGAACTTACGACAATCAGTGATTCGGAGCGGGAGAAGATCCGGAGGAAAGAGTTCGGATTTGTCTTTCAGAAGCATTATCTCGTGCCGTATATGAACGCGCTCGATAACGTGCTTGTGGCAGCAGCCGACCAGAGTGAGGAAACGAGAACCAGAGCAAAAGAGTTCCTTGCAAGCCTCGGTCTCGGCGAGCGCGAACTCGGCAAGCGTCCGGCGAAGCTGTCCGGCGGACAGTGCCAGAGAGCCGCAATCGCGCGTGCAATGATTAACAACCCGAAAGTCGTATTTGCCGATGAGCCGACCGCGTCACTCGACCACGAAAACGCTTTCAACGTGATGCGGATTCTGAAATCCTATTCCGCAGACCGTCTTGTCCTTGTCGTGACGCATGACCGAAGCATCTTGAGCGAAGCGGACCGGATCATTGAAATCTGGGACGGCGAAATCAGCCGGAGGGAAACAGAATGAAGAAACCTTTCTCCGCATTATACTATGTAAAAGAGAATAAAGGGCGCTCTTTGTTGATCGGGTGCATGTTCTTCCTTGCGGCGATGGTTCTCCTTGCAGGGAATTATATACACAGCAGCTACTATTACTGGGACGGGATTTTTGAGTATTCCGAAACAGTTACGGATATCGCCGGGCTTCCGACCGACGAGAACTTTCAGGATTATGCCGCGGTGATTGCGGACATCGAAAAGGATCCGGACCTTATCGTCATGCTGAATTCCGGATACTCAGCAAGCGCTCTGGACTGGAAATGCACGCTCGGCTTCACCATGGGCGGACATTGCGCCCGTTACAATACGGCGGATGACCTTCGGACGGCGTTCCGGATACTCGGCTACAGGGGTGACTTCAGCAAGGTGCATGAGGGAAGTGTCATCTTAAGCCGCGCGATGGCCGCAAACAAAGGATTTCAGCTCGGCGACGTGCTCGGCCCCGAGGACGGACTGCATGGGGAGTTCACATTGGATGCTTTAATTGACAACGATGTGTTCGCCGTGTTCTTCGTCGAGAAGGAAGAGAAAAACCTGCTCCGCGCGCATGTGCTCAGTGAGACGCTCTCCGGCGAGGAAGTAAGAGAACGCGTGACGCAGATTGTCGGAAGCCGGAAGGTGAAGGTCGGACTGCCTGTCCGCTCGGATATCATGTCCCAGCTCGAGCCGATCAACATCATCTTTTATGTGGCGCTGTTTATGCTTTCGATTGTGCTTGCCGTATCGGTGAACTCGGTTATCTCGGGACACTACGCGAAGCGGATGTACGAGTTCGGAATCTACCGCGCATTAGGGCGCACGAAAGGCGAAATCCGCCGCAAATGCTCCGCGGAAATCGCCCTGACCGACGCCATCGCAACCGTTATCGGTATTGCCGCGATTGAACTCTATACCTTCCTGATGAACGAGCTTTATTACATCCCGCACGGTCAGTACCTGCCGTACTTTTCAAAGCTCGGCCTCATCGGCCTTGCGGTCGCAAACCTTCTCGTTCTGGTACCGACCGTTCTGCTCCGCGGCCGCACCATGTGCCGCGCGGACGTGACGGAATTCTAAACGAGCGGGAGAGTCCGCTTGTGCTCGTCTTTGGTGTAAGCGACTTTGGGAGAGCCTGTTTGTGCTCATTCCAGGTGTAAGCGACTTTGGAAGAGTCCGTTTATGCTCATTTTTGCCATAGGCGACAGGCGGGAAACCCACAGAATAACGGATATAAGATTTTCATGGGATTTTGGCTCTGTCAAAAACCCACGAAACCTTGTCGGGGTTTGATTTCGTGGGTTGACCGACCGCCAAAACCGGACCGATTCATGTGATTTTAGGCCTTTTTCTCAAAAAAGACAGAGCCGCGAACATACGAAAAGTGTTGAAACATAAAAACGATGGGTACAGGTTCTTAAAACTCTTCGAAAATGAGCACAAATAACCGACTGAATTTCAAAAATGAATTGATTCGTGGGTGTAGAAGACAGAATCCGGGAATAGAAGCAAAAAGTGACGGCGGGGTGTAGCCCCGCCGTCACTTTTTGCCGTTGTGTGTTAACGGATAACCGTCGTATATCCCGTATCCATCGTCGGATTCTTCAACAAAGGATTGTTGCTTAAATCAATCTCCCGGATCAGCGTATACATGATGTTCAGACTGGTCAGTTTCGTATTATTGGAAAG
>JAGAES010000120.1 GCA_017613055.1 Lachnospiraceae bacterium | reverse complement strand
CGCAGGGCGGCAGAAAGCACCCGCAGCAGGAGATGTACCACATCAATACGACGGACATCCTCTTTATATGCGGCGGCGCATTCGACGGGCTGGAGAAGATTGTCGAGGCAAGAATCGGACAGAAGTCCATCGGATTTGAGGCCGATGTACAGGGCGGACGCAAGGAGAATATCGGAGAACTGTTCCGGCAGGCCCTTCCGCACGACCTCATCAAATTCGGCATGATTCCCGAATTTGTCGGACGAGTTCCGGTTATGGTAGCGCTTGACATGCTCGACGAGGACGCTTTGGTGCGCATCCTTACCGAGCCGAAGAACGCAATCACGAAGCAGTATGCCGAGATGTTCCGCATGGACAACGTGGAACTGGAATTCGACGAGGAAGCAATCCGTACCATCGCACGCCGCAGCAACGAGCGGAAGACGGGTGCGCGCGGACTCCGCGCCATCATCGAGTCGATTATGCTTGACCCGATGTACGAAATTCCGTCCGAGGAGAACGTGGTGCGCTGCATCATTACGAAGGAAGCCGCCGAGGGCACGGAGAAGCCTGTTCTGATCCGTGTGGAAGGCGAGCAGCAGAGCAAGAAGAAAAAGAACGAAACAGCATGAGCGTAAGAGTCTGCTCCCAATCGGGCAGACTCTTTGCGACTCTTGATTAGGGGAGGATAAAGCATGAGTGATATGGATGAATTGTATGATATCTATCCTGTGCTTTCATTGAACCAGGTTGTGGCATTTCCCGGAATGGTCATGCAGCTTGAACTTGCGGACAGCCGGGACGCGGAATCCGCGAAGCGTGCGCTCAAGGAGGGCAACCGGATTTTCGTGACGCTCCGTCAGAATCCGGACACGGATATGCTGACGCGGCAGGATGTGAACACAATCGGGTGCGTGTGCGAAATCGTGCAGTTATACCGGCTCCCGAACGGCCAGACGCGCCTTTTGATCCGCGGAATCGTACGCGGAAGGATTACCGAGTGGTTTGACCGCGCGGAAGGACCGTGCGCCGAAGTCGAGCGGTTCCCGATGGAAGAGATTGAACTGAGCGTGGTGGAAAAGGAAGCCCTGTTCCGCTCGCTTTATGATACGACGGAGCGGTTTCTTTCGGTCAGCACGAAGGTGCCGAAGGAAATCCGGAACCGGATTCTTCGGATGCGCGACCTGAATGCGCTGATGGAGCAGGTTATCGTTACGCTGCCGATTCCGGCAAGATTCCGCCAGGAGATTCTCGAAGCGGATAACCGGATCAGCCAGTATCAAAGGCTTTCATCGGTGCTTGTCGGCGAGGCGGAGGTGCTTCGGATCCGGAGCGAGATTGAAGCGAAGGTGCAAAAGAGCCTTGATAAGAACCAGAAGGATTACGTGCTCCGCGAGCAGATGAAGGTTATCCGCGGGGAACTCGGAGAAGGGCAGGAGGATGACTGCGAGGAATTCCTTCAGAAGACCGAGCAGCTGCAGGCATCCGATGAGGTGAAGAAGGCCATTCAGGCGGAGATCCGCCGCTACCGGAACATGGGCGCGAACAACAGCGAGGGCCAGGTAATCCGTAACTACATAGAGACGCTGTTAAGCCTTCCGTGGGACAGGGGAAGCGAAGAGTGCATCGACATCAGGCATGCTTCGGAGATTCTCGAACGCGACCATTACGGGCTTGAGAAGATTAAGGAACGGATTCTTGAATATCTTGCCGTACGGGCGCGCGTTTCCGACGCGGAAACGCCGATTCTCTGTCTTGTGGGACCGCCCGGAACCGGTAAGACTTCGATTGCGAAAAGCATTGCGGAAGCAATGAACCGTAAGTACGTGCG
Source organism: Lachnospiraceae bacterium (assembly GCA_017613055.1). The sequence continues at coordinate 7,213 of JAGAES010000120.1, read as the reverse complement.
CGTCTGCCTCGGCGGCGTCAGGGACGAAGCCGAAATCCGCGGACACCGCCGCACCTATGTGGCATCGATGCCCGGACGGATTGTCGCGGGACTTAAGGAAGCCGGCGTGAATAACCCGCTGATGCTTCTTGACGAGCTCGACAAGCTCGGAAGCGACTATAAGGGCGACCCGTCCGCAGCGCTTCTTGAGGTGCTCGACAGCGCGCAGAACAGCCGATTCGTCGACCATTACGTCGACCTGCCGACCGACCTCAGTAAGATTGTATTCCTTGCGACGGCCAACACGACCGAGACGATTCCGAAACCTCTTTTAGACCGTGTCGAGGTACTGGAACTGAGCAGCTATACCGAGAACGAAAAAGTGCATATCGCGGAAGGATACCTGGTTCCGAAACAGATGAAGAACCACGGACTGACGTCGAAGGAAATCACATTTTCCGAAACAGCCATCCGTGACATGATCAATTACTACACGCGGGAAGCCGGCGTTCGCGCGCTCGAGCGGACCATCGGCAAGGTGTGCCGCAAGGTCATTCTTAAAAAGGCCGAGGGCGGTGCGGAAACGAAGGTAAATGTGACGCGGAAGAATCTGAAGGATTACCTCGGAATCTACCGCTTCCATAAGGAAGACCGCGTGCGGAAGCCCCAGGTCGGCGTTGCGCGGGGACTTGCGTGGACTTCGGTCGGCGGAACGACGCTCGAGATTGAAGTCAATGCGATGAAGGGCACCGGCAAGGTCGAGATGACCGGGCTGATGGGCGATGTGATGAAGGAGTCCGCGACAGCCGGAATCAGCTACATCCGCTCGATTGCGGAAGAGTATTCCGTGCCGGAGGACTATTTCGAAAAGCACGACATTCATATTCATATTCCGGAAGGAGCCGTTCCGAAGGACGGACCGAGCGCGGGCATCACGATGGTGACTGCCGTTCTGTCCGCGGTGACCGGCATTCCGGTAAGCTCCGAGGTGGCGATGACCGGCGAGGTAACGATGCGCGGCAGAGTGCTTCCGATCGGAGGACTTAAAGAGAAGATGCTTGCTGCGAAGCAGGTCGGCATCAGCCGGCTCCTCGTTCCGAGTGAGAACCGGGACGACGTGAGCGACATCTCCGAAGAGATTAAGGAAGGCATGGACATTCGTTTCGTTGCGAATATGGATCAGGTGCTTTCGGAAGCTTTTGTAAGATAAGTGTTCAGGAAAGGAGGACTGCAATGATTATCAAATCCGCGGAACTGGAAACCGTTGTCGGCGTGACGAGCAAATTGCCGGAGAATATGCTGCCGGAGTTCGCCTTTGCCGGAAGATCGAATGTCGGGAAGTCCTCTTTGATTAACAAGCTCGTGAACCGGAAAGCACTTGCCCGGACATCCTCACAGCCCGGAAAAACGCAGACAATCAACTTCTTTCTTCTGAACGGCGGGTTCTACTTCGTGGACCTGCCGGGCTACGGCTACGCGAAGGTTTCGAAAGAACTGCAGGCCAAATGGGGCAAGATGATTGAACGTTATCTGGTGCGTTCGAGGCAGCTTCGCCTGATCTTTCTTCTCGTGGACATCCGGCATGAGCCGAGCGCAGGCGATAAGCAGATGTACGAGTGGGTGAAGAGTAACAATATCCCCGCGGTCATCATCGCAACGAAAGCCGATAAGATCAACCGGAGCCAGCTGAATAAGCAGCTTGCAATGATCCGGAAGGAACTCGGCGGTGCCAAGGAGACCATCATTCCGTTCTCGAAAGAAACCGGACAGGGCTTCGAAGAAGTCTGGAAGGTGATGGAAGAGTACCTGGGGCAGGAATAGAGAGTGTGCGGAAGAGTTTTGAGTACTTGAAACAGGATTATGAGTGCTTGAATCAGGATTTTGAGTACTTGAAACAGGATTTTGAGTACTTGAATCAGGATAGTTTGGCACTCAATCAAAAAATTGAAGATTTGAGTACCACTTCCTTCAGAAAAAATGGTACTCATGTGTTGAATAACGTATGTTGAATACCATCATCCCTTTCAATTCATGCATCGTGATGAAGCTGATGTGGTACCCAATCATGATTTTTTAAGGAGTGAATACCAATTCAGCCGAAAAGAGTGGTACTCAAGTCTCAAGAAAGATCGTTTGAGTACCACAAAAGTCGAAGATGAGCTAGGGAAAAGCCTAATATAAGCTTGGTAAGCCGGAATAATCCGGAAATGAAGCCGAAAATAAGCTTGGTAAGCCGGAATAATCCGGCAATGAAGCAGATAATAAGTCAGCATCCCAAAAACTAACCCCCGGGAAATCGCGTCAGCGATTTCCCGGGGGTTTTGCATACAACAGAAAAAACAATTCACTCAATCCGGGTTTTATGCTTCGGGTTCCTTCTTCGCAGCTTCCACTACGCCGCTTGCAAGACCTGCAAGGCCCTGGATTTCGGAAGGAATGATGATCTTCGTGGATTTGCCGTCGGCGGCCTTTGAGAAGGCTTCGAGGCTCTTCAGACGGATTACCGCGTCGGTCGGAGCGGCTTCGTTCAGGAAGCGGAGACCGTCGGCGTTCGCCTTCTGCACACGGAGGATAGCTTCCGCCTGACCTTCGGCCTCGCGAATGGTGGCTTCCTTCTTCGCTTCTGCGCGGAGGATGGCAGCAGCCTTCTCGGCTTCCGCCTCGAGGATGGCGGACTCTTTCTTACCTTCGGCAACGAGAATCGTGGACTTCTTCTCACCTTCCGCGATAAGAATGGACTCACGGCGTTCACGCTCTGCCTTCATCTGTTTCTCCATGGCGTCACGGATGGCGCTCGGAGGCATGATGTTCTTCAGCTCGACACGGTTAACCTTGATGCCCCACGGGTCGGTAGCTTCATCGAGAAGGAGACGCATCTTGCCGTTGATCAGCTCACGCGAGGTAAGCGTTTCATCGAGTTCGAGATCACCGATGATGTTACGAAGCGTCGTCGCGGTCAGGTTCTCGATAGCCATCATCGGGTTCTGCACGCCGTATGCGTAAAGCTTCGGGTCGGTAATCTGGAAATATACGACGGTATCTATCTGCATCGTTACGTTATCCTTGGTGATAACGGGCTGCGGCGGGAAATCCACCACCTGCTCTTTAAGAAGCACGTCAAGAGCAACACGGTCGAAGAACGGTGCCTTCAGGTGCAGACCGACGCTCCAGGTCGTCTGGTAGCCGCCGAGACGCTCTACGATGAAAGCGTGCGCCTGCGGAACAACCTTCAAACAGGAAGTGATGAAGATGATCAGAACGATAACGGCAATTACAAGCCAGATGGCTCCCCACGGTATGTCCTGGCTGGTTTCTGATAGAAATGCGAGCATAGTTTAGTCCTCCTTCGGTTGAATAATGAGTTTGACGCCTTCCACGCGGGCAACCGTTGCAAGTGTTCCTGCGGGAAATGTCAAACGGTCGTTAAAGCTTCGCGCGGCCCATTCCATTCCGGCGAGATCGGCACGTCCGGTATTCGTGTAGTTGTTCACTTCCTCCGTAACGCGAACGGTCTTTCCAATAGCGGAATCCACATTGGTTTTTGCCCTGCGCCGGTTGAACCGCTTCAAGGCGGAAGGACGCAGGAACAAGAGAAGTGCGACGGAGCAGACAAAGAACACGATAAACTGCACCGTCAGGTTATCGCAGAAGAGACTTACCAAATACGCAATCAGAGCGCCTCCCGCGAACCAGATGGTAGTTAGTGCCATAGTGGCGGCTTCGATAATCAGAAGCACGGCAAGGATGGCAAGCCAGTACAAGGGATTCATGAAACTCCTCCTTTCTCCTCGTGCTGCTCATCATCAGCCCCGGCCGGTTCCTCACCGGGCGCTCCCCCGAGCAGCGAATTAATGACGTAAGCATAGATGTCGGCGTTTTTCTGCCGCCAACGGGAACAGACGGTCTTTGCATTCTCCTCCGTTGGAACCGTAATGCGGATTTCAATCACGGTGGTATCGCGTTCCACCACCTTCAGTTCGCAGACGTATTCGTTCTTCTTGGCCTCGTAATAGTCGGCGATATTGGAAACCTCCTCCCGGAGCGAATACTTCTGCTCGGTGAGGAACATGTCGATGTCGTCGCGGATGTTGCGGGATATGTTCTGGTAGAAGAAGGAGAGCGTCTCCTTGCCTTCCGGCGTAATCCGGTACAGGTAGTTGTTCTTCATCTCCTGCAGGCTTATATAGCCGTCATCCACAAGATCGGAGAGTACCTGCTGCACATTGAAGTAGTTCGTGTATTCCTTCGCGGTGATGAAATCCGTAAGCTGCGAATTCGTCATCGGAAAATCCACACGGTCCAGAATGTACAGGATAATCAGTTTGTAAAGCATCAATGCTTCGGGCTGCATGGAAAACTCCTTTCGGCGTTTTTGTATGCAAAAAGGCTGTTGCACATGGTACAACAGCCTCTTTCGAAAACGATATTACTGCGGCAACTCGGTGGGAGTAGCCATTCCGAGGCTTGCTTTGAGGGCTTCGAGCTCGGCATCCACATTCGGATCGTTCACGTACTTCGCAGTGAGATCCTTGATGGAGTTGGTCGGATTGGAAGCATTGAGCTCGGCAACCGCCTGAGCCTTGTCCAGTCTCTTGTTTGCGAGCTGTTCATAGCGCTCGAAGCTCGCGATGGAATTGTTGGCGCTGGCTACGTTGGAGGTCATCTTGTTGATCTTCTCCTGAGCCTTGGCCACGGCAATCTTACCCTTAATGGTTTCCTTGCGTGCCTCAAGTTCCTTGATGTCGGTTGTGAGCTTGTCGTGCATGTCTCTCATCTTCTGGGAGTTGTCATGCGCAACCGCGTAGTTTGCCTGGAGGTCGGTAAGCTTCGCGGTAAGTTTGGCCTTCTCGGCGAGGAAACGCTTCGCATCCTCTTCATTGCCTGCGGTCAAAGCCTTAACGGCGTAGCTCTGCATCTTATCGATTTCGGTCTGGCAGTCGTCTACCTGGCGCTTGCAGGACTTCTCCTGAGCCATAACGGAAGCCGTTTCCTGCTTAACCTTTACAAGATCGTCATTCATGTTCCGAAGGCACTGATCGATCATCTTCTCCGGATCCTCTACTTTATCAAGAAGAGCATTAATATTCGCGGACATGATGTCCTTGAATCTGGACAGAATTCCCATAATTCTTACTTCCTCCAAATGATTACTTTTGTTCGGAATAACCCGACTGAATTCATTTTATTATATTTGCGGGTGATAGTCAAGAGAAAAAAGGTAAAAATTATTTACACTTGTTCATTTTCCGCAATTGTTATATAATGTATAAAGTTTCGAAATGAGGGAATGATTATGTGGATTGCCGATAAATGGGAAGACTATGAAGTGATAGACACCTCCGCGGGCGAAAAACTCGAGCGATGGGGGACTTACCGCCTGATCCGTCCGGATCCGCAGGTGCTTTGGAACACGGAGCGGAAGAACGACGGCTGGCATAATCCGGATGCCCGCTACCACAGAAGCAATAAGGGCGGCGGAGAGTGGGAGTTCTTTCACCTGCCGAAGGTGTGGCAGATCGGTTACGGGACGCTTCGGTTCAACCTGCAGCCGTTCAGCTTTAAACATACCGGGCTCTTTCCGGAGCAGGCGGCCAACTGGGACTGGTTCGGCGCTTTGATCCGAAAGCGAAAAGCCGAACAGCCGGACCGCGAGGTGAAGGTGTTAAACCTGTTCGCCTATACCGGAGGGGCTACGCTTGCCGCTGCTGCAGCCGGAGCGCATGTGACGCATGTGGATGCTTCGAAGGGCATAGTTATCTGGGCGAAGGAGAATGCGGCCGCATCCGGGCTTTCGGACGCGCCGATAAGGTATCTTGTTGATGACTGCCGGAAGTTTATCGAGCGGGAGATCCGCCGCGGCAACACCTATGACGCGGTCATCATGGATCCGCCGTCTTACGGGCGCGGCCCGAACGGCGAGGTATGGAAGATTGAGGATTCCATCTATGATTTCGTGAATCTGAGCCTCGGCGTTCTTTCCGACGATCCGCTGTTCTTTTTGATTAATTCTTATACGACCGGTCTGCAGCCCGCCATGATGGCCTATCTTGCGGGACTGCTTCTTGTGCCGAAGTACGGCGGCAGGGTGACCGGAGACGAAATCGGGCTTCCCGTGACGGAAACCGGGCTGGTGCTTCCGTGCGGGGCGGCATGCCGGTGGGAGAGATAGATGATTGAGTTTCTGAAAAAATGGTATCCGTTTCTGCTGTTCGGGCTGTTTGCCCTCGCGGGGATGATTTTCCTGTTTCATTCGATGCGGCCGAAGAATACCGGCGCGGATGCCCGCTATCTGGACGGACGCGACCTGCTTTCGGTGGACGGAAAGGAATACGCGCTGATTAACGACATCGAATCAAAGACCTTCATCGGTTCGGAGGTCAGCGACGTCGTCAAGGCGATGCGCGGCGAGGAGAAGGCGAAGATCATCTCCGGAGGCATCATGACGGTTGCCGTTATCTATAAGGTAGAAGGAGATCCGGACGGGAATTATCTGATTGACGCCGCGGGAAGACTTTACGCCAAGAAGGAAATCGCCGAGAGAGAGCGGGCGCGCCTTCAGAATCCCGAAAGCTTTCCGGTCCGGAAGATTGTCGGACAGAACAAGGACATGGAGAGCCTGCAGGTAATCGGAGAGGAGTCGTATGCGAAGATTCTCGAAGCGGAGAAGGACCTCACGGACAATGTCCGGATTACCGATGAGAAGATTACGGACTCGTACGGACTTCGGAGGGAAATCTTTGCATTTACCGAAGACGGAGTGTTCTTCCGTGCGAGCAATGAACTGTTTATATATAACGAAGAAATATACGTTACGGTACGGTTTTTAACGGCAAAGGAGACGAAAGACGGCAAAGCGATGCTTGTCGGCACGAAGCTTCCGGAGGAACTGCAGGCGGAATTCCGGCCTCTGTTTCCGCAGTGAAAATTTCGGAAATTTGTGCTTGCATTTTGATTTTCGGTGTGTTATAATCACATTCGCTGTGACGTGATAGCTGTGAAGCGTGAGGTTGCCGACCGAAAGGCCGGGTTTTCCGTGGAGCGAATGTCATGAGTTCATTCTGGCGACAAGTCACTGTACCGTCTACAACATTTTCTGCCAATCGAGGCAGATAAAACGTGCGAAACGAATGTTGTTCAAGGAACAGAGCCAAGCAGCAATGCTTGGTATTCTTTTCGGGAAGACAGGAAACACACGGTTGAGTGTACAGGCACCACTTGTTGTACTTTACCCACT
>JAGAES010000018.1 GCA_017613055.1 Lachnospiraceae bacterium | reverse complement strand
CCTGATCGATCGCTTCCTGAACCATGCTCTCGAGTGCGAGGCGGACGCGATCTCCGACGGAACGCACGCTTATGTGCCGGCAGTCATGGAGCATATCGAGCTTGCGGGCATTCACTCCGGTGACTCCGCCTGCATCCTTCCTTCGGTACATATCTCTGAGGAAAACCTGAAGACGATTAAGGAATACACGAGAAAGATTGCCGAAGAGATGCATGTCAAAGGTCTTATGAACATGCAGTACGCGATTGAGAACGGAAAGGTGTTCGTCATCGAAGCCAATCCGAGAGCAAGCCGTACCGTGCCGCTTGTTTCGAAGGTATGTAACATCCGCATGGTGCCGATTGCAACCGATATCATTACTTCCGAGCTGACCGGACGGAAGTCTCCTCTGCCGGAGCTTCATGAGATGACGATTCCGAACTACGGCGTAAAGGAAGCCGCTTTCCCGTTCAATATGTTCCCGGAGGTTGACCCGATTCTCGGACCGGAGATGCGTTCGACCGGTGAAGTACTCGGCATGTCGCCTTCCTACGGCGAAGCGTTCTTCAAGGCGCAGGAAGCCATTCAGAGCAAGCTGCCGCTTTCCGGAAGCGTGCTGATTTCCGTAAAGGACAAGGATAAGGACGAGGCGCTTACCGTTGCGAAATCCCTTGCAGCTGACGGCTTCAAGATTTACGCGACCGGCGGCACTTATGACCGCCTTGCGGCTGCGGGAGTTCCCGCCGAGAAGATTCTCAAGCTGTATGAGGGCCGCCCGAACTGCTACGACCTGATTACGAACGGACAGATTCAGCTCGTGATAAACTCCCCGATCGGAAAGAACAGCCTGCATGACGACAGTTACCTCCGTAAGGCCGCCATCAAGGCAAAGGTTCCTTACGTAACGACGATGGCAGCAGCGCTTGCGACCGCCGACGGAATCCACTACGTAAAGACCCACACCGAGCACACAGTGAAATCCCTGCAGGAAATCCACGCCGAGATTCACTGATGAAAATGTAACAGATTAACGTATCACAGAGGATTGTTTATCAGTCCTCTGTGTTTTTATGTCAACCGGAGCGGGTTTCTGACGGCTGACAGATTCCTGCGCGCCCGGGCAGCAGGAACCGTCAAGCCCCCGCAAACTTCCGGTTGACGGAACCCGCATAGTTGGGTATGATTGAAGGAGCAGAAACGAGGAGGGAGAACATGAGAAAGAGAGTAATTCATCTTGCGATTCTGATTGGCTGTATGTTGCTCTGCGGGTGCGGACAGAAGAGCGGTTCGGAATACACGCCGCCTCTGACCCCCATTCCTACGACCGCCCAGCCTACCATAACAGGAGAAACCCCTATGACGACAATATCCGTAACGCCATTTCAGACAGCCACGGAACCGGTGACCTATCCGGCCGATTCGGACAACGTCCGGATGATCGGACGGACCTACCGGTATGAGGATACGACGTGGCTCAGCTACTCCGGAAGCGGAGCGGAGTTCTTCTTCGCCGGCAAGGAATGCAGCATTACGCTTGTGAGCGACGGCAGAACGGCCGGAGCGGGCCATGAGGCGCGCGTCGGAATCTTCGTGGACGGCGAACGCGTCCGGGATATCCTGATGACCGAGGACGAGATGACATTTACCGCAGTTGCCGGAGAAGAGGATACGGTCGCAATGGTGCGGGTTGTCAAGCTTTCGGAGGTTTCGGATTCCGTCGTCGGCATCCGGTCCGTGACGGCAATCGGCGTGATTGCCCCGATCCAGAAACCGAAGACGTTAGTGGAGTTCATCGGCGATTCCATCACGTGCGGATACGGTGTGGACGGTGTGCTTAATCTGGATGCCTACTGCACCGGCAACGAAGACTGCACGAAAGGCTACGCCTATAAGACCGCGCAGCTGCTCGGTGTGGATTACAGTCTTGTCAGCATGAGCGGTTACGGCATTATCTCCGGCTATACCGATACCGGCGAAAAGCTTGCGGATAAGACGATTCCGCAATACTATGATACCTTCGGCAAATCCTATGAGCGCTTCGCAGACAAGGTGAAACCCGAGAATGTGAAGTGGGATTTTTCGGATCAGCCGGATTATATCGTAATCAATCTCGGAACGAACGACGCGAGCTATTGCGGACAGGATTCCGCAAGGCTTCGCGAATACATCGACGGGTACAAGGTGTTCCTCGGCAGGGTCCGGAAGAACAATCCGGACGCGAAGATTGTCTGCACGCTCGGCATCATGGGAACCGCCCTCTGCGAAAGCATGGAGACCGCGGTGACCGAATACAAAGCCGAGAGCGGCGATCAGAACATCGTGACGATGCGTTTTACGGAGCAGAGCGAGGCGGACGGCTACGCGGTCGACTGGCACCCGAGCGAGACGACGCACACGAAAGCGGCGCGGAAGCTTGCCGAATTCCTCGGCGAACTGATGGAAGCGGAAACTAAGGACGGAGAATAATCGTCCGAAACACAGAAGGAGAGGGTTTATGGATTTACAGAAGATTCTGAACGCGGTGGACCACACGCTTTTGAAGCAGACCGCGACATGGGAAGAGATTAAGAAACTTTGTGACGAAGGCATCCGTTTCCATACGGCATCCGTATGCATTCCGGCGTCCTTTGTGAAACAGGCTTCCGATTATGTGCAGGGCGCGATTCCGGTGTGCACCGTTATCGGGTTCCCGAACGGCTACACGACGACTGCCGCCAAATGCTACGAGGCCGAGGACGCGGTACGGAACGGTGCTTCGGAAATCGACATGGTCATCAACCTCGGATGGGTCAAGGAAGGCCGTTATGAGGACGTGCTTTCGGAGATTAACGCCGTGAAGGAAGCCTGTAACGGCAAGCTCCTGAAAGTAATCATCGAGACGTGCATGCTGACCGAAGAGGAGAAAATCCGCATGTGCGGCGTGGTGAAGGCTTCGCAGGCGGACTTCATCAAGACTTCGACCGGGTTCGGCGGTGGCGGCGCGACGCTACGCGACGTCGAACTGATGGTGAAGCATACGAAGGGCAAAGGCGTGAAAGCGGCCGGAGGCATCAAGACGTTAGAGGATGCCGAAGAGCTCCTTATGGCCGGCGCGACCAGACTCGGCACGAGCCGCGTCGTCAGCGAAGTGAAGGCGATGGTGCAGCGCGTCAACCACTGGGATCTGAGCTTCTTCTCATAGCATTTTCCGAAACAACAAAAGGAGGCCTACCATGAGCGAAAAGAATTATCCGACTCCCCATATCAATGCTGCTCCGGAGGACTTTGCGAAGACGGTCCTGATGCCGGGCGATCCGCTCCGCGCAAAGTACATTGCGGAGAACTTCCTGACCGACGCGAAGCTCGTCAATAACGTGCGCGGCGTGCAGGGCTACACCGGAACTTACAAGGGGAAGCGCGTCAGTGTGATGGCGAGCGGCATGGGCATGCCGTCCATCGGCATCTACAGTTATGAACTTTACAATTTCTTCGGCGTGGAGAACATCATCCGCGTCGGTTCTGCGGGAACGTACAGCGAGAAGGTGCGCGTGCGCGACATCGTGATCGCGGAAGGCGCAAGCTACGATTCGAATTTCGCGGCGCAGTTCCATCTGCCGGGAACGTTCTCTGCGATTGCAGACTTTAAGCTGCTCCGTACCTGCGTTGAGAAGGCGGAAGAGAAGGGACTCCGTTACCATGTCGGTAATATTCATTCAAGCGATGTGTTCTACGGGGACCTCGCCGATGCGCCCGAGATGGTGAAACCGATTCACGCATGGGGCAAGATGGGCATTCTGGCCGTTGAGATGGAGGCTGCGGGCCTTTACATGAACGCTGCCCGCGCAGGCAAGAGAGCGCTGGCAATCTGCACGATTTCGGACAGCCTCGTGACCGGGGAAGCGACCACCGCGGAAGAACGGCAGACGTCGTTCACGGCAATGATGGAGCTTGCTCTTGAGACCGCAATTGCAATGGAATAGACGAAACCGGGACCTCGTCCGCAAAAACCTGCGGATGAGGTCTTTTTTTGTTGCCTTTTTCGCGATTCTTCGTTGACTTTTCAGGGGTGAAAAAGTATACTGAAAGAGATTGATTTTCTTTTGTTCGGAGGTTTTTATGCAGAAGATTATTTTGACCGGAGACCGGCCCACCGGACGCCTTCATGTGGGACATTACGTGGGGTCGCTGAAGCGCCGCGTGGAGCTTCAGAATTCCGGCGAATTCGATAAGATATACATCATGATTGCCGATGCGCAGGCACTGACCGACAACTTCGACAATCCGGAGAAGGTCCGCCAGAACATCGTGCAGGTCGCACTTGACTATCTGGCTGCCGGGCTCGACCCCGACAAGGTGACGCTCTTCATTCAGTCGCAGGTTCCGGAGCTTACGGAGCTTTCGTTCTATTACATGAATCTCGTGACGGTATCCCGCCTGCAGCGGAATCCTACCGTGAAGAACGAAATCATCATGCGGAACTTCGAGACGAGCATTCCGGTCGGCTTTTTCACGTATCCGATCAGCCAGGCAAGTGACATCACCGCGTTCAAGGCGACGACTGTGCCGGTCGGCGAGGACCAGCTGCCGATGATTGAGCAGGCAAGAGAGATCGTCCGTAAGTTTAACCAGACCTACGCCGAGGTCCTCGTGGAACCCGAGGCGGTCATTCCGGACAACGAAATCTGTAAGCGCCTTCCGGGTATCGACGGCTCGGCGAAGATGAGTAAGTCGCTCGGCAACTGCATCTATCTTGCCGACACTGCAGAAGAGCTTCGCGCCAAGGTTATGAACATGTACACCGATCCAAACCATATCAAGGTTACGGATCCGGGCAATATTGAAGGCAACGTCGTATTTACGTATCTGGATGCGTTCTGCAAGCCGGAGCATTTTGCGAAATACCTGCCCGAGTACGAGTCGCTCGACGCATTGAAAGAGCATTATCAGCGCGGCGGCCTCGGCGACGTGAAGATTAAGAAGTTCCTGTTCGCGATTATGGATGAGGAGCTTGCTCCGATGCGCGAGCGGAGACTCGAATGGGAGAAGCGCATTCCCGAAGTCATCGAAATTCTCAGGAAGGGCAGCATCGTAGCCGAGAGGGCGGCTGCGGAAACCTTGTCCGAAGTGAAAAAAGCGATGAAGATTGATTATTTCGCGGATGAGGAGTGGATCCGCGAACAGGGCGGCATCTGATTTCCGCCGGAATTGTTCGGCCTGACTGCACACGGAATATAAAGGGGTTTACGTATGGAGGAGAAACGGGGTTCTTATTTTATCGAGAATGAGACCAGGGTCAACCGCATTCTGATTCGCGTCTGTATGCTTTTGCTGCTGTTCCCGCCGCTTGCCGCGCTCGCGAGCTGGAAACTGTCTTACTCGGCGCTTGATTATACGGACGAAATCGTTATCGGAATCGGACTGGTTCTGATCATCGGACTCGCGCAGTTTCTGTTTCACAGGAACCCGAAAAGCATAGTCGTCAAGTACGTTATTCTTCTCGGCCTTCACCTCGGCATCTGCTACGCCGGAACGAAGATTGAGATTAACATGTTCATGGCGTACGCCCTGATTCCCGCTATGTCCTGTCTCTATTTCAGCAAATGGTTCACCATCCGCCTCGGCGAGGTCTGTTACTGTATGATGCTGATCTCTTTGGGACTCCGTTCGGTGGCCGAAGCGGACCATATGACGCAGCTTTCGCAGGGCAGGACGCAGATTACTTCTTTCGAATGGTTCGGCGTCTACGGTTTCCGCATGACAATCGAATATCTCTTCATGTTCGTGATTCTTCTGATTCTCGTATCGAAGATTGAGGACACGATTCTCGGTACGCAGGCCAAAACGCGCCAGATGAGAAAGATGCAGAACCAGCTGATTACCGGTTTTGCAAACTTTCTCGAGTCGAAGGACGAGAACACCGGCTTCCATATCCGCCGTACTGCGGATTACGCGAAGATGATCGCCGAAGAACTGGTCCGTTCCGGCGCGCACAAGGACGAACTGACGCCGAAATTCATCGACGACCTGATTATCGCAGCGCCGCTTCATGACGCGGGCAAGGTTTACATCCCCGACGCGATTCTGCAGAAGAACAGTGAGCTGACCGAAGAGGAATACGAAATCGTCAAATCCCACACCGTTGAGGGCGGCCGTCTGATTGAGATGAACCTCTCGAACCTGACGGACCGTGAACTTTATACAAGAATCAAGGACGTTGCGCTCTGTCATCACGAGTGGTGGAACGGAACCGGATATCCCCACGGCTATCACGGCGAAGCAATTCCGCTTTCTGCCCGTATCGTGGCTGCTGCAGACACGCTCGACGCTCTTTTAAGCCAGCGGAGCTATAAGCCCAGCATGGATATCAGTCAGGTTATGGATGTGTTCCGGAACGAAAAAGGCACGCATTTTGAGCCGTGCATCGCGATTGCGGTATTGAATCTGCAGGGCGAGATCAAGCGTTACGTTGAGCGTGAGAGCATCAAGATGAGAAATATGAGCGGCGGCGACACCGAAGAATTAAGCTAAAGCAATCATTGGAGGGTTTCTATGAATCGCATCGGTTTTGACAACAACAAGTATCTGGAGATGCAGTCCGCAAGGATTAAGGAACGCATTTCGCAATTCGGCGGCAAGCTTTACCTCGAGTTCGGCGGCAAGCTTTTCGACGATTTCCATGCGTCCCGCGTGCTTCCGGGATTTGAGCCGGACAGTAAGATCCGGATGCTCCGTCAGCTGAAGGACGATGCGGAAATCGTGATTGCGATAAATGCCAACGATATCATCAAGAAAAAGGTCCGCGGCGACCTGAGCATCACCTACGATGTGGACGTGCTCCGTCTGATCGATGCGTTCCGCGAGTACGGACTGTATGTCGGAAGCGTTGTATTGACGCAGTTTGTCGAGCATGAGAATGTTTTAAGTTACCAGAAGAAGCTCGAAGACCTCGGCCTTCGCGTATACCGTTCCTACAAGATCGAAGGTTATCCTTCGAATATCAGCAAGATTGTAAGCGACGAGGGTTACGGCAAGAACGATTATATCGAGACAAGCCGTTCGCTGATTGTCGTTACGGCTCCCGGACCGGGCAGCGGAAAGATGGCGACCTGCCTTTCCCAGCTGTATCATGAGCATAAGCGCGGCATTCAGGCCGGCTATGCGAAATTCGAGACGTTCCCGATCTGGAACCTGCCGCTGAAGCATCCGGTCAACCTTGCCTACGAGGCGGCCACGGCCGATCTGAAAGACGTGAACATGATTGACCCGTTCCACCTTGAGGCATACGGCAAGACGACGGTCAACTACAACCGTGACGTTGAGATTTTCCCTGTGTTGAATGCGATGTTCGAGCGCATCTTCGGAAGCTCTCCGTATAAGTCGCCGACCGACATGGGCGTTAATATGGCAGGCAACTGCATCATCGACGACGAGGCAACATGCATCGCGTCGAGACAGGAGATTATCCGCCGGTATTACAATACGCTCTGTGAGTGCCGCAAGAACCGTGCGGACGAGGAAGCCGTTTATAAGATCGAACTCTTAATGGAGCAGGCCGGAATCCGCAAGGAAGACCGTGCCGCCGTTCCGGCAGCCCTTTCGAAAGCGGCGGAGACCGGCGCGCCTGCCGTTGCCATCGAACTGAACGACGGAACCATCATCACCGGCAAGACGTCGCCGCTTCTCGGAGCAAGCTCCGCGGCGCTTCTGAACGCGCTCAAGTATATGGCAGGAATCAACGACGAGACAAGACTCCTTTCCCCGGAGATTCTCGAGCCGATTCAGGACCTTAAGGTGAATCATCTCGGAAACCATAACCCGCGCCTGCATACCGATGAGACGCTTCTTGCGCTTTCCATCGTCGCAAGCCGCGTTCCGATTGCCGAGGAAGCGATGAAGCAGCTTGAAAACCTGAAGTGCTGCGAAGTGCATTCGAGCGTGATTCTCTCGGGCGTTGACGAAGGCGTATTCAGAAAGCTCGGCATGCATCTTACGTGCGAACCGATTTACGAAACCAAGAAATTATACCATAAATAGTCTTAGGAGGCCTCTATGAGCACCCGTAACATTGTGATTCCCGAGGGCTACCGTTCTCCGCTTTGCATGAAGGAGACGCAGGTTGCCATCAAAAAAATCAAGGATTTCTTCCAGCGCGAGCTGGCGACGCAGCTGAATCTGTACCGGGTTTCCGCGCCGCTTTTCGTTCCGAAGGCATCGGGTCTCAATGATAATCTGAACGGTGTGGAACGCCCCGTGGCATTTGATATGAAGAGTGAAGAGGGAACGATGGAAATCGTGCATTCCCTCGCCAAATGGAAGCGTATGGCACTCGGCAAGTACGGCTTCCGCGTCGGCGAAGGTCTTTATACCGACATGAACGCAATCCGCCGCGACGAAGATACGGACAACATTCATTCCGTTTTTGTGGACCAGTGGGACTGGGAGAAGATTATCGAGAAGAAGGACCGGAACGAGGAAACGCTCCGCTCGGTCGTGAAGGCGGTTTATGAAGCGCTCCGCGTGACCGAGAAGTATGTCGCAAACCAGTATGAATACGTGCATTGCATCCTGCCCGAGGAGATTACGTTTATTACGACGCAGGAGCTTTTGGACCGCTATCCGGACAAGAATCCGAAGGAGCGGGAATATATGGCCGCGAAGGAGTACGGCGCTGTTTTCCTGATGAAGATCGGAGACCTTTTAAGCAACGGTGAAAAGCACGACGGACGTGCGCCGGACTACGATGACTGGGAGCTGAACGGCGACATCATCGTTTATTATCCGGAACTCGACATCCCGTTTGAGATATCCTCGATGGGAATCCGTGTGGATGAGGATTCGCTCCTTTCCCAGCTGAAAAAAGCCGGTTGTGAGGAGAGAGCGGAGCTGCCGTTCCAGAAGGCGCTTCTTGAGAAAAAGCTTCCTTACACGATCGGCGGCGGTATCGGACAGTCCAGAATCTGTATGTTCTACCTTCGCAAGGTGCATATCGGCGAAGTTCAGTCATCCGTATGGCCGGACGGTGTCCGCGCTTATGCGGAGGAAAGAGGAGTACAGTTACTCTGATGAATCGCAGGAAGGATTTTCGGGAGGGCTTTCGGAACGGGATTCCGATAGCCCTCGGTTATTTTTTCGTTTCCTTTACATTCGGGATCATGGGCTCGCAGAGCGGACTTCTGTGGTGGGAAACGGTTTTGATTTCGATGACCAACCTGACAAGCGCGGGGCAGTTCGCGGGCGTCAAGATCATCGCCGCGGCGGGCTCCGTTGCGGAACTGGCGCTGTCGCAGCTGATCATCAACCTGCGTTATTCCCTGATGGGCATCTCGCTTTCCCAAAATACCGACGAGAACTTCGGCACGGCAGGAAGAATGACGCTCGGTTTCGGCATCACCGATGAGATCTATGCGGTCGCGGTCAACCGTCCGGTGCCGGTTTCGAAAGCCTATATGCTCGGGCTGATGGTTCTTCCGTACCTCGGCTGGACCTGCGGAACGCTGTTCGGAGCGGTTCTCGGGGATATCCTTCCGCCGGTGCTTGCGGAAGCGATGGGAATCGCCATCTACGGCATGTTCATCGCGATTGTCGTTCCGAAGGTGAAGGAGGACCGCAGGACGCTTCTGATTGTGCTTTTTGCTGTCGCAATCAGCTGCGCGCTCCGCTATATTCCGGTTTTACAGAAGATTTCGATCGGATTTGCCGTGATACTCTGCGCGGTAATCGCGTCTGCAGCAGGCGCTTTGCTGTTTCCGGTTTCGTTTCCGGAAGAGGAAGGCGGTGCGGCATGAGATTTTTCGTATATCTTCTTACAATGGCTTTGGTAACGTACCTGGTGCGTGCCGTTCCGTTTACGTTGTTCCGGAGGAAGGTGACGAACCGGTTCATCCGGTCGTTCCTTTACTACATCCCTTATACGGTGCTTGCGGCGATGACATTTCCCGCAATATTCTATGTGACCGCCTCGCCGGTCCCGGCCATACTCGGCACGCTTACGGCGCTTGCGCTCGCGTACCGCGGGAGAGGACTTGTGACCGTTTCGCTTTCGGCCTGCGGCATGGCGCTTGCAGCCAATCTTTTTATGCAGTACATGTTATAACAAGGAGGAATATATGAAGAGGATTCTATCGATTGTAACGGCGGTTCTTCTTACGCTGTCGCTTACCGCGTGCGGCGGAAAGAAAGAACCGGGGACAAATGCCACGGAAACGCCTTCCGTCACGGAGACGCCGACCGACTCGCCGACGCCGACGAACTCGCCGTCCCCGTCGCCGAGCCCGACGCCCGAGGTGGATGAGCAGCAGGTCTGGTATGACGGCGTGATTGCTTCGTCGCTTGTTCAGACCGGTAACAACTGCCGGCTCCGGAAGGTGATTGAGAAAGCGCAGAGGGGAGAAGATGTATATATCGGCTTCATCGGCGGCTCGATTACCGAGGGTGAGGGCTGTTCTTATCCGTTCTGCTACGCGATGCAGACGATGAAACATTTTGCGGAGGATTACGGCACCGGCGAGAACGTGCATATCATCAATGCCGGCGTGTCCGGAACGCCTTCGACGCTCGGCGTCATCCGTTATGAGCGCGACCTGATTGAGAAGAACGACGGGCATCTGCCTGACCTTCTGATTATCGAGTTCGCGGTCAACGACGCCGACGATCCGACGAACGGCGCAACCTACGAAGGCCTGATCCGCCGCGCTTTGTATGCGGAGAACGAGCCTGCGGTCGTTCTGTTATTCAGCGTGTTCCAGTCCAAATGGAACCTGCAGGAGCGCTTTATCCCGATGGGAAAGCACTACAACCTGCCGATGGTCAGCATCAAGAACGCGGTTGTGCCGTGCCTGAATAACTTCACCATCACGAATTCGCAATTCTTTAACGACCAGTATCATCCGAAGCTGTATGGGCACACGATTATGGCGGACTGTCTGCGGTATCTCTTTAAAACCGCGATGGAGGAGACGCCTTCCGCAGCTGACGAAGAGAAGAAGGCAGCTTATATGTCGGATGCGTTCGACCATGTGACGATGATTACGTCGAAGAGCACCGATGTGAAGGTGAACGCCGGCGGCTTCTCGGAAACCGACGTTTCCATCGGAACGACGCGCTATGACAACGCGAAGACGTTCCCTGATAACTGGAAGCATACGAAGGATACCGGAAACGCGCCGCTTTCCTTTACGGTAAATGCCAAGACGATCCTTCTCACCTACAAGAAGAGCTCAAGCGAGTCGTTCGGCAAAGTGGACGTCTATCTGGACGGGCAAAAGGTCATGACGATTGACGGTCACGACGCAGGCGGCTGGAACAATCCGTACACCGCGGTCATTCTGAATTCCGACACCGTTGCGAGCCACAAAGTCGAGGTCAGAATGGCACAGGGAAGCGAGCAGAGCGATTTCACGATTATGGCTTTCGGCTACGGCGACTGATGTATCGATTTGGGTTGAAAATGCAGCTGGAATCCTGTATGATGAAGGTGTATGAGTATGCACGCGGTGCAGGGTGCACCGGGATGCGGATGCCGGGTTTTCGGCACAAGAGGAAAAGGAGACTGAGTTGGACACTTCGAACGTGAAAGGCCCCGTGGCGCCTAAAGACCCCACGAGGCAGAGACCGAAGATTTACTTTATGTTGGATGACTTGATTGCGACGTCTTTCGCGGACGACGGGAGACCGAAGGAACTCCGGTTTCTTGAAAACCGCGTGGCGGGCAATGTGAAGCTGATCTGTCCGGACCTTCCCGACGAGATTGCCGGGAAGCTTCAGAAGAGCAGCGATTTTATGGAAATCGTGCACAGCATCGGTATCGTTATGGAGCCGGTCCGCGAAGAGGACCGGAATGCCCCGATGTCTGTTGTATTGCAGCATTACGGCAAGACCGACCGTTACAATTCAGGCACGCGCATGAAGATGGACGTGCTGTGCGACGGCGCGGAAAGAGTCTTTCCGGTGTCGGATTTTCCGTGCACCGATGAGGACGATATCCTCGGCACGCTGTTCTTCTTCTCGGACGATGAGAAGCGGCAGGCCAAGGGCACGATTCTGTTTTATCTGAACGACGGTTATACGGTACCCGAACCCGTACCGGATCCGCCGGTTGACTGGGACGGAGACAACTATAAAAAGATTCTCGAGCGCTCGCTGATGTCGATGGGCAACACGACGAGACTTCGCCGCGCAATCGAAAAGGCTTCGGAATGCGAGGATGTCACAATCGCATTTATCGGAGGATCCATTACGCAGGGCGCCGGCGCCAAGCCGATTGAGTCGCAGAGTTATGCGTACCGGATATTCGATTATTTCCGGAATACCTACGCCGAGAATCCGGAGAAGGTGCACCTCGTGAAGGCCGGTATCGGCGGAACGAGCAGCGAGCTCGGCGTGCTCCGTTATGAAAAGGACGTGCTCCGCAACGGCACGGTCAATCCGGATATTCTGATTATCGAATTTGCCGTCAATGACGCCGGCGACGAGACGAACGGCATCTGCTTTGAGAGCCTGTGCTCGAAGGCGTTCCGCCGGGATAACGGACCGGCGGTAATCCTTCTGTTCTCGGTATTCATGAACGATTGGAACCTGCAGGACCGTTTGGAGCCGATCGGAAGACATTACGATTATCCCATGGTCAGCGTGTTGAACGGCGTGTCGCCGCAATTCCCGGCCGACGCGGAAGACCATGTCATTTCGAAGCGCCAGTATTTTTATGATATCTATCATCCGACCAATGACGGGCACAGAGTCATGGCGGATTGTGTGAATTACCTGATCGAGCAGTCGCTTGCGCATGTCAGCGACGAGGTTTCGTATCCCGAGGAAAGCTGCTTAGGACGTTTCTACGAGAAGACGGTTACCGTCTATCCGGATACGCTTTCCGAGTACCCGGCAATCCGGGTTTCGTTCGGCGACTTCACTGAGAACGATACCGATCTGCAGTTTGCCGAGAAGGACCTTGACCATAACGGCACCCGTACCTTTGACGGTTCCTGGAGCCGTGCGCTTAAGTCACAGGAGCCCTTCACGGTAACGATGAAATGCTCGAGTTTCTTCTTCATCTTCAAGGACACCGGAGACCCGGCGTTCGGCCCGTGCGACATCGTCGTGGACGGCGAGGTGAAGTATGAATACAACCCGCTTGCTATCGGCTGGACCCATAGCAAAGCAATGCTTGCCGTGCCTTTCGGCGAGCCTGCGGAACACACCGTAAGCGTGGTTCCGAAGAGTCCCGACAGACGGTATTCCGTTATCGCATTTGCTTTCACGAAGGAATAGAACGGAACCGTTTGCGCTCTGCCTATAAATCGGATTAGGGAGGTTAGAGCATGGAAGCGGATGTTTTTTCCCTGGAAAATGCCAAGACTTTATTGGATGAAAAGAAATATGCGGATCTTCGGAAGATTCTGACGGACGTCCCCGCTGCCGATATCGCGGAGATGTTCGAAGAAATCCCGAAGAACCAGTTTGCAATCTTATACCGGATCCTTCCGAAGGAACTGGCCGCCGACGTATTCGTCGAACTGGATCCCGATTTCCAGAAGATTCTGATCGAAGCATTCAGTGATAAAGAGCTTCGGGAAGTTCTCGACGAGCTTTACATGGATGATACGGTTGACCTGATTGAGGAGATGCCGGCGAACGTCGTAAAGCGTATTCTCGCGAACTCCTCTGCAGAAGACCGTAAGACCGTCAACGAGCTTTTGAAGTATCCGGAGGACAGTGCCGGAAGCATCATGACGACCGAGTTTGTCCGTCTGAAGGAGGACATGACGGTCCGCGATGCATTTGCCTTAATCCGGAAGGTCGCCATTGACAAAGAGACCATTTATACATGCTATGTAACCGATAACCGGAGCCATCTGATCGGCATGGTTACGGTCAAATACCTGCTGCTGTCCGATTATGACGCGAAGATCAAGGACATCATGCAGGACAACGTCATCAGCGTGAAGACGCTCGACGATAAGGAAGACGTGGCTGCGACAATCAGTAAGTACGACGTGCTCGCGCTTCCGGTCGTGGACGAAGAAAACCGTCTTGTCGGTATCGTAACCGTCGATGACGCTATCGACGTCATGCAGGATGAGGCGGAAGAGGACTTCGCAAAGATGAACGCTATGGCGCCCGTGGAAACGCCTTATCTGCGTACTCCCGTGTTCTCGCTGTGGCGAAGCCGTATTATCTGGCTGCTTCTTTTGATGGTTTCCGCAACCTTCACCGGAATGATTATTTCTTCGTTCGAGGACGCTTTGAAAGTGCAGGTCGTATTAACTGCCTTTATTCCGATGCTGATGGATACCGGCGGTAACTCCGGTTCGCAGGCATCCGTTACGATCATCCGTGCGATTTCGCTTGGGGAAGTCGAATTCGCGGACGTGATGAAGGTTATCTGGAAGGAAATCCGTGTAGCGCTTCTGTGCGGCGCGTCGCTTGCGGTCGTGACGTTCGGAAAGATTTTCCTCGTCGACAAGATGCTGATGCACCGGCCGATTACGGTTCCGGTTGCGTTGGTTGTCTGCCTGACGCTTTGCATCACCGTTCTTTGCGCAAAGCTCCTCGGCTGCACGCTCCCGATGATTGTCGCAAAGCTCGGTTTTGACCCGGCCGTTATGGCGAGCCCGTTCATCACGACAATCGTGGATGCGGTTTCGCTTCTCGTTTATTTTGCATTTGCTTTATTGCTGTTACCGATGTCTTAATGTTTTTTCGATAAGAATGCCTTTGGGGAGGTAGGATTTTGGAAGACAAATTCGTCCAGGCAAGAAAACAATACCTGCTCGCGCTCACATTTTGCGCCATCGTCATTGCCCTTACGGAATTGGCGCTGTTCGCGTATGTAAAGGGTCCGGAAGGAACGGAGTGGTCGGATTTCGGGCTGACCAATTTTCTGATTCCGCTGATTATCAACTTCGTCTTTCTGATTGCGCTCGTGATTGTCGTAAACAATCCGAACGTGCCGCCGATTGTCAAGAACTATTCGTGCACGGTTGTTTTCGTGATTATGTGCACGGTCCTTGTGACAACGCATTATGAGTATCCCGTGCTGCTTGCGGTTTTCATCATTCCTGTGATCTGGTGCGTTGTGTTCGAGGATAAGTTTCTGTGCAGCGTGACGCATCTTCTGTGCCAGATCGGCATCCTGCAGCTGACCGTGACGTCCTCGTTAATCTCGGGCAGTTCCGCGATTGAGATTGATGCCGACGAGCTTGCGCGGAAGATCGTGAATATCTCGCAGACGCCGCGGAAGATCAGCACGCTCCGGGGCGAGGACCTCATTGAGATGAGCGAGAGCACCAAGGTCAACGCGCTTTGGCTGAACATCATCCTGGCGATTATTCTCGTCGCGCTGGCGCGTCTGTTTGCGTTTCTGATGCTCGTCCAGCTGAAGAAGAAGGATTCCATCCTGCAGACGCATGAGAAAGACAACATGGCGCTTGAAAAACAGCTGCTCCGCGACCAGATGACGGGTCTTTACAACCATACGGCTTTTTACGAATTTCTGGACCGCTGCGTTAAGATGAAGGGCGACGAGCCGCTGACACTTGCGGTCGTCGATATAGACGATTTCAAGAAGGTAAATGACACCTATGGCCACGATAACGGCGACGAAGTCATTCTGACGCTTGCCAAGGTCATGCAGGACCACTGCGGAAGCGAGAACTACGTATGCCGTTACGGCGGCGAGGAGTTCGCCGTAATCTTCCCAAATTCCCGTGAGCGGGATGCGAGACAGATCATGATCAATACGCTGGAGGCATTCCGGAGCATCCGTTACGACTGGCTCAGCGGAAGCGTCACGTTCAGCTGCGGCGTGTTCCAATGCAGCCCTTACCGGATGAACGCGGAGGAGTTTTTCCAGGTTACCGATAAACTTCTTTATAAGGCCAAGCACAACGGCAAGAACCAGGTGTGCGGCGGACAGTAACGTGCTATTGCCCGAACGCGTAAAGGGCTTTAGAGGATAGATTGATTAAGGAGACAGAAGAAATGATTATCGGAGCAAATCTTCCGAACATCCCCTGGCAGGATAAGCCTGCGGGATGTACCGATGTGGTTTGGCGGTATTCCGAAAACCCCATCATTGAACGGCACGCAATCCCTTCGGCGAACAGCGTGTTCAACAGCGCCGTGATTCCGAAGGACGGCGCCTTCGTCGGAATCTTCCGGAGCGACAGCCGCGCGATGGAGCAGCAGCTGTTCCTCGGCAAGAGTAACGACGCCATTCACTGGGACATCGAACATGACCCGCTTCCGCTTTACGATGAGAGCGGAGTGCAGGTTGGAACGGCGAAAGGCTACGATCCCCGCGTATGCAAGATCGAGGACCGTTACTTCGTTACCTGGTGCGCACCCTTCGAGGTGACCGGCGCCCCGACCATCGGCGTCGCGTATTCGTACGATTTTAAAAAGTTCATAAGACTTCCGAACGCATACCTTCCGTTTAACCGGAACGGCGTCCTGTTCCCCAGAAAGGTGAACGGAAAGTATATGATGTTCTCGCGTCCTTCCGACAACGGACATACGCCTTTCGGGGACATGTTCCTGTCCGAAAGCCCCGACATGGTGCACTGGGGCTGCCATCACTTTGTGATGAACGCGACCGGCTGGGCATGGACGAAGGTCGGCGCGGGTCCGATTCCGATTGAGCTCGACGAGGGCTGGCTTCTCATATACCACGGCGTCGGAACGACCTGTAACGGCATGGTTTATTCCGTCGGAGGTGCAATCCTTGACAAGGATGAGCCGTGGAAGGTGAAGTACCGCTGCAGGAACTTCATTCTGCATCCCGAGACGCTTTACGAGTGCGTCGGCGACGTGCCGAACGTGTGCTTCCCGTGTGCAACGCTTACCGATGCCGCGACCGGACGGATTGCCGTCTATTACGGCGCCGCGGACACCGTCGTGGCGCTTGCGTTCACGCAGGTGGACGAGCTTGTGAAGTACATCAAGGACAACGCGATGTAACCGGATTTCCGAACTGCCGTGCCGCGGTTTTCTGCCGGACGGGCGGCAGTTATTTCGGAAAATGAGAGTAAATGATATTGACATTTTGCGCATATTATGATAGAATGGCGGAAAGTCCGGAACAAGGACCAAGGAGGGATTTTACGAATGAGTGAAGAAGTAAAAGCAGAGCGCTACAGGGAGCCTCTTAACATCAAAAAGAACGTGATTCCGGCGGCCGCAACCGTCGTGTTCGGTTTGGTTTCGTTTTATCTGATTCTGCCGGCAATCAACATCTATAATTCCGGCTTCTGGGGCTGGCTTTTGAGTCTTGTAGTCGTTTATCTCGTGACCGCGGTTGCATGCGGCATGGAAAACGGCCGGTTTGACTCGAAGGATGCCGGGAAGGGCGTCCGGTACCCGTTCTTTCTGCTCCTTGCGATTGTCGCGGTTCTGGTCATCGGATCGATTTCGTCCGCGAAGATTTTCAACGCACGGCGCTATGCGGGACTGATCCGGGTCGACACTGCAGATTTCAAGGACGACATGCCCGAGACGACCAACGTCAACAACATCGCTTTGATGGATACGGCGTCGGCGTCGATTATCGGCAACCGCACGCTCGGCTCGCTGTCGCAGGTCGTTTCGCAGTATGTAATCGGATCGACCTATTCGCAGATCAACTATCATAATACGCCCAAGAAGATCGCCAACCTCGAGTACGCGGATTTCTTCAAATGGTTCCAGAACCGTTCGAACGGAATCCCCGGCTACGTCATGGTTGACCCGCTCAACAATACGGCGGAGTATGTCGAGCTTTCGAAGTCCATGAAGTACGCCGAGAGCGCGTATTTCGGAAAGGACCTGAAGCGGGCGCTCAGGTTCGCTTATCCGACCAAGATCTTCCATAAGTTCTATTTCGAAATCGATGAGAACGGAAACCCGTTCTATATCGTATCCTGCAAGACCCCTCATGCGGGCCTGTTCGGTGCGATGGATGTGAATGAGGTCATTCTGTTCAATCCGGTCGACGGCTCTTCGAAGCTTTACGACATCAAGGATGTTCCGAGCTGGGTTGATATCGTCTTCGACGGTGACCTCGCGAGCGAGAAGTATAACTGGTTCGGCACGCTTTCGGGAGGCTTCTGGAACAGCGTGTTCGGCAACAAGAACTGCAAACGCGCGACCAATGACTACGGCTATATCGTATTGAACGACGACGTGTGGTATTTTACGGGCGTCACAAGCGTCAATGAGGACGAAAGCAACATCGGTTTCATCCTGACGAACGCACGCACCGGCGAGTACAAATTCTATCCGGTCATCGGCGCAGAGGAATATTCGGCCATGCATGCCGCCGAGGGCGAGGTGCAGGAGAAGGGCTATCAGGCGTCCTTCCCGTCCCTGATCAACGTCGGCGGACAGGCAACCTATATCATGGTTCTTAAAGACAGCGGCGGCCTCGTCAAGCTGTACGCGCTCGTCAACGTCGAGAAGTATTCGATGGTGGCGACCGGCGCGACGCAGCAGGAGGCGATGGCGGCGTACCGGAAGCTCCTGGAACGCGACGGCATTACGGTTGTGGATGACGAAACGCTTCAGAGCAGGACGGTGACGATCACCGACGTCCGGATGATTACCGTCGACGAGCTTCCGACCGTTTACCTGACCGGTGACGACGGTTTTGTTTACAAGGGTTATCTGAATCTCGACGAGAGTCTCGTTCTGATTCAGAAGGGCGACAGCGTAACGATTTCGTGCGAGGAGACGGGCATTGCGGGTATTTATACGATTCGCGCATGGAACCGGTAAGAAAGAGGCATATATGGACATTCTGGAACGTTTTATCAACTATGTAAAATTTGACACGCAGTCGGCTGAGGACGTCGAGGCGTTTCCGAGCACGGAGAAGCAGAAGAACCTCGCACGTTTTTTGTGTGACGAGCTCCGCACAATCGGTGCACAGGACGTCGTTCTCGATGACAACGGCTACGTTTATGCGAAGATTCCGGCAACCGACGGCGGAAAGCAGAAGAAGGTGCTCGGGCTTCTTGCCCATATGGACACATCGCCGGATGCTTCCGGCGAAGGCGTGAAGCCGAAGGTTACAACGGATTACGACGGCGGGGATATTGTGCTTAACGAAGAGAAGGGGATCGTCCTTTCGCCGGAGGATTTCCCGGAGCTGTCCCGTTACGTCGGAAAGACGATTATTACTTCGGACGGAACGACACTGCTCGGTGCCGACGACAAAGCCGGCATCAGCGAAATCATGACGACTGCGGAGTACCTGCTTACGCATCCGGAGATTGAACACGGCACGATTGCCGTGGCATTTACCCCCGATGAAGAAGTCGGAAGAGGCGTGGATTTCTTTAACCTTTCACAGTTCGGCGCGGACTACGCCTACACGGTGGACGGCGGCGCACTCGGCGAACTCGAGTACGAGAATTTCAACGCGGCATCGCTTACCGTGACGATTCACGGCGTGAGCGTGCATCCGGGCGACGCGAAGGGCAAGATGAAGAACGCCGTCCGCATCGGCATGGAGTATGACTGCATGCTTCCCGCAGGGGAGAAGCCGGAATTGACCGAAGGCTATGAAGGATTCTTTCATCTGCTTCATTTCCGCGGCGACGTGGAGGAGGCAAAGCTTGTCTATATTATCAGAGATCATGACCGCGAGAAGTTTGAACAGAAGAAGGCGCTTGCCGAAAGCATCGGCAAGAGGCTTGACATTCTGTACGGCGGGAATACGGTCGAAACGGAGATTAAAGATTCGTACTATAACATGAAAGAGAAGATTGAGCCGGATTATCTGTGGATGATTGAACGCGCGAAGGAGCAGATGGAGAAACTCAGTATCCGTCCGGACGTGCGTCCGATCCGCGGAGGCACGGACGGCGCAAGGCTTTCGTTCATGGGACTTCCGTGCCCGAATATATGCACCGGCGGTCACAATTTCCACGGACGGTTCGAGTATTGCGTGCTCGAGTCGATGGAGGCGATTGTGAAGCTTCTGACCGGTCTTTGCACGGATTACAGCGAAAATTGTTAAATAATTGTTAAATGTTCAAAATCTACTGGTAAATACAGTTTACATGTGGTATAATCGGTTCAAACAGGCAGACAGGGGGACATTATGAACGAGCAGATTGCAATTCTCGAACAGATGCGTAAGAAAGCGAAGAACTCCACGGGACTTGTTGTATTGTGCATTGCCGGCTGTGCGCTGATCGGAATGTTCACAATGCATTTCGGGCTGATTCTTGTCGGCGTCGTTCTCGGGATTATCTGCTATGTCGCCGTAGCGAAGAAGAGTAACAAAGAGTACAAGGAATACTATAAAAACGTTTTTGTCAAGAACATGATCAAAAGCGTGATACCGGACGCCGTGTACGAGCCGAGGCAGGGGTTTGAAAAGGACAGAATCCGCGCGACCGGCCTGATGATGATGGGCAACATCTACGCGAGTGAAGATTACATCCGGGGAACATATAACAACGTCGCATTTGAACGCGCGGACGTTGTCATTCAGGATGAGTCGACCGACTCGGACGGCAATACCACGACGACGACTTATCTGCGCGGACGCTGGATGATTTTCGAATCGAATAAGAATTTCGACGCAGACCTGCAGATTCTGCAGAAGGGCTTCGGATATGCCAACAAGCGGAAAGGTTTCTTTACGAAGAAGGCAGACCGCAGACACGCATTCAAGACCGAGGACGAAACGTTCAACAAAACGTTTGAGTGTCTCTGCCAGAATGAGAGCGAAGCATTCTACCTGCTGACGCCCGGCGTGATGCAGGCGCTTCTTCGGCTGATCGGACAGACTGACGGAAAGGTTATGGTCGGTTTTGTTGACAACCAGCTGCATGTGGTTGTAAAATCCAATAAGAACTCGTTAGAGCCGCCGTTTTGGAGGGCATTTAACGAGAATGACCTGAACGAAGTACAGCGTGAGATCAATGCAATCACGGGCTTCGTGGAGAGTTTGAATCTGGATCGTAAGATATTTAAATAAACCGGATTACGAAAGGAGGAAGCACGGACCTTGGGCGGTCTGTGCAAAAGCGTATGTGGATTGTCGGTATTGTTGTGGTTCTTGTGTTTATCGTTCTTTGCTGGTGGGTTTCCACGCTGAACGGACTTCGCAGAACAAAGGTTAAGATTCAGGAAGCGTCCTCGGGTATCGACGTAGCGCTGACGAAGCGTTTCGACGTATTGACGAAGATGGTGGACGTTGCGAAATCTTATGCCAAGTTTGAGAAAGAGACGATTCTTGAGGCTGTCAAGCTCCGTAAGGGCATGACCATCGCCGAGAAGAATCAGGCTGCCGAGATGATGAGCGATGTGCAGAGAGAGATCAACTTCCTCGCCGAGAATTATCCGCAGCTGCATGCCAATGAAAACTTCCGTCAGCTTCAGGTTGCAATCATGGACGTGGAAGAGCATCTGCAGGGTGCACGCCGCGCTTACAATGCGAACGTGTCGACTCTGAACCAGAAGGTTATTTCCTTCCCGACCAGCATCGTTGCAGGCCTTTCGGGCATCGGCCAGGAAGCCTTCTTCGAAGCGGAAGCGCAGAAGAGAAACGACGTAAACGTCAAGATCGATATTTAAAAACAATTACGCGGGGGATGCAAAAGGCTGTTCCGTCCAAGACGGAGCAGCCTTTTTGATTAAGCGTTCAGGATTCGTTCTTCCGTACAATCCGGTTCTTCTGCGGCCGAATGGTAATGTCGCTCACGACGAGGCCTGAGCGGGCACAGAGAGCCGTCCAAACGGCCTCAGCGACCTCTTTAGGCGTAAGCACGCATTCCGGGTCGTCCGCAGGAGTAAAATCCGCGTTCCGGTACAGGCCGGTATCGGTCAGGTCGGGATGAATCGTGATGACGCGGACGCCCGATTTCCTGGTCTCTTCAAAGAGCGCTTCCGAAAAATGTGACACCGCCGCCTTCGTTGCCCCGTAGGCGCAGCCGAACGAGTTGTTGTTCTGTTTGGCCGTCACGGAAGAAACGTTCACAATCGCGCCTCCGGTATCCCGCAAGTCCCGCAGGTAGCGGTTTGCAAGAAGAATCGGCACTTCCGCGTTGACGGTCACCATCTCGTGAATCGAAGCGGGGGAGAGCGTTTCGTGCGGCCCGTAGTAGGCTGCCCCCGCGCAATTGACAAGAAGCGAGAGTTTCTTTTTGATGTTCTCTCTCAGATATTCCGGAAGCCGTTTCGTATCGGTCAGGTCGTATACGAGCCGGTGCATCCCCTGCGGGGCTTCCGCATCCGGAAAGTTCCGCCCGATTCCGTATACTTCATAGCCTTCCTTAGAAAGTTTCTCCGCAATGGCGCGGCCGATTCCCGACGAAGCGCCGGTCACGAGGGCAATCTTATTCTCTGTCATGGTATCCTCCTGTTAACTGAAGAATAACTTCTTTTCGTCTACATATAAGGCAAGCGTCCGGCGGGCAAAAGAGAGCATCCGGTCAAGCCGTTCCGCATCGTAGCCGTAGACACCGTCCGTAAGCGTATACGGATAGGCCGTGATTTCGCACGGATGGTTCCGACGCATCCGTTTCAGGTAGTCCGCCGCGATCCGGAACGTTCCGACGCTTACGTCGCGGACCGCATCGCCCGGAATCTCCGAGAAGACGCGTTCGAAGAACCCGCCGTAAACCGTCTCAAAATCCGGCACGAAAAGCATCGGATCGAAGCAGAGGCGGAGCGGCCGCCCGTCCTTAAGAACCGCTTTCGCGAACGAAAGGCGTGCGGAAAGCGAAGCCGTCCTATGTTCAAAGCGGGCTGTGACACCTTCCGGAGAAAGCGTGACCGCATAGATCACGTTCGGAAGCACCGGGAGGTCCTTTAAAAGGCCTGCGGGAGAGCTCTTGGTACGTACTTCAACCGTTAAAGACGGTTGCTCTGCGGCAAACTTTACCCATTCCGCGAACAGGCCGGTGATTCCTTCGAGCGCGAGCAGGTCCGTATCGTAACTGATGCACAGGTAGAGCGGGTGTCGGGTCAGGATCTTTGCAATCTCCCGGAACGTGTCCTCAATGTTCACGAAAACCACGATGTCGCCGGACGGATACATGCCGCGGAGATAGCAGTAATCGCAAAGAAAAGGGCAGTTCATCACATTGGACGCATAATAAAAATGCGCCTCGCCGAAGTCCTGGCAGACCGCAGGCCCGGGATAGAGATAAGGCGGCTTCTGAACCGCGAGAATCAGGTTCGGGGCTTCTTTTTGAAGCTGCACAGGCTGGCGCGGGCGGTTGAATACGTTTTTATAATCGCGGACCGGAACCACGGCCGATCCGGGGAACTTCGAAAGAATCTGCGCGGTGCGCGGATGCTCGCGTGCCGCGTCCTCGACATAGATTCTCGAGAAGGGGTTACGAAAGGCAATTGTCTCGGAATTGTTCAAGAAGCTTTTTCCCCTCCCTTCTCGTAACGGGCTCCGGAATCCCGGCGCAAAATGCCATGATGACCTCCGCTGCATCCCCGCTCCGGTACGTCCGGTAAACCGCGAGCAAGCGGATTTCATGTTCCATCGAGGCCGATGCGTCAATCCGTTTCGAAAACTCCGCAACCGCCTGTTCCGTTTCCGCGGAAAGGGAAGCGGTTTCCTTCGGAAGAGAAGATACCGCCTCCGCCTCTGAAAGAACAAAAGGAAGAACGGTCGCAACGGATTCCGTCACCGAAGCGGCATCAAGCCGTCCGCCTGCCTCGATGCCGAAATCGGAAATTCCCTTATAAAACAGCATTCGCTCGGGCGGGAAAAAGGCCTGTGCGGTCTGAAAAACGGAAGCCGCCTCCATATCGGTAAGCGTGACGGGAGAAGCCTCCGAAGCGGCAACCGTGCGGAGAGTTGCTTCCCTCAGGGGAGAAGTAAAAAGCAGCTCCGGATAGAAATCCCTGCCGGTCCCCGCGTCCGTAATTTTCGAAATCCGGAACCATTCACCCTGCCTCCCGAAGCCTTCGGGAGCGCCGCAGATGCCGAGGTTAATCAGGATGTCGTCCGAAGAAGGAGGGAAGAGCGTAAGCGCTTCCGAAAGCGCCGCCGATGCGGCAAGCAGACCGCTTCCGGTAAGAACCAGAAGCGCATCTTCCGAACGGTACAGAGAACCGAGCCTGCCGCCTGCAGGCTTCATCGAAAAGCGTTTGATTACGGGGGCCGCCTCAGGATACAGTGCGACACTGAAATAAAGCATTTCCGGTTCTCCTTTCCGCCGTGATTTAAGAATTCGGACCTTTCCATTCAGTTTATCACATGCCCGCTTAGGGGACAAGAGGGTAAGTTTTCTGACTATTTGAGAAAAATGCAAAAAAAGACTTACATTTGCCGTTGTTTTGTGATATGCTATAGATAGGGCAATTTCAGGATTTCCGGGGAAAGGAGCAGAGGGATGTTCAAAGTCGGCGATTATGTAATTCACGGCAGCAACGGCGCATGCAAAATCGAAAGCATCGGGCCGCTGTCCGGCATGAGCGTGTCCGGGGACAAGCAGTATTATACGCTTACGACCTGTTATTCGCACAGCACGATTTATTCGCCCGTGGACAGTCCGAAGGTTCTGATGCGCCCGGTTCTGACCAAAGAGGAAGCGGAGCGCCTGATTGCCGGAATGGACGAAATCGAAGGGCTCGGAGAGATTGAGGACAAGCGCCGCGAGCAGGAATACAAGGACGTGTTCCGCACCGGCAAATGCACCGATCTTGTCCGGATTTTAAAGACGATTCAAGAGCGCAGAAAGCAGCGCCTTGCGGTCGGAAAGAAGACGACGTCAAGCGACGAAAAGTACTTCAAGATGGCGGAGGACAGCCTGTACGGCGAGCTTGCAATCTCGCTCGGGATGACCCGCGATGAAGCGAAGGATTACGTTCTGAAAACGGTTCATATGGACGGAAAATGAGCGGTAAACTCCGCGAATATTGTAGAAAATATTCTGAAAATTCAATCCGCATAAAAACATATTCTGATAATAGATAATTTGTATACGTGTATACATGAATTAAAGGCGAAAATCATAGATTTTTGCCTTTTTTTTCACGGAAAAATACTGGAATTTCGCCCCCTTTAGTGATAGAATACGATTAACTAATTATGTAAAGGAGGACGCTCAATGGGCGCTGACAAAAAGACAGTTCCTTTCCGTGGAACTGAGGAACAGAAGCAACAGCTGTTGCAAGTTATTCGTGAGCTGAAGGGTGAGCGTGGCGCACTGATGCCGATTCTGCAGAAAGCACAGGACATCTATGGCTATCTGCCGATCGAAGTTCAGAAGATGATCTCGGATGAAACCGGGATTCCGTTGGAGAAGATCTACGGAGTTGTTACCTTCTATGCGCAGTTTTCTCTGTATCCGAAGGGAAAATACGCCATCTCGGTATGTTCGGGAACAGCCTGCTATGTAAAAGGATCAGGCGATATCTATAACAAACTTTGCGAGAAACTCGGAATCGAAGGCGGACAATGCACGCCGGACGGCAAGTTCTCATTGGATGCATGCCGTTGTATCGGTGCCTGCGGACTGGCCCCTGTCATGACCATCAACGGCGAAGTTTACGGCAAGCTGACCGTGGACAAGCTGGATGAGATTCTTGCAAAATACGAGTAACAGGAGGACGCACATGATATCCATCACGGAATTAAACAGGATTAAGGCGGAGCAGGAAGGCATCGTTGCGATGCGCCGCGAGGGCGAAGCCAAGATCGCCGATTTGAATGCACAGGGCAAGAATTACAAGCATCATGTCCTTGTGTGCGGCGGT
>JAGAES010000017.1 GCA_017613055.1 Lachnospiraceae bacterium | reverse complement strand
GCGAAGGAGGAAGGTAACATGAATGAAACTTTGAGGGTATTGGAAACGAGAAGAAGCTGCCGGAGCTTTAAGCCGGATATGATTAAAGAGGAGGAGCTTAAGGCAATCCTCCGCGCGGGAACCTACGCGGCTACCGGAATGGGGCGGCAGAGCCCGATTATCATTGCCGTGACGGACAAGGAAACGCGTGACGCGATTTCGGATGCGAACCGGAAGGTCGCCGGAATGCCCGAAGGAACGGATCCGTTCTACGGAGCACCGGTTATTTTGATTGTCCTTGCGAACAAAGCGGTTGTGACGCATGTTTATGACGGCTCGCTTGTGATGGGCAACCTGATGAACGCCGCGGAGAGCCTCGGCGTTGCGAGCATCTGGATTCACCGCGCCAAAGAAGAATTCGAGTCCGATTTCGGTAAGGAAATCCTTAAGAAACTCGGTATCGAAGGCGAGTACGAGGGTATCGGCCACTGTGCGCTCGGCTATGCGGCAGCACCGCCGAGAGAGGCCGCGCCGCGCAAGGAAGGCTATGTCTATTACATTTGACGGAGGCGTATATGGAAAAGAAACTGAGAGTGCTGCTTTTAAACGGCAGCCCGCGGAAGGACGGCAACATCGCCGTGGCGCTCGGCGAGATGGAGAAGGTGTTTGCGGAGCTCGGCGTGGAGTATGAGACGATTCAGCTGGGGCGCGAGGACATCCGCGGATGCATCGCCTGCGAGAGCTGCCGGCGCACGCACAAGTGCGTGTTCAACGATATCGTCAACGACCTCGCGGTCAAATTTGAAGCCGCTGACGGCCTCGTGGTCGGCTCGCCCGTCTATTACGGTTCGGCAAATGGCACGCTTATGTCCGCACTTCAGCGTCTGTTCTACAGCACCTCGTTCGACAAGAGCTTAAAGGTCGGCGCAAGTGTGGTCAGCGCGAGAAGGTCGGGCTGCACCGCCACATTTGACGAATTGAACAAATTCTTTACGCTTTGTAACATGCCGGTCGCGACCAGCCAGTACTGGAACAACATCTACGGCTGGGAACCGGGCGAGGGACGTGTCGACGCGGACGGCATGCAGGTTATGCGCGTGCTCGCGCGCAACATGGTTTTCCTTATGCAGAGCATCCGGCTAGGCAGGGAGCAGATCGGGCTTCCGAAGGAAGAAAACCGCGTCTGGACGAATTTTACGAGATAATGTAGGAGAAGGACATGGGAGAGTATATGAAAAGGGTGGATTCCCCGCAGGACCTTAAGCGCCTGTCGCGGGAAGAACTGAAAAGTCTTGCGGCGGAAATCCGCGAAGCGATTATCGAAAGAGTGGACGCAATCGGCGGCCATCTCGGGTCGAACCTCGGCGCCGTCGAGGCGGAGATTGCGCTTCATTACGTGTTCGATTCGCCGAACGACAAGATCGTTTTCGACGTTTCGCACCAGTGCTACACGCACAAGGCGCTGACCGGCCGGCGCGGGTTCCTGGAGGAGGGCACCTACCGCGATTACCTCGGCTTCACGGACCATCGCGAGAGCCTGCATGACAGCTTCAGTGTCGGTCATACTTCGACGTCCGTGTCACTTGCGTCCGGACTCGCCAAGGCACGTGATCTGCGCGGCACTTCGGAAAATGTGATCGCATTTCTCGGAGACGGCTCGCTGTCCGGCGGTGAGGCTTTCGAAGGGCTTGACTACGTGGCTGAGATGGGGACGAATTTCATCGTTGTGTTCAACGACAACGAGATGTCCATCGCGGAGCCGCACGGCGGTCTCTACCGGAATCTTAAGCAGCTGCGCGATTCGAACGGCTCGTGCGAGCTGAACCTGTTCCGCGCCATCGGATTTGACTACCGCTATGTGGAGGGCGGCAACGACATCGATGCGCTGATTGACGCGTTCGCCGCGGTCAGGGACATCGACCATCCGGTTGTCGTGCACATTCACACCGAGAAAGGTCTCGGCTCCGAATGGGCGGTAAATGACAAGGAGCCCGGCCACTACGGCATGCCGAAGGGCTTCAAGCCGTCCGGCGGAAAGGGCAGCAACGAGTACACGAGAGAGTTTCTCGAAGCGAAAACCGCAGCCGATCCGACCGTCTGCGTCGTGAATGCCGCGACGCCGTCCGCATTCGGAATGAACCGCGCATGGCGTGAACGCATGGGGAAGCAGTTTGTCGATGTCGGCATCGCGGAAGAGCACGCGGTTGCGATGATTTCGGGTATGGCAAAGGGCGGCGCAAAGCCTGTCTTTATCGTGAACGGAACGTTTCTTCAGCGGACTTATGACCAGCTGATGCAGGACCTCGCACTCAATGAAAACCCGGCTGTGATTCTCGTGTCGGGCGCCGGAATCGGAACTGGGGATGCCACGCACAACGGCACGCAGATCGGGTCGCTGCTTGCGAATATCCCGAATGTCATGGCATTTGCCCCGAGTAATATCGACGACTACCTGGTGCTTCTTGACTGGGCAATCGAGCAGACTGAGGCGCCGGTAATTCTTAATATCCCAGCGGCAGTTCCGAAGGGAAGTCCGGCAATCCATCCGGCCGATGCGGTGCGTTATCAGGTGAAGACGCGCGGAAGCCGCGTGGCATTTGTCGGATTCGGAAACGCACTGCGGCTTGCCGAGGCCACAGCGGAGATTTTCAGGGCGGACGGTATCACCGCAACCGTAATCGATCCGGTGATTTATTCGGCAGTCGATACCGCGACGCTTGACGGATTGCTTTCTGACCACGATGTGATTGTAACCGTTGAGGATAACCAGAAGGACGGCGGATACGGCGAGAAGATTGCCGCGTATCTCGGCCCGAAGGACGTGCGCGTGCTGACTTACGGCGCAGCGAAGGAATTCGTCTCCAATGAGCCCAGAGAGCTCGTTATGAGGCGTTACCGCATGACGGCGGAGCAGATTGCGGAGGATGTGCGGAAAGTGCTGTAAAGCGGGGCTTGAACGGATGGAAGAGTTTAGATACGGTCTTCTTTCAGAATGCGAATCCAGTTGCGTTTTCCATAGAGGAAGCGGATGACATGAACCAAGCAGGATTGTTCGTCGATGACGAAAAATGCGATGTAGTTCCTGATTAAAACGAAACGAATCCCCGGTCATTGCGGTGACCGGGGATTTCCGTACATAGATCTGTTATTTCTTCGCGAACTTCGCTGCGTGCTTCTTGATTGCGGCGAAGGTCTTCTCACTGATGACGTGTTCAATCTTGCAGGCGTCGGCGGAAGCGGTCTGCTCGTCCACGCCGATGTTCACGAAATACTGCGTCAGCAGCGTGTGGCGCTCGTAGATGCTCTCGGCAATCGCGCGCCCTTTCTCGGTAAATGCGATGTATCCGTCTTTATCAACCAGAATGAACTTCCCGTCCTTAAGTTTCCCGAGGGCACGGCTCACGGATGCTTTGGAAAAGTTCATGAAGTCCGCAATGTCAATCGCGCGGACGGTGTTCTTCTGCCTGGAAAGAATCAAAAGACTCTCGAGATACATCTCACCGGATTCCTGAATGTCCATGGTTGTTCCCTCCTAATTGAATAAAACAATCGAATAAAAATACGTTTTCGTTTATTCTATAACATCGAAAGCCGTTTCGCAAGTGAAACTGCGAAAAAAGTCAAAGAATATTTTGCATTTTCCGTAAAAAAGTACTTGACAAGTTAGCATAGAGTAACTACATTGGTGCCGAAGGTTAGCAAAGGGTAACCGAAGGATCGGAAGGAACCGGAGGAAGACCGATAAGCAACCGAAGGAGGTACGGTGCCATAAACCGAATTAGGGTTCTCACTTTTCTTCTTTACATAACATAAGACGCCGTTCCCGGGTCCGGGGCGGCGCCTTTTGTTGTGTCACATTTACCGTAAAAGAAAATGACATTTACCTGT
>JAGAES010000119.1 GCA_017613055.1 Lachnospiraceae bacterium | reverse complement strand
GCGATATCGTTGACGTTATCGCCGCAGAAATCGGCCATGACGTTCGGCACGCGGTGGTCGTCTTCGGGCATGTCGTGACGGACCTTCGCGAGAATATCCGACGAGATATCGGCAGCCTTCGTGAAGTTACCGCCCGACACACGGTTGAACATCGCAACAATTGAACAGCCGAGCGCATATGTGGTCGTCATCATAATTGTCGGGTTGCACGCAGACAGTTCAATCAAACCGTAGCCGGATGCCGTCGGGTCAACTCCGCCGCGGATGCAGAGAATCAGCACGAGTCCGAACGTTCCGCACGCCTGCACCGCAAGACCGGAGATGCTTCCGCCCATCAGCGCAACCTTCACGGTTTCACCGACGGAAAATGTGTTGCGCGCCCGGTCGGTCGTCCTCACATTTGCATGCGTGGCGCTGTGCATGCCGAGGATACAGACGGCGGAGCTCATCGTCGCGCCGAGCAGAAACGTCAGTCCGCTCCACGCCTCAATAAATACGGAAAATACGACGGCCAATATTACGACAACAATCGCGACCGTACGGAACTGAATCCGAAGAAACGTCTTCGAACCGCCGCGGATGATTCCGGCCAGTTTCACCATCATGGGAGTGCCTTCGGGCATTTTCTTAATCCGAAGGTACGTAATCATCACATAAAGCATCACCAGAACGGCTACCGAAAGAATGATATAATACATACTCTGTTCCTCCCTGATTTATAGGTATTTAAGCACGTCCGCGGGGACGGCAAGCTGTTCAAATTCCGGCAGTACCGCGCACGGAACATGCGGCTCAAAAAAGCCGGGGCGGAACCACTCCGCCTGAAGCGCCTGCATTCCGGCTTCGCGCGCCGCGTATAGCTCGCGGCTTCCGCCGTCGCCGACGTAGAGGCATTCTTCCGGTTCCACGCCGAGTTCCGCGGTTATGCGGAAGTATATGGCAAGGTCGGGTTTGCAGATGCCCTGCTCAAAGGAAAGCTTAGCTGCGTCGAAATACGGGTACACCGGCGAAGCCTTAATCATTTCGCATTCGTCGGAGAAGCAGTTGCTGATCAGCCCGATCCGGATTCCTCTTGCATGCAGCTCCGTAAGCAGGTCAAAGGTTGCCTGCGGGATGTTCGAGAACGTATCTCCGAGCGCCTCGCGGCGTCTTCCCGCAATCAGCTGCACGGATTCCTCCGAATACCTTCCGAGCAGTTCAAGCGTCTTTCCGATTCCTTCCTCCATCGTCAGAAGTCCCGTGCTCCGGTCCGTTTCGGTCGCATGCCATGCTGTCCGGAATTCGTCTAACGGAATTCCGAGGTCCTCAGCGATGTTTTCGCTGAAGTAGGTGCGTCCCTGAAAGAGCGAGACCAAGGTCTCAAACATATCAAAGATAACCGCTTTAATCATGCCGTGCCCTCCGTTTATTTGCTTTTTTCGATCACGATAATTATGATTGCCGTCCCGACAAGCAGGCAGGCCGGAAGAATCAGAACGAGCGGCGACGTCTTACTGCCGCTCTTCTCTGCAGGCGACGGGGTTGCCGTCTCTGCGGGTGTCACATTTTCCGTCGGTGTAACGGATTTCTCCGGTGCTTCCGTGAGCGTCGGCTCCGGGTCATCTCCGCCCGGCCACGGTGTAACGTCTCCCTCCGGAGTCGGTGTAACGGTCGGTGTCCCGGACGGTTCTTCGGTAATCTCCGGCGTCGGGGTTTCGGTTGGTTCCTCCGTAACCGTCGGTGTTCCGGTCGGTTCGTTCGTAACTTTAGGAGTCGGCGTCTTCGCAGGCGCCTCGGTCGGTGCCTTCGTCGGTGCGTTCGTCACTTTCGGCGTCGGTGTCGGGGTCGGCGATTTCGTCGGTTCCTTGGTCGGTTCCTTGGTCGGCTCCTTGGTCGGCTCTTTCGTCGGTTCGGCGGTCGGGGCGTCCGGGCTCTTCGTCGGCCCGTTAACGATGTTAAATGTCACGGTTTTGGAACCGCAGTAATTTCCTTTGCCGGTAATCGTAAACGACGCGACTCCCGCATAGACATTATCCTTAAATGTGATGTCGTAATCCGTTCCCTTAACAAGGGTTCGCCCGTTGACCGTGAGCGGTACGTCAAATGTGACCGGCGAGCCGGTATAATTCATATCGGATATTCCCGAGAACTGCAGATCTCCAAGATCCAGTGCGAGAATCGTCACCGGATAACTTGCCGTCACGGTTTTTCCTTTGTATTGGAATGTTGCAATCAGGTTGGTATTCCCGGCTCCGACACCGGTGAAGGTGTTTCCGGAAACCGTTGCGATAGCAGGGTTTTCAGAACTCCAGGATACCGTGTAGTCGGATGCCGGAATCGCGACGCCGTTCCCCCACGTGCCGTCCATCTTAAGTCCGAGCACCGTAACCGGCAGCTCCGTGGTCCCGGAATAAGAAAGCGAGCAGCCCGAGCTTCCCGCGAAACCGCCTGCAGGATAGAGTGCCTTACTTCCGATGTTGACGGTCTTCGTCACCGCCCCGTTCACTGCTCCGGTCGCGGAAGGCTGCGTGTTATTGTAACCGAATTCCTGCACATGAAAATGCATCCCGTTGACGACGACATGTGCCACGCCGACACAGGTGAAACCCGCATTCAGCATGTTCCTGCGGTGTCCCTGCCCGGCATACTTTTCGTTGTCCTCACGCCACCCCCGAAATGCCGCGTCTGCAGACCCAAATCCCGCGGCGATGTTCTCTCCGCATGAAGTAACTCCGTTATAACTTGCGCTGAAACAGTCGGAACCGTCCGGTCTCGTATGATCCCAGTACAGCGCGATTTCCACGGCGCGCTGCATCGCAATCTGCTCCAGATTGTAATCGTAGGTCAGCGTCCCGAGCGTACCGACAAGATCTGTCTTCGTTGTGTTGTCACTGTTCCAGTACCACGCATCCACGCTCTGCCGGAACTGGTTGATGGCTGCCAGCGTAGACCGCGCATCGTCCTGATAATAGGTGCCCGTCACATTTATCGTTTCTGCCTTCGCCGTCCTCTCAAAAAACGGCAGAAGAAGCATTACAATGAGAAGAACGGACAGGATTCTTCCGATTCGTCTTCGATTTCGCATGGGGCACCTCCGGGTTCCGATCTGGCGGGATTTTCGTTTCGAAATATCTTCTTTCAGTATACCTTAAAAAAAGGGTGAATTCAAGCGCTCCGTGTGTAAATATCATTGACTTTTTCATGACATCGTGATACACTTACGGAAGAAAATGTTAACGGAGGAACGCTATGAAAAAGCTCTTTTCGCATATCAAATTCAACGCGCCGGTCACACTTTCCTTTGTAATGGTCTGCGGACTCGCGCTTCTTTTGAACAAGATTACGGCAGGATGGGCTAACAACCATCTGTTCTGCACTTACCGTTCCGGCCTTTTAAACCCGTTCACCTATGTCCGTGCGTTCGGCCACACGATCGGTCACGCCGGATGGGCACATTTTGCGGGTAACATGACATACATTCTGCTGCTCGGTCCGCTTGTCGAAGAAAAGTACGGCAGCCGGAACCTTTTAGAGATGATGGGCATCACGGCGGTTGTAACGGCAATCCTTCACGCACTGCTATGCCCCGGCATCCGTCTGCTCGGCGCAAGCGGCATCGTGTTCATGCTGATCATCCTCTCTTCGATTTCCAATGTGAAGAGCGGCGAAATCCCGATTACGTTCATTATCATCTGCGTTATCTTCATCGGCGGTCAGATTCTCGACAGTTTCCATGTTGATAACATCTCGCAGCTCGGTCATATCGCCGGCGGCACCTGCGGCGGCTGCTTCGGCCTCTTCCTACGGGGGCAGGAGAAAGACGAACTCATCAGTAAGGACCGGGATTACATGGCTTCCTGATTAAAAATCTAAACGGGCTGTCGCTTCATTGCGGCAGCCCGTTTTCTTATTCCTCCGGAATCGCTACTTCGATTCCCATGTCAAAGGAAGGCATAAGTTTTAACTTGAACAGATTGAGTTTGTGCTTGCGGTCGATGATTGCCTTGTGCTCAAGGTTGTCAATCTCACCGGTACGGATGTAGCGGTCAAGCTCCGCGTAAGTGAACCCGAGGTTGTCCTCGTCGGTCTTGCCGCACAAGCCGTCCGAAGGCGTCTTGTCGACAAGATTCAGCGGCACGTTAAGGTACCGCCCGATTGCCTTTACTTCCTGCACCGTAAAATGTGACAGCGGGCTGAAGTCTCCGACCGAATCGCCGTATCT
This sequence comes from Lachnospiraceae bacterium, assembly GCA_017613055.1. The sequence goes on along the minus strand of JAGAES010000119.1, from coordinate 916 downwards.
TGTGGAGTAGCCGACCCAGTCTTCCGAAAGGTTACAGGTATTCACGACACGGCCGTTGTTACTCTGTGACACCGCGTACACGGTTGTCATACGGATACGGGGCGCCATGTTGACGACGGTCTGGTTGGAGATGTCCATCTGGCCTTCGATTGCTTTCTTAAGCCCGTCGAAGCTGTCCTTGATGTTCACGACATAATGACGGATTCCGAGGTGCTCGCAGATTTGGAAGGAACAGTCGATATCGGCCTGCTCGCCGTTCGGCATCAATACGCCGATGACGCGGTCCTTGCCGAGTGCTTCCACGCAAAGTGCGGCGGCGACGGTGCTGTCCTTACCGCCCGAGATTCCGAGTACGGCGTTACAGCCCTTGCCATTTGCCTCGAAGAAATCGCGAATCCACGCGACACATTCTTTTACTGCCTGTTTCGGATCAAACTGGTACATAACGTTCCCCTTTCCGCCGACGAACCGGTTCCCGGGTGATGCCGGCTTACAGTCTCTTTAACAGTTCCGCGCGCATCTCTTCATAGCCGGGCTTTCCGAGAAGCGCGAACATGTTTTTCTTGTAACTCTCAACGCCGGGCTGATTGAACGGGTTCACGCCGAGCATGTAGCCGCTCACGCCGCAGGCAAATTCAAAGAAGTAGAACAGCTGGCCGAGGCAGAACTCATTCTGCTCGGGAAGGCGGATCAGAAGATTCGGTACGCCGCCGTCCACATGGGCAAGCTGCGTTCCCTTCATCGCGCTCTTGTTTACGAAATCAACGGTCTTGCCGGCAAGGTAATTCATGCCGTCAAGGTCCACCGGCTCCGCCTCGAGAATGATCTCCTCAGTGCTCTTCGTAAGTTCGATTACGGTCTCAAACATAATCCGCGCGCCGTCCTGAATAAACTGCCCCATCGAATGCAGGTCGGT
>JAGAES010000118.1 GCA_017613055.1 Lachnospiraceae bacterium | reverse complement strand
GTAAGGAGTCAGTATGGTATCGATTAAGGTTCGTTATATCAGCAAAGAAATCGAAAAGCTTCGTTACATCGACGGCAAATCGGACTGGGTCGACCTTCGAAGCGCCGAAGACGTGGATTTGAAGGCCGGAGAGAGCCGCCTGATCCGTCTCGGAATCGCGGTGGAACTTCCGGAAGGCTATGAGGCGCACATCGTGCCGCGTTCGAGCACGTACCGGAATTTCGGAATCATCCAGACGAACCACATGGGCGTTGTGGACCACAGCTATTGCGGCGACAACGACGAGTGGATGTATCCGGTGCTCGCGATGAGGGATACGCACATCGCAATCAACGACCGGATCTGCCAGTTCCGGATTATTAAGAACCAGCCGGCGCTCAGCTTTGAAGAGGTTGAGCACCTGAGCGGCAAGGAACGCGGCGGTTTCGGCTCGACCGGCGTAAAGTAAATGGATTGTAAATGGAAAAGAGGTATATATCATGATTAAGGTTGACATTTTCTCCGGATTTCTCGGCGCGGGCAAGACGACGCTTATTAAGAAGCTGCTTGCCGACGGGTATCAGGGGGAGAAGGTTGTTCTCATCGAGAACGAGTTCGGCGAAATCGGCATTGACGGCGGTTTTCTGAAGGAAGCCGGCGTGGAAATCACCGAGATGAATTCCGGCTGCATCTGCTGCTCGCTCGTCGGCGATTTCGGCGAAGCGCTTGTCAAGGTGAAAGAGCAGTTCCATCCGGACCGCATCATTATCGAGCCCTCGGGCGTCGGCAAGCTTTCCGATGTTGAGAAGGCGGTGGAACGGATCGGGGATCCGGACTTCGTCATCTGCGGTCTCACGACGGTTGTGGATGCAGGCAAATGCCGGATTTACATGAAGAACTTCGGCGAGTTCTTCAATAACCAGGTCGAGTATGCGCACACGATTCTTCTGAGCCGTTCGCAGAATGTTTCCGAAGAGAAACTGCAGGCATGCGTTGCATTGCTTCGGAGCAAGAACACCGAGGCCGTGATCGTTACGACGCCTTGGGACGAACTGACCGGCGCGCAGATTCTTGCCGCAATGAGCACGAAAGTGGACCTTGCGAAGCAGCTCCTTGAGGAAGAAGACATCTGCCCCGAGTGCGGACACCATCACCATGACGATGAAGAGTGCTGCCACGAGCATCATCACCATCACGACGATGACGACGATGATGAGCACGAACATGAGCACCATCATCATCACCACGATGATGACGACGATGACGAGCACGAACATGAGCACCATCATCACCACGAGGATGACGACGATGACGACCATGAATGCTGCCACCATGACCACGAGCACCACCATCACGACGGCGAGTGCGGCTGCGGCCATGACCATCACCATCATCACGCGGACGAGGTATTCACGAGCTGGGGCCGCGAGACGCCGAAGAAATTCGAGCGCGAAGTGCTTGACGACATTCTCGACAAGCTTTCGGATTCCGAGGATTACGGCATTATCCTCCGTGCCAAAGGCATCGTTCCCGGTACGGACGGCAAATGGTATCACTTCGACCTCACGCCCGGCGAGTATGAAATCCGCGAAGGCGCATCCGACATTATCGGACGCCTGTGCGTAATCGGCAGCAAGCTGAAAGAGGACGCGATTGCAGAGCTTTTTGAAGTACAGTGAGGAACACCATGGAAAAACCCGTATTCATCATAAACGGATTTCTGGACGGAGGTAAGACGACCTTCATCAAGGAAACGCTTAACGACCCGCAGTTTCTTGCGTCCGGCAAACTCTTAATCATCCTCTGCGAAGAGGGCGAAGAGGAGTTTGATGAGGCGGCGCTTCTGAAGAAGGGCGTTTCGATCATCTCCGTTGAGGACCAGTCGCAGCTGACCGGCGAGTTTCTGAACGGGCTCGAGCTCTATTACAATCCGAATATGATTCTGTTTGAAATGAACGGCATGTGGAACATGGACGAGATGATGGAATTAGACTACCCGGAGTCCTGGGTGCCTTCTCAGGTCATCTCGCTGTTCGACGGCTCCACGCTCGGAAGCTACCTGACGAACATGCGTAAAATGGTACTCGATCTCGTCCGGTATTCCGATATCATAATCATAAACCGGTGCGACGACAACACCGACAAGACGATGATCCGCCGGAGCATCAAGCCCGTAAACCGCAAGGCGCAGATTATCTACGAACGTGCCGACGGCAAGGAAACCGGGCCCGAACAGGAAGAGCTTCCTTACGACATGTCGCAGCAATACCTTGAGATCACCGACGAGGATTACGGCATCTGGTATATGGACTGCATGGACAACCCGAAGGCGTACGAAGGGAAGACCGTGCATTTCCTCGGAATGCTTTATCTTTCGCAGAAGTTTCCGCCCGGAATGTGCGTGCCGGGACGTATGGCCATGACATGCTGCGTCGAAGACATCGCATTTATCGGACTGCTTACGAAGATTCCCGCGGTCGTGGACCGTTCGCTGCTTCGTAACCGCACCTGGGTTTATGTGACGGCGACCGTCAAAGTCGAATACCAGAAAGAATACCAGGGCAAGGGGCCGGTGCTTTACGCAACGCAGTTCGAGCCCGCACCGGAACCGGCCGAGAAGACCGTATACTTTACATAAAGGACTGCCATGAACAGTTTGAAACAAAACGATTTCACGAATGTCAAAGTGCTCGGAAGAACATCAAAGCAGAACCCGTATGTCCTTTTTTGGACCGGTAGCCGCTATGAGATGAACGTCCGCGCCGCAAACCTGAGTGTTGTGATTACCGCTTCCTTCGGGATGCACGAGCAGTGGATTGTCGTGACCGTCGACGGCGCGCCGATGATCCGCATGCCGCTTGCTTTCGGGGCAAATGAGATCGCAATCCTTCGAAACCGGAACCCGGAACGGGAGCATAACATCCGGATTATCAAGGAAACGCCCGTCATGCCGAACGACGGCGACCCGTATATCGAACTGACCGGGATTGTTACGGACGGCGAGCTTCTGCCGGTTCCTTATAAGAAACGGAAGCTTCTGTTCATCGGCGATTCGATTACGTCCGGGGAAGGGGCAGCCGGAGCGGTTTCCGAAGAGGACTGGGTTTCGGCCGTTTTCTCGGCTTACGACAATTATGCTTATATGACCGCGGAGCTTTTGGACGCCGATTATCAGGCGCTTTCGCAGAGCGGCTGGGGCGTTCTGTGCGGTTATGACAACGACCTAAGGCATAACCTTCCGGACCATTTTTGTAAGGTCTGTTCCATCGCCTACGCGGACGGTCCCGAAAGACCGGTGCGCGGAGCGGAAGAGGATTATGATTTTGCTTCGTTTCAGCCGGATGCGGTAATCATCAATCTTGCAACCAATGACGGAAACGGGCTTACCATGCCGCCCTTTACGAACCCGGCAACCGGCGAAACGTTTCAGATGAAGCCCGGGGAAGGAAGCATTCTTTCGGCGGAATGCACGGAACGGTTCTGTAAGAAAGCCGTGGCATTTGTCTCCGAAATCCGCTGCGCCTACCCGCAGGCGAAGATCTTCTGGGTTTACGGAATGCTCGGAAATCCGATGGAGCCGGTAATCCGGACCGCGCTTTCGTTATACCGGGACGTGACCGGCGACGACATGCCCGAGTACATCCTGCTTCCTGCGGCAGCGGAGGACTCGTTCGGGGCCAGATGGCATCCGGGGCATCTTAATCATAAGCAGGCATCGCAAGTGATTTCACGCCGTCTTTCGGCGGTGTTTGAAAAAACGGAGTAGGGAACTCCGATATCAAACTCCCGTGTGAATTCGGGGAAAGGAGAAATCGAAAATGGCCTTTTTACAGCTGAAAAACATCGGTAAGATTTACGTTTCCGAAGGAACCGTCGCAGTCGGCATCCGGAACGTAAATCTTTCCTTTGAGCGGGGCGAATTCGTTGCGATTACCGGTGCGTCCGGTTCCGGCAAATCGACCCTTCTCAATGTCATCAGCGGAATGGACACGTATGAGGAAGGCGAGCTTTTGATCGAAGGCAAGCCGACTTCCCATTACATTCAGTCCGACTGGGAAGAGTACCGCGAGAAGTACATTTCCTTTATCTTCCAGGATTACAACATCATCGACAGCTTTACGGTTTTGCAAAACGTCGAGCTTGCGCTGATGGACATCCGGAATCCTCTGGAGCGGAGACGCCGCGCCGTTGAACTTCTTAAGAGAGTGGGGCTTGAGAGCCACTTAAAGCAGAAGGGAAGCCGTCTGTCCGGCGGACAGAAGCAGCGCTGCGTTATTGCGCGTGCGCTTGCGAAGGACAGCCCGATTATTCTTGCCGACGAGCCGACCGGCAACCTTGACGCGCAGTCGTCGAAGGAAATCGTCGAGCTTCTTCGGGAGGTATCAAAAGACAAACTTCTGATTGTCGTAACGCATAACTATGATGAGGTGAAGGACCACGCAACCAGGCACGTGCGTGTCTTCGACGGCGCGATTGAGTCGGATGACCGCATGGTTTCGGATGCGGAGACACCGATCATGGGCGCGGAACCGGAGCCGGTTGCGGGACAGTCACCGGACCGTGTATATGACCTTCGGAACGGACTCCGTCTCGGCTGGGCATCGTTCCTTGCGAAGCCGAAGCTGACCGTCTTTATCTGTTTCATTCTCTTCATGGGAGTGCTCGGCTCGGCCTATATTACCGGCGCGCTCGGGGATGCCTTTGCGATGTTCGGCAAATTCTACATGTTCGAGCCCGAAAAGGGGCGTGTAATCGTTTCGCATCATACGAATCAGGGCTTCACGGAAGCTGAACTTCAAAAGCTCGTGGATGATTATGGCGCAAAATCCTACTTCAAGGACGATGCTATCCTCGATGCCGCAGCCGTGCAGGTAATAGAAGCCGAATACGACGTGCAGCGCTTCTTTAAGACAAGATGGGAAAATAAGACATTGAATTTCGATGCAACGACGAAGCATTTCGGATCGCCTTCCGTCGGACGCTATCCGGAGGATATGGACGAGGTTCTTTTATACGTCCCGTTGTGCTGCCAGAACCATTTCGGAAAGAATGAGATTAACGGAAACGTCCGTTTCTTTTCGGTCGGCGGAACCTGGTATGACGTTGTCGGAATCAAATACTATATCGACAACACGAAACAGCCGCAGATTGTCATGACAAAAGAAGCTTATGCGAAGCTTTCTTCCTATGTTTCGAGAAACTGGAAACAGTTCCGCGATCTCGGCCGGGAAAGTAATACCTATACAATGCTTTACAATACGATGATGAACATGATGGGAAGTAACGACAAAGTCTACAATCAGGCATCCCTGTTCTTCTCATCGGATGCGAAAGCGAAGAAGGCTGCCGCCAAACTCCGCGAAGACGGGTATCTGGCCGCCACTTCAAAGGATACGTACAGCCCGGACGTATTCGCTTTGATTGTCCGTGCCATGGCCGGCGGATTCAGTTTCGTTATCTGGGTGATTGCAATCGTATTCCTGATTTTCTTTGTGAATCTCACGACGCACCGGTCACTCGATGTGATTAAGAATGATCTTACGATATTCCGATCGATGGGTATTTCGGTACGGATCATCAAAATCAGCATGTACTTAAGAATGTACATTTCGATTCTGCCGGGACTTTTGGTGACGGCTGTCGCATTTGTCCTGATTTACACCTCGCCGAATTACAACGGCATGATCCGGTTCCTGCACTGGTATGAATATCTCTTTATCATCGTCGGAATCACGGCGATTACGACGCTTGTCACAAGAAAGCAGATTCACCGTCTCTTCGAGGAGAGCGTTAAGAAGACGCTGAAGGGAGGTGCGGAAGCATGATTAAACTGGAAGGATTACAGAAGTATTTCAATAAAGGCAAACAGAACGAGATTCATGTCATCAACGACATTTCGTTAGACCTTCCCGATCACGGCATGGTTGCCGTATTCGGACGGAGCGGCTGCGGTAAGACAACGCTTTTAAATGTCATCGGCGGTCTTGACAAAGTGCAGAAGGGTTCGGTGTTCATCGAGGGACAGAAGATGAGCGCCAATCAGGACGAGCTTCGGAATCAGTATATCGGATACATTTTCCAGAACTATTGCTTAAACGGCAACGACAGCTGCTTCGATAACGTTGCGACGTCGCTTCGGCTGTGCGGCATGGAAGATGAGGAAGAAATCAAAAACCGCGTGCATACCGCGCTTTCCGCGGTCGGCATGGATACGTTTTACAAGCGTACGCCGAATTCGCTTTCGGGCGGCCAGCAGCAGCGTATCGCGATTGCCCGCGCCATCGTGAAGAATCCGCCGGTTATTCTCGCGGACGAACCGACCGGCAACCTCGATGAGGCCAATACGGTCGTCATCATGGATATCTTAAAGCAGCTCTCGAAGACTCGACTCGTGCTTCTAGTGACGCATGAGGAGAACCTCGTCGATTATTACTGCGATACCGTCATCGAGCTTTCCGACGGAAAAGTAGTGGGAATCCGAAACAACGAAGAGAGCGGCGGTTATGTCGCAAGAGATAAGAATACCATCTATCTCGGCGATTTCGAACGGACGGATTACGAGAACGACGCGATGCGGACAGCCTACTACGGCGAACTGCCCGAGACACCCGTGAAGGTCCGCATGATCAACCGGAACGGTGTTCTCTATATGAAGGTGGAGACGCCCGGCGTTCATGTCTTAGATGAAACGAGCGAAGTGCATCTTGTAAAAGGACGCTTCGAGGAACAGCGCAAAGCCGAAGAGGAAGGCGAACGGATTGACCTGTCCGGGCTTACCGGTTTTACGGGAAGCCGTTTCGGCCGGCTGTTCTCGTTCAAGGACGGCGTCAAATCCGGCTTTACGATGATTTCGACAATGGCGAAACGAAAGAAAACGGCGAAGAGACTCAGAAGAGTCATGGCATTTTTCGCAATTGTTTTCGTATTCGTTGTGGCACGTTTCGGCGTCGGCATCAAGGACTATTTCGAAGCGAAGAGCAATTATAACAAGCAGGTTGTTTCGGTCAGCCTCGGAACGATTGACGGCAGTTTGGAGGACAGTATCCGGGAACTTCTCGATGCGAAGGGCGACCCGAAGAGCGGAATCCGGCAGGTGGTTCTGAACGCGTATTATATGTTCGACTATGAAACCGGTTTTGCGGAGTTTCAGCTTCTTCCGAGTGCGTTTGAAACGTACAGCAAGGGCATGCTTTCCTTCGTTTCGGAGGACTCCGACCGGTTTAGGGCCCCCGTTCTTCCGGAATCCGACAGAGGAAATCTGAAGGCTCTGAGCGGTCAGGGCAGTACGTCGGATACGTACGAAATTCTGATCACGAAAAATGTGGCGGATAAGCTCTTAAAGAACCCCACATTTTCCTTCATCAATTCCTACGATGACCTGGTCGGAATGTTCTTTGAGAG
>JAGAES010000117.1 GCA_017613055.1 Lachnospiraceae bacterium | reverse complement strand
GCAGCGGATCAGCTTCGCGCCGAGCGATTCGAAGAACGCGCGGAACCCGTCGATTGTGAAGTAGCCGAACTGCTCCTGTACTTCATGCGCGTAGGACTGGCGCCCCCAGGTGTACGTATACAGAAATTCGCGCATGTAATCGGTCACGCCGCAGGCCGTCTGCGTTGTCTCGTCAATCTTTATTTTCTTATCTTCGATGTCCGAAAGCCCCTTGAAATCCTGCACGAAGTTTCGGAAGAACGAAAGCCCTTCGGGGTCTTTAAATGTTACCGAAAGCAACCCGTCGCCGCCTGTCCGGATGCCGTCCCGGATTATGATCCGGCCGCCCGGGCGAAGCGAATCGTACGCGTTTCGAAGCGCCTTCTTCACACTTTCAATCTGAAATCTCCCCGCCTCGGTCTCCGTGTAGGAAAACACCTCGTGAAGAATCGATGAGAAGATAATGCTGTCCGCAGAATCCGGAAACACGCCGTCGACGAAATTATGCCGAAGCACCGTCCAGCGGTGTCCTTCGGACTTTTTCTTGCTTCGGAGGACTTCGATCACATTTTCCGCTATGTCCGTACCGATAATCTCCTTCTCCGGAAAATGTGACTCGAGAAGGTCAAGCAAAACCCCGCCGCCGCTTCCGACGTCCACGATGCGCGTTCCGACCGCGTAGTCGATGATGGAATTCTTCGTGCTGGCCTCGGTGTCATTCATCGTCGCGAGGTATTTCGATTCGTTGTTCAGCCGGTCGAAGCCGTCGCGGCGGAAACCGAACATATCGTAAAGCACCGTGATGCTTTTTTCAAAACTCAGAAGCCCGCTGCGTTCCGCTTCGACGCAGAAATCAATAAGCTTCTCGCAGACCGGCAGGAACCGGAAGGACGCCATGACCGCGCTTCCGATGCGCTCCGCACAAACCTCGACATAACCGACCGAAGCGTCGCGCATGTACGCCTCGAGGATGCGCTCCTTATAGACGTTCAGGTGCTTGCGCCCCTCGTAATCGTAGTACAGGCTGTCCGCAATCGGTTTGAACGAGACGACCTCGACGCCGTCTTCAAGCTTCTCTAAAACCTTTCCGAGGAACCATTTCACCATCGGAAGCGATACTTCGGCAAATGCCGCCTGATAGTACCACACCTCATACCTCGGGAATACCTGCTCTGTAAACATGCCGCGGAGCTCTTCGTCCGCTTCCGTAAGTCTTGTATCCAACATCCGAAGGCGGTCTTCGTCCGAAAACTCGCTGAGGTCCCCCGAAAGCACCCGCTTACAAAGCGAAACCGCGCGGGCGCCGACCTTCTCCCAGAGGGCCTTCCCAACGCCGCCGATAATGCAATGATTCAGGCATAAGACAATACGCTCAAGCGCTTCTTCCCCGAAGAATTCTTTCAAAGTAAGCAACGGCTCGTTGACCGCCACGCGTACCTCACCGCGAAGTGCCTGCCCGATTAAGCCGTGCGTGCGGATCAATCCGGCAACCGCCTGTGCGCGGGGCTCCGGCTGTGCCCCGTCCTCTTCCGTTCCGCCACATGTCTCCCGAAGATAGATTTCCGCAGAGGCCCGGTTATGCACGTCAAGCGGGTAGCCGCGCCGTCTCCATTCGTCGCGGTCGCGAGCGGTTCCGCCCTTCGCAACCTCCGACCACTGAAGGACGGTTTCCACGACCCGGTATTCTTCCGAAGAGAGTCCGTAAGACGCGGCGCACTCCGAAAGGATTGCAAGCGTCCGAAGCACATACGAAAGCGTCTCGCGGCCGCTCTGCTGCTCTACCGAAAGCCCACGCTCGGGATTTGCGGCGCGGTGCTCCGTGTAGTATAAAAGCCGAAGCCACTCCTCGGTCGCAAGCAGCCGCTCCGGAAAGCGCATGCCGTCATCGAGCGTAATCTGCCCGTCGGTTGTCTGCTTAGTCTGTGTCATCTTACTCTCCCAATACGTCGCTGATCATCGGGCCGAACGCGCTGATGCTGATCAGGTTAGAGGGCGTCAGAATTGAGCCCGTAAACGGTTTCAGCGATACCTCCCGCTCCGCGTAAGCCCCTTCCAGATTCATCATCGTGAAGCAGATCCGGTATCCGCCTTCCGCGCTGATTTCCACCATTCCGGTTCCCGAAGAGCCGATGTAGATCTGAAGCCCCGACGAGGAAATCCGCATCGTTTCGTCCTCTGTCTGTTTCACGTCTCCGAGGTAATCCTCATAAACCGTGAGGATCAGCGATTTGTTCATTGTCTTGGCACCTGCGAGGATAATCTTCGCCTGCCAGCCCGGAACCCCGGCCGCACTGAGCGCCGCAAGGAATTCCGACTCTCTTTCGTTCAGCAGTTTCTTCTCGTAATCCTTCCATTTGATGCTCGAAATCATCCGTTTGATCGGCGGCACCCAGTTCGTATCCATTGATTTCTCGGCGTTCTTAAGAATCGTGAACATCTCGCCGGCCGTCAATGATTTCGTGAAAGTTTCCCCGTTGTCATCAAACTTGGTTTCTCCGGAGAAATTCCGTACGGCATCCACATAGAGCAGGAAGAAATCCTTGAAATTCAGCACGGAGCGGTCGAATTGCGAGGGCAGCGAAAGCATCAGCCAGCCGTTGTCGTTGACGCCCCAGGCAGACGGGTTTTCGCCGCAATACTGCATCATCACGGGAACGTTCACATAAACCTTGTTCCCGATGAAACGCATCACGTCTTCCTTCAGTCTGGCCCGCCCGTCGAAGGGGCTTGTGCCGGCAAATGCGATGCTCATATCGCCGGAGGAGTCCTTTGTGATTGTCCATTCAATCGTCTTATTGTTCCAAGTCTCCCGGTATGTCATCTCGTACGAGGTAATGTCCGAAAGGCCCGGAAGCGTTTCCTCCCACACGTCGCGCGGAGTCGGCGTCGGCGTATTGGTCGGCGTCGGTGTGGGCGTGTTGGTCGGCGTCGGACTCGGGCTCGGGGACGGGCTCGGACTCGGCGAAGGCGTGGGTGTCGGCGTGTGGTCCGGAGTCATGCGGCTTACGCCCTTTCGGGGCTTTCTCTCCGTCTCCCGGTTCTCGCTGATGACATACCATATCCCGATGCCTGCAAGCAAGACAGCAAGCACAATCAGTACGATTATGATTATCTTAGACTTTTTCATTAAATCCTCCTAAGAACGTGCGGCTACTCCGCGCCGCGGTTCCAGTGTCCTTTCGTCTCTCCGGGATGCGCGGGCACCTTTCTTCCTGCAAGCGCCGCACTGAGGTCCGAAAGCACCGAAGCCGCTTCCGAACCGGACTCGAGCGTCAGGTCCGCCCGCACTCCGCCGATGCTTCCCATCGGAATCTCGTTCCAGACCGGAAGCAGCGACATAATATGCGAATTATAAATCAGTCCGTGGCAATACCGGCACACGGCAAGCGTCGGAAAATGCTCCCCTTCCCCGTCGGTAAGAAGCCCCGCCGCCCCCGGCTTCCCGCATTGCCGGAGCGTCTTTCTGAGACATTGTTCGGAAACCATCGCGACCGACCTGCCGTAGACGGTCAGAAGAGTTTTCCTGCTTCGAGGCAGTTCGTCCTTTCGGAGCTCTTCGGAAAATGTGACCGCCTCCGCCCCCTTTCCGAGCAGATATTCTACAGCCGTAGAATTCATGCAATAAAGCGTTCGGTCGGTTTCAAACGGGATTCCCTTCCGAATCACGAATGAAAGCTGGTCCGGTGTACGGACGACAAGTCCCGCAAGTCCTTTCGCGGAAACCAGCTTCTCCGCCCTCGAAAGCGTCTCGTCTCTTCGTTCACCGCGCAACGCACGCGGGAGAATCAGCCGTCTCGGGATCTCGCACGGGACGTTAAGGCATGCTTCGTAATCGCCTTCCATGTCGATATAAAGGTCCGTAACGGCCGGACAGAACTGCACGGCTTCCGCCTGCTGCCTTGTCATCACGGATACGGTGACGCGTGCAGGCTTGGTCTGAACGGTTCGCGGGCCGCTGCGCTCCGCGGAACTATCCGCAGTTTCAATCGTTTCTATGGCATTTGTCCTACGGAAATCCCTCAAAAAGGCATTCTCATATGCGGTAAGCGCTTCGCGGCGAAGCCGGTTAAGTGCCGATGCCGGAAGGAACAACCCGTCGCCGAGCATAATCTCAAGTTCTTTAAACACATACGAGGTGCCGCCGGTACGCATAAGCTTCTCACGCACTTCCTGTTCGGTCGCGGGATTCTCCCTGGCTGCTTCGGGCGCAGGTCCCGTCACGGTCACAAGGTAATCTTCTCCTTCCGCGCCTATGGAAAGCGACATCTCACCGCCCGAGACCGCTGTGAAGAGGCCATTAAGCGGAATCTCCGCGGGTGCTCCGTAACGTCCCTTAAGCTCAGTAAGAAGCGGCTCTTTCTTCATGCGCCACAGGTTGACTGTCGCCCCGATTGCTGCCTTTCCGGCAATCGGGATTGCGTCAATCTTATAGTTTTTCATGTCCTTCGGCGTAGTCCATTCGCCGAGCAGATGTTCTTCCTTGCTTCGTACTTCGATCACCTCAGACGGTCCGATCGGTTTCCGGAACGTCGGCACCGCAATGAGCCGGTTCCCGATAAGCCGGACAGTAGCTGTCCCGACACGCACGCCGGTATGATTCGGGCGCTCCTTCCAGACCATCGTGTCGCCTTTTTCGCCGAACACATAGCCCTCACAGAAGCCGCCGCGGTTATAGAGCTCCGCGAGCATCTCCATGTCGGCCTCCATCTCCTCCGGCTTCCGCTTTAAGTACGAAAGGTATTCCGCCTCGCCGAGGTCATAACAGCGGTCAATCCATTTGCGGTACACCGCAGTTACGCCCGCCGCGTACTCAAGCCTTTTCATGCGGCCTTCAATCTTCAGCGAATGGATGCCGGTCTTTAACAGTTCATGAAGCCTCGGGAGCAGGCACTGGTCACGAAGGTTCAGCAGATAGCCTTCCCTGCGGAACGAGCCTTCGGTGTATGTGTACTTCTTCCGGCACGGCTGCGCGCACCGCCCCCGGTTGCCGCTCCGCCCGCCGATCAGCGAGCTCATCAGGCACTGTCCCGAATAGCAGTAGCAAAGCGCGCCGTGAACGAAGATTTCGAGCTCCGGCCCGCAGTCCCGCCGCATGCTGCGGATTTCCGAAAGCGACAGTTCCCTTGCCGGCACAATCCTTGTCACGCCGCGGTCGAAAAGTTCCGCCGCTTCCGCGTCCGTAACGGTCATCTGCGTGCTTAAGTGCACGGGCAGATCCGGAAAATGCGAACGCAAAAAGGACAGGACCCCGAGATCCTGCACAATGACAGCATCCAGTCCTGCCCGGTAATACGGTTCGATATATGCATAAAGTTCGCCCATCTCACGGTCCATGAGAAGGGTATTGACAGTCAGGTACACCCGCGCACCGCGAAGATGCGCATAGTCGATTGCCTGAAGAAGCTCGTCTTCCTCAGGATTGTCCGCATAGGCACGCGCGCCGAAACGGCTTCCGCCGATATAGACGGCGTCCGCTCCCGCGGCAATAACCGCCTGAAGCGTCTCGTAAGACCCCGCGGGCGCAAGCAGTTCGACCTTAGTTGTACTTCTTCTTGTAGCCATTCAGTTCGGTCTCCAGACGCACCGTCTTCTTCTGCTCGTCCAGGTTCGCCTGCTGGAGTTTCTCAATCTTGCGCTGCAGGTCCTGAATCTCCCCCTGCGCGGCAATCAGATCGTGCTTCAGCTTGTAGATTTCGTTGTCGCGGTCCTCCGCTTCATCGGTGACCTCCGACAGCTTCGTCTTCATCTTGAAGTAGTCATCCGCCAGGTTGATTTCAAGCACTACGGAACGCATGTCGGGACTGACGTCCTTGTACCATTTCTGGGCGCGGACCTCAGCGTACTTGCTGTTGATGTAGGAAGCCACCTTCTGCAGGTACTCCTCGCTCTCGTAACCGACCAGGCTGTACTGCTTTCCGTTGATGATGACCTCAGTTTCCGTGCGATTGTTCATAGCGTCCTCCGTCATTTATTAGTCTTCTGTTCCGGGAACGGAACTCCCAAATGGTCATACGCTGCCTTCGACACCACGCGTCCCCGCGGCGTCCGGAGAATGAATCCGATCTGTACGAGATACGGTTCGTACACATCCTCCACGGTTCCCTGATCCTCCCCTATCGTTGTCGCAACGGCACCGGTTCCGACCGGCCCGCCGTCGAATTTCTCAATCATTGTCATCAGAATTGCCCGGTCGATGTGGTCGAGCCCGATCCGGTCTACCTCAAGGCGGTCAAGCGCGTAACGGGCAATCTCGCCGTCAATCCTGCCGTCGGCAGTCACCTGCGCAAAATCTCTCACGCGCTTTAAGAAGCGGTTTGCAAGCCGCGGCGTTCCGCGGGATCTTCTCGCAAGCTCCTCGGCGCCTTCGGCGTCTATCTCAATCTTCAGTGCCCTTGCGGAATTCCGAACGATGGTTCTGAGTTCGTCCTCCGAGTAGAAGTCCATCCGGCTTACGACGCCGAACCGGTCGCGAAGCGGTGCGGTCAGCATGCCGGCGCGCGTTGTCGCGCCGATCAGGGTGAACTTCGGAAGCCTGATATGCATCGATTTCGCATTGGTTCCGCCGGTTCCGATGACCACGTCGATGAAGAAATCCTCCATCGCGGAATAAAGCACTTCCTCGACCTGACGGTTCAGACGGTGAATCTCATCAATGAACAGGATGTCACCCTCACGGAGTCCCTTGATGACCGCCACGATGTCGCCGGGCTTCTCGATGGCCGGACCGGAAGTCGTCTTGATGTCCACGCCCATCTCGTTCGCGATGATGTTCGCAAGCGTCGTCTTGCCGAGTCCGGGCGGCCCGAACAGAAGCACGTGATCAAGCGTCTCGCCGCGCTGCTTGGCGGCTTCGATATAGATGTTCAGGGTGGACTTGATCTTCTCCTGCCCGATGTAGTCTTTTAAGTATTTCGGACGGAGTGACGACTCGAGTGTCGCGTCCTCGTTCATCTTCTCCGTTGTGATAATTCTTCTTGCCATTCGCTGCTCCTCGCTGCGTCGTTAAGCCGGCTGCATCTACAGATACCGGAACGCACCGTTCAATATCTGCTCCGCATCCATACCGGGCTCCGCCGCTCTTCTCGCGGCCCGCTCGGCATCCTTTCTCGTGTAGCCGAGTGTCGTAAGTCCGGCAATCGCCTCGGCGAGTTCCGGCGTATCTTCCTTCTCGGCCGGTTTCTCCGCGGCCGGAAGTTTCGCGCTCTCCGCCACAAGCACTTTATCTTTCAGCTCGAGAATAATCTTGCTCGCAAGCTTTCCGCCGACGCCGGGCGCCTTCGAAATCGCTTTCGCATCGTCCGCAAAGATGGCACGCGCAAGTTCCGTGGGCGGCAGCACCGACAGAATGCCGACGGCAACCTTCGGGCCGACGCCGCTGACCGTAATCAGCAGCTTAAACATTGC
>JAGAES010000116.1 GCA_017613055.1 Lachnospiraceae bacterium | reverse complement strand
GTCCAAAGAGCCGATGATCGGACTCGAACCGATAACCTGCTGATTACAAGTCAGCTGCTCTGCCAATTGAGCCACATCGGCAAATGTCATGAGGTGGGACCCGCGAAGCGGGGCGAACCTGCCAACTACCGTTTAATGACTCCAAGGGGATTTGAACCCCTGTTACCGCCGTGAAAGGGCGATGTCTTAACCGCTTGACCATGGAGCCGAACACTGATTGATTATATACAATATAGCCTTAAAAGTCAACAGGAACTTTTGCGCACTTCCTAATCGCCGAAAAGCGTTTCCACATACCAGCGGTACTCTTCCCAGACCGAATAGTCGGAAAGCTCGGAAACCGCATCCAGGATTTCTTTATAATACCACCCGTGAAGCTGCTTGTCCTTCATGTTGAACTGGTTCCAGACCGCGTCTCCGATCTTCAGATACGACTGGTAAGTCGCACGCAGATTGGAAAGCTTATCACCGAGCGTAATCATCTTGACGGCCATGTCTTTCGTTGCCTTCAGATGATTAATCGTCTCCTCTTTCCGGATCTTCCACGTTTCGGATTTCGGAAGGTCAGGGCGCTTGTCCTCGGATTCGGACGCGACGAGTTCCGCCACCCGCGGGCCGAAGAAATTCCGGATGGTTTCGATGGATACCTGCGCGTCCTCGACCACATCGTGAAGCGCAGCGGCCGCAAGAATGTCATCGTCGAGCGTCATCGTCGACACAATCGCCGCCACTTCCATCGGATGCACGATATACGGCGATCCGGTTCCTTTTCTTGTATATCCGCTGTGCGCATCGACCGCGAACTGAATGGCATGGTTGAAATTGCTCATTGACCCGTTCCCTCCATCCGGCCTGTTGTGCAATGATTATATCACAATCTCCTGCAACATGGAAAGAGGGAAAATCAATTCTTTGACGAATCCGAAAGCCCGAGCTTTATCCGCATTGCTTCGTGGTATTCCCGAAGCGCCGGCGCCTTCGAAACAATCTTCTCAAACGCCGTATTCATAAAGCTTACGGCTTTGTCCCGGTCTCCCTTGACAGCGGCAAGCTCCACGTTACAATAGTATTTGCCGACGTACAGATCGGCAAATGCGCCGGTGTAACTAAGCATCCTCCCGGCAAGCTCAGACGCCTCGTCATACTCCCCAAAGAGCATCCGGCAGTGATACCGGATGACATCGAGAATCATCGAAGTAACGGTGTCATTTTTCTTAGAAAACTCTGCCTCGGCTTCCCGCAAGACTTCCGCCGCGTCCTCCCGTCTGCCGAGCCCGCGGAGCGTCTCCGTCTTCACCTCGTAATAACTGAGAAGGCTGATGCCGCCGTCGATGAACTTAAGACTTCCGGACTTGATTTCCTCCCCGTCGAGCAGTTTGACGTAGGATTCCGCTTTCGCGTAGTCCTCATGCAGATTGTAATAATCGGCAGGCATCAGCGCGAAGTCCTTTAAGTAGACAACGTCACATTTGCCGCCCGCTTTGTACTCACGGATTGCCCGGTCCGCAATTTCGTTGCTCTTTTCGGAAACGCCGTTCGTGCGGATCTCGCGCATCATCTCATCGTGCAGACGGGCTTCCGGCTTGTTCTTCTCGCGTCCGAGCAGCGCCTTCAACAAGACAAATGCCACGGGGATATCCGCCAGGAGCAGAATTAAGAACGGTTTTCCGATTGCCGCACCGGTGAACAGTTTCACAATGAAAAGCGCCGCAATTCCGAAGAATGCAACGGCAGCATACAGCAGCATGTAGGTGTAAAAGAATACGTTTCTCATAATTCCTCACTTTCTCCTGTAAAGCTTCGCGGGCCGGTGTCCCGCGCCCTGCGTGTACTCGTCGGTTTCGACGACGTAATCACTGACCTTCCGCCGGAAATTGGCCGGAAGAATCTGGATGTTCATGATCGTCTCCTGCACCTTCTGAAGTGCCGTTAACGTGAAGCGCTCCGGAAGGAAATCAAACAGCGTTTCGTAGTTTCTTGCGCCCTCGCGAAGCGCGGTCAATGCGGTTGCGATAATTCCCGCATGGTCGAATGCAAGCCCGCCGCTTTCTTCGACCCGGAACGACGTCTTCCCGAACCGCTCCTCCTTCTCGGAAAGCACCGCGCACAGCTTCGTCTCACCGTACGCAAGCACAAGCACGCTCTTTCCGTTCTCTTCCCGGTCGAACCGGATATCGAACCACTGCGCGTCGGAAGCGTCGTCTCCGCCGACCTGCCGCACCGAATCCTCACTGATAATCGAGGCAAATGCGTGCGAAATCACCCAGCCTCGCGGGTCCCGTCCGGGCTCGCTGAACGCGCCGACCGGCATGAGCGAGACGGGTGTCACATTTGCCTCCGCAGTCACCTCGCGGAAGGCGCATTCTTCGACGGTTTCGTCGGGTTTCAGAAAACCGCCGGGAAGCGCCCAGCAATCCTTGAACGGATGCACTGCGCGCTTCACAAGCAGGATGGACAGTTTGTTTTCGGAGTCCATCTTGTAGTTGTCACTTTCCTCCGAGCGGATCATAAAGGCCGCGATGTCGGCCGTCACGGAAGGACGGGGATACTTGCCGATATCGTACTGTGAGAGGTATTCTTTCTCGGTTTGTTTTTTCATGCGTTGTCCCCCTCTCCAATCAGTTTCTTTACTTCGCGGACGGCTTTTTCGTACCGTTCCGCGTACTCCCCGCTGATGCTCACGAAGTCACGTCCGTGCGAGCGGAGCAGGTTTTTGATCCGGTTACTGTATGTCTCGCGGTTGTCGCGGATTTCCTCGCTGCGGCCGCCGTCTAAGAAGAACTCGACGTCCGGCTCAAGATACAGAATCAGGTCGTAGCGGTTCACCGCGTCGATTGCGTCGGCAAGCACGCGGTTTGCCTCAGTCCCCGGGTCATCCCCGTCAAGAAAATCCATAAAAAACCGTGTGACGAGCGCGTCCGTATCGATGAACAAAAGGCGGTTTCCGCGCTCCTGCGCCTTCATCTCATTTAGCTTATGCTGCAGAAGGATTTCCGTGTAATCTTCCGGAAGCATCATCGTATCCGTGCCGCTCCGCTCCGAGATATCGCGCCCGGCCTCGTCAATGTATTCCGCGTTAAATGCATGCGCGAGATTGATTGTGAGCGTGCTCTTTCCGGTGCTCTCGATGCCCGTCAGAAGCACCTTCTTCGTGTAGTACGGGCGCACCACCTGCGGAATCCAGTCCCAGTGCGCGTAAGGGTTCTTCCGGATTTCCGTGGAGCTGATGCCGTTTCTCGGAAGGATAATCAGCTCGCTCTCCGGGTAGCACACGTTCCAGAAGCTGCTTTCGTCATAGTCACTTCCGCAAAATACGACATCTATCTTCTTTCCGACCTGTCTCTTGACATCCTCGGCATCCTTCTGCCAGTGCTCGCGCTCGTATCCCGCCTTCGTCTCGGCGTCATCGGTGATGGTAATAATCTTCACGTTTCCGATGTGCTTCGTCAGCTGATAAAGCCAGCGGTAACGAACCCGCGCGTCGATTTCGTCGCGCTTATACCCGATGCTTAACACGATATACAGCTCTTTGC
>JAGAES010000115.1 GCA_017613055.1 Lachnospiraceae bacterium | reverse complement strand
TGCCCTGCTTCGAATAGTAATCAATCAACGGCTGCGTCTGCGCATGGTAAACATCAAGACGCTTCTGTACGGTCTCGGGCTCGTCGTCCTTACGGATGCTCAGCGTGCCGCCGCACAGATCACAGATGCCTTCCTTTTTCGGAGGGTTAAATGTGATGTGGTAGGTTCCGCCGCATGCAAGACATGCGCGCCGTCCGCCCATACGGGTTACGATTGAACTGTCCGGCACGTCTACGTCAATTGCGTAGTCCAATGCCTCTCCGGCCTCGGTAAGGCTTGCCGTGAGAGCCTCCGCCTGCGCGATGGTTCTCGGGAAACCGTCCAGAACATAGCCGTTCGCACAGTCATCCTTCGTAAAACGGTCCATGATCAGCTGAAGGGTCAGCTCATCCGGAACCAGAAGTCCGCGCTCCATGTATTCGGAAGCCTTCTTACCGAGTTCGGTACCTTCCTTGATATTTGCGCGGAAGATATCACCCGTCGAAATGTGGGGAATGCCGTATTCCGCAGCGATCATCTTCGCCTGCGTTCCCTTTCCCGCACCGGGTGCTCCAAGCATAACAATTTTCATTTCCATTCTCCTTTGTACGGAAAAAGGGTGAAGCCAAGCCTCACCCTGAAATCCGATATTCAAAGCATCACTCACTCAGGAAACCTTTGTAGTGACGGGTCAACATCATCGACTCAACCTGCTTCAACGTTTCCAGAATAACACCGACTACGATGATCAGGGAAGTTCCGCCGAATCCAAGGTTTGTTACATTGAACGCACCGGAGCATACAATCGGAATCAACGCAATGATCGTAAGACCGATTGCACCGATGAATACGATCTTGTTCAGAACGCCGGTAAGGTAATCAATCGTAGGCTTACCGGGACGAATGCCGGGAACAAATCCGCCGCTCTTCTTCAGATTGCCCGCAACCTCAATCGGGTTAAAGGTAATGCTTGTATAGAAGTAAGCGAAGAAAATGATCATGGCAATATACAGGATCGCGCCGATCGTGTACTTGAAAGCGAACTCTTCTCCGTCGAAATCGAACCAGTTGTCCGTACGGCACATATACAGGATCTTCTCCAGTACGCCTGCTCCGCGGGACGGATATTTTCCGAAGAACGAAGCAATGATCAGCGGGAACTGGAAGATCGAAACCGCAAAGATAACCGGGATAACGCCGGCCGTGTTAACCTTCAACGGAATATAGGTGGAATTTCCGCCCATCATCTTTCTTCCGACCATCTTCTTGGAGTACTGAACCGCAATCTTTCTCTCCGCGTCCTGAAGAAGAACGATGAGAACGAGGGTAACCAGTACGATCAGAACGATAAGGGCGCCGGCAAGGAGCTTACCCGCAAGCTTGTTCTGCGAGAATACCTTGTTGACAAAAAGGATGGAAAATTCCTGAGGCATCTCCGCAACGATGTTGATCAACAGGATGATGGAGATACCGTTTCCGATGCCGTTCTCCGTGATGCGCTCGCCGAGCCACATCAGGAAGGTTGCACCGGCGGTAAATGCCATAACTACAAGGATAACGCCGAGCCATCCGTCCTGAATCGGGGATGCGCTCGTGTTCTTGAATCCGATTGCCATTGCAGTGGACTCAATAACCGCAAGCAGAATGGTAAGATACCGGGAATACTTTTCAATTTTCTTACGGCCGCTCTCACCGTCTTTCTGCATTTCCGCAAGCGGCGGAATTGCGATGGTGAGGAGCTGCATGATAATGGATGATGTAATGTAGGGTGAAATGCTCAGTGCAAAGATGGACATTTTTGTAAGGGAACCACCGGTCAACATGTTGATAAAGCTGTTGTCCTTAAAGGTTACCTTAAGCCATTCCTGCGCCGCAGCATTATTAATGCCCGGGGCCGGGATCAGTGATCCGAGACGTACCAGCACAAGGCAACAGAACGTAAAGAAAAGTCTCTTTCTGATTTCTTTCACCTTGAATGCGTTGATAAACATCTTAATCATATCAGATCACCTCAGCACTTCCACCAAGAGCCTGAATCTTCTCGATCGCAGATGCGCTGAAGGCATTTGCCTTAACATTCAGTTTCTTGGTAAGTTCCCCGTTGCCAAGAACCTTAACACCGTCCTTCGGGTTGCTGAACAGACCGATTTCAACCATCGACTCGATGGTAACGTCTGCGCCGTCCTCAAAACGGTTCAGCATGGAACCGTTAACGGAGACAATCTCAAGCGTGTTTCTGTTCTTGAAACCTCTCTTGGGAAGACGACGGTACAAAGGCATCTGGCCGCCTTCAAAACCGGTTCTCGGAGCTCCGGAACGTGCTTTCTGACCTTTATGACCCTTACCGGCAGTCTTGCCGTTTCCCGAACCGTGTCCACGGCCTCTGCGGAATGCGTCACTGTGTTTCGAACCGTCAGCCGGTTTGATATCTGTCAAATTCATCGTGTGCACCTCCTATCGATAATTAGATTTCTTCTACCTTAACAAGATGCTTAACCTGGGCGATCATGCCGCGGGTTGCCGCATTGTCAGGCATGGTGTTGGAGCTGTTCAGCTTATGAAGGCCTAACGACTCCACGACTTTCTTATGCTTCGGAATTGCACCGATTGTAGACTTAACTAACGTTACTTTCAACTCTGCCATTTCGTAATCCCTCCTATAACTCACTTACGGAGATTCCACGACTGGAAGCAACTTCCTCAGGAGTCTTCAGCTCACTGAGACCGGCAAGCGTCGCAAGAACAACGTTCTGCTTGTTGTTGGAACCAAGGGACTTGGTACGGATGTTCTTATAGCCTGCAAGCTCCAGAACGATACGTGCGGGACCTCCGGCAATGATACCGGTACCGACGGAAGCCTTCTTCAGAAGAACGCTTGCGCTTCCGAAGTTTCCGATGAAGTCATGCGGAATGGAACCGTTATCAT
>JAGAES010000114.1 GCA_017613055.1 Lachnospiraceae bacterium | reverse complement strand
TGCCCGCGAGGGAGAACTTTCCACCGAAGAATGTCTGAATGTCGCAGATCAGCTCGCTGAGCTCGGGTGCCGCCGGGTATCGATGATCGGCGGAGAAGTGTTCATGCGGAAAGACTGGAAGGAGATTGCCGGACGTCTTACGACGAACGGAATCCGTGTCAATATCATCACAAACGGATTTCTCTTTTCGGAAAATCTGATCGATGACCTTCGGAAAACCGGAATCGAGTCCGTATCGGTTTCCCTGGACGGACCGCGTGACGTGCATGACAAGTACCGTCAGGAGGGCAGTTATGACCGTGCCGTACAGGCAATAGAGGTGCTCGGAAAGAATAAGATCCCGGTTTCGGTAATCAGTACGCTGAACCGCGAAAATGTGGCGAGGCTTCCCGAACTTTATGAAACATTAATACAGTATCCGGTTTTTGCCTGGCAGCTTCAGGCATGCTCTCCGATGGGCAATGCCGCGAACAACGGCGTGGATTATGCGTTTGATCCGCGGGAAGTCATCCGGTTCGTCGTCGATCACATGCGGACGGCGCCGTTTCTTCTCGGGGCAGCGGACAACATAGGCTATTTCACTGCCGATGAGGGAAGCATCCGCGGGAACATGAGCGGAAAAGCCTGTTTTGCAGGCTGCCGCGCAGGGATTTCTGCGGTCGGGATTGACAGCGTCGGTAATGTACGCGGCTGCGAGTCGATGTATGACGAACGGTTCAACGAAGGCAATCTTCGGACGAAGAGCCTTCGGGAGATATGGGAGAATCCGGACGGATTTGCCTACAACCGGAAGTTCAAAAGGAGCATGCTGACCGGTCCGTGTGCGCAGTGCGAATACGG
This sequence comes from Lachnospiraceae bacterium, assembly GCA_017613055.1. The sequence continues at coordinate 7,506 of JAGAES010000114.1, read as the reverse complement.
TTCCCGGTGTGCCGGGGGCTGCAGATCATATAATTTCTTCACGCACGTAAAGCTTTATGAGGCGCCGCGGTGTGCAAGCGCTTTGGATAAGAGAGTATGAACGGATATGAATATGAACGGGCCTGCGCGGAGTACCTTCGAAAGAAGGGCTTCCGGGATGTTTCCGTGACACAGGCGAGCCGTGACCGGGGAGCGGACATTATCGCTTTTCGGAAGAAAGAAAAGTACGCGGTGCAATGCAAATACTATCAGTCGCCGGTCGGGAACAAGGCCGTGCAGGAGATATATGCAGCCGCCACCTTTTACGGGTGTGACCGCGCGGTCGTCATGACCAATTCCGCCTTCACCAAAGGCGCAATCGAGCTTGCGGAATCCCTGCAGGTGGAATTGATGCCGGGCGTGGATTTCACGCGGAACCGGTTCGGTATTATTGAGGTTATACTTCTGCTGCTGACTGTCGCATTTTGCGGAATCGGATACATCATCGCCGTACGTCCCGAGTTGCCGGAGACGCTCAGTTTTCTTTCCGAAAAGGCGGAGAACGGTTCGGAATTTCTTCCCGTGATTGCGGCGGGAATCGGCTGTTCGGTGCTGTGCCTCATATGGAGGCTGACCCGTAAGCCGTATAAGGCGAAAGAGGTACCTGTGAAAACGGAAATACCTGAAGATTCTTCTCTGAAGAAAGAGACGGCCGGTGCCGAAGAGAACACGGCCGCTTCTTCGGAGCCGTTCGCGACGGAGGAATTCTCAGTTCTTTATGATCTGATAAACATTGCTGAGCAGTCCTTTCGGGAAAGCGAAGATGCTGCGGAACGGGAATCCATCCGGGAGACGCTTGAAAACGCCTATTCCATATTGATTTCGCATGAAGAAGAACTGCCCGCGGAGTGGGAATCCCCGAGTGAGCGGTGGGAGCAGCTCCGAAACGAAGAACGATAACATTTTCCGAAAGAAAAACCCCGGCGGGAGTGTCCTGCCGGGGTTTCGTTATGTTCGAAACGGATCAGCGCTCTTCGCGGAAGTAGTTCAGTCCGAGATGTGCGGGCGGAAGTGCTTCGCGTTTTTCTTTGATGCTGACGAAGATCAGCACGAGAAGCGTCATCACGTAAGGTGACATCTTGAAGAGTTCCATCGCCTGCATGGAAAGCTTCGGAATCGTGTAATTAATCAGCGGAATAGTCTGGCCGCCGATATAGTTATGGATGATATACATGCCGCCGAAGATGAACGAACCGATTATTGCAAGGCCCGGTCTCCAGAGGGAGAAGATTACAAGTGCCACGGAGAGCCATCCGCGGTCGCCGAAGCCGTCGCTCGACCATACGCCGCAGGCGTAGTCCATGATGTAATACAAACCGCCGAGACCGGCAATCATACTGCCGAGACAGGTGGCGACGTATTTGTAACGGTTTACGTTGATGCCGGCTGCGTCTGCGGTTGCCGGATCTTCGCCGACGGAACGGAGTGTGAGTCCGACGCGCGTCTTCATCAGCACGTGAGAGGCAACCAACGCAACTACGATTGCCAAATAAGCAAGCGCGCTGTAGGAGAAGATTGTAGAGCAGATTTCCGCGAGAACCTTCGGGCATTTGCCGGATTCGGCAAGGTTATTCACGGTATCCACGAACGGGAGATGCTTCGCGAAGCAGCCGCTCGTATCCGTGAGCGTTATATTCGGAACATCCGCGTGGCTGATTTTAATAAGGGAACCGCCGAAGAAGTTGCCCATACCGACACCGAATGTGGTAAGTGCAAGACCGGTTACATTCTGGTTCGCCCGCATCGACACGGTCAGGAAGCAATACAGAAGTCCCATCAGGCACGAGAACAGAAGCGAACAGAAAAGCGCAACCAGAACCGCCAGAATGCGGACATACCAGTGATTGAAATCGGGTTTGGTCTGTTCAAAGAAGAAACCGCCGATAACGCCGCCGATGGCGCCCATATACATGATGCCGGGGATACCGAGGTTTAGGTGGCCGGACTTCTCAGTGATGATTTCACCGGTGGAACCGTACAGAAGCGGGACGCCCTGCATTACGGCTCTTCGGATAAAGGAAAAGATAATCATGCCTGCGCCTCCTTTTCTTGTTCTTCCGGTTCATCGGGCGGACCGTTCTTTGGTTCCTCCGCCACGGTTTTTTCCTTCTTTCGGAAGCGGATGGAGTAATTGATGAAGAACTCGCATCCGATGATGCAGAAGATAACGAGTCCGGTTACAATGCTTGCAAAGGACGAATCCAATTGGGTCAGCGTCGTAACTTCTTTCGCACCCTTCTCAAGGAAAGCAATCAAAAGTGCGAAAAATGTCATCGCAATCGGGTTGAATTTCGCGAGCCATGAAACCATGATTGCGGTGAAGCCGAGCCCGCCGACGGAATTCTTGATAAACGTATGGTCGGCGCCGGCAACGATCAGGAATCCGGTCAGCCCGCAGATGGCGCCGGAGATAATCATGGTACGGAGAATGACGGTCTTTACGCTGATTCCGATGTAGCGTGCCGTCTTCTCGCTTTCGCCGACAACGGATATCTCATAACCGTGCTTGCAGTAGTTCAGGTATATATACGAGACAAATGTCATGACAAGCGCGATGAGAATCGTAAGCAGGTACTTCTGCCCGGCAATTTCGGCAAGCCAGCCGGCCTGCGTATCCTGATTGATTACGCCGACATGTCCGGAACCTTTCGGCATTGACCAGATGTACACGTAATAGGAGGTAATCTGGGCGGCAACGTAGTTCATCATAAGGGTGAAAAGCGTTTCATTGGTATTCCAGAACGCCTTGAAGATTGCCGGGATCAATGCCCATAAAGCGCCGACGGCCATTGCAGAAGCAAGGGAAATCAGAAGAAGCACGGGATTCGGGACTTTGTCGCCGAGCTTCATCATACAGGCGCCGGTCACCAGACAGGAAATCAGCGTCTGCCCTTCCGCTCCGATATTCCAGAAACGCATTCGGAAAGCCGGCGTTACGGCAAGGGAAAGAAGCAGCAGGATCGCGGTGTTCTGGAACATCGACCAGACCCGGTTCGAGGTTCCGAGGGTACCGTCCAGGAACGTTTCGATTAAATCGAGAGGCGTCCATCGGATGAGCATATATCCGAAGATACAGGTAATCAAAAAGCCGACGGCGATGGCTGCAAGCCTTATAAGAAGCGCCTTCGGACGCGACATGTTATCGCGCTTGGCAAGATGGAACAGAGGCTCACGAACGGGTTTGGCAGCAGTGGCATCACGCATGGTCCGGTTCCTCCTTTCCGTCTTCCGCTTTCTTGGTCATCAGAAGGCCGATCTGTTCCTTCAGGGATTTTTCATCGGACGAAAGTCTCGGGTCGACGACGCCGGAGATGCGTCCGGAACTGAGGACGAGAATCCGGTCACACAGTTCAATCAGAACGTCGAGGTCTTCGCCTACGAAGATAATCGAAACGCCTTTTTCCTTCTGTTCATTCAAAAGGCGGTATATGGTAAAGGAAGAGTTGATATCAAGCCCCCGGACCGGATAGGCAACCATCAGCACGCTCGGGGCCGAAGCGATCTCACGGCCGACAAGAACCTTCTGGACATTACCGCCCGACAGGCGGCGGACAGGAGTCTTTGCGTTCGGTGTGACAACCTGCAGGTCGCTGATAATCTGGTCTGCGAGCGATGCGGGTGCGGTGCGGTTCAGGAAGAAGCCGCGGCCGGTTTCATAACTCCGGAGCATCATGTTGTCGATGATGCCCATGTTGCCGACAAGTCCCATTCCGAGACGGTCTTCGGGAACGAACGAGAGGCGTACGCCGAGTTCACGGATCTGGCGCGGAGTCTTGTTGCGGAGGTTCTCTTCTTCGTCGTTAGCGGGATTTCGATAGGTAATCTTTCCGGATTCTAACGGCTGAAGGCCGGCAATGGATTCCAACAGTTCGCGCTGGCCGCTTCCGGCGATGCCTGCGATTCCGAGAATCTCGCCGCTGTTCGCGGTAAAGGATATATTCGAGAGAACGGGAAGGCCGTCCTCGTTTTTACAGTTCAGGTCTTCGACAATCAGGCGAGGTTCCGGATTGACCGGGTCGCTGCGGTGTATGTTCAAATCCACTTTCGCACCGACCATCATCTCGGTAAGCTTTGCCTCGTCGGTCTCTTTCGTCACGACCGTTCCGACATAGCGCCCTTTGCAAAGAACGGAAACACGGTCGGAAAGCGAGAGCACTTCATGCAGTTTGTGTGTGATGATTATGATAGCCTTGCCGTCATCCCGCATATGACGGAGTACGTCGAAGAGACGGTCGGTCTCCTGCGGCGTGAGAACGGCAGTCGGTTCGTCCAGAATCAGAATGTCTGCCCCGCGGAACAGCACCTTGATAATTTCAACGGTCTGCTTCTCGGAAACGGACATATCGTAAATCTTCTTCTTCGGATCAAGGGAAAAGCCGTAGCGGTCGCAGATCTCCCGTACACGCTGTTCATAAGCAGCGATGTCGTAGCGGCCGTCATTCAGGCCGAGAACGATGTTCTCGGTGGCGGTGAACACGTCAATCAGCTTGAAATGCTGGTGAATCATCCCGATTTTGTAACGGAACGAATCTTTCGGCGAGCGTATCAGGACTTCCTCGCCGTCGATATAGATATGTCCGGAATCCGGATAATAGATTCCCGAAATCATATTCATCAGCGTTGTCTTGCCGCTTCCGTTCTCCCCGAGAATCGATAGAATCTCCCCACGGTATACCGAAAGGCTGATATCCTGGTTGGCAATCACGTCCCCGAAGGTTTTTGTGATGCCTCGTAATTCAATGGCGGGTACTGCACTCACGTCGGAGCCCTCCTGTCGGATGATTTGGAAACAAATATCAGCGGGGCACTTATCGGCCCCGCTGATGGTTTTCTTTCGCAGGTCGTATTCCTGTATGCCAGGTATATGACCGAAATCAGAATGCGGAGTTCAGAAGCTCGATGCCGTCGATCTGGAGATCAAAAGCGGGAGCGCTGCGGAACTCGGATTCATGGAAGTAACCGTCCTTGATAACCTCGGTGTCGCCCTGGTAAGCAGCATCCGTATCGATGTCTGCAAGATAGGTGGTGAGCGTCTCACCGCTGACGGTAAATGTATCGGTGGAGAATACCTTAATCTTGCCGGCCTTCAGATCGGCAACAACGGCGTCAATCTTCTCCTTGGTGCCTGCTGCGGCAGCCTTATCGTTGATTGCGGAAAGTTCTACGGAACCCTCGGCAAATCCGCCGGTCCAGTCGGTAGCAATGGCTTTCTTATCCTTTACGCAGTTGATTGCGTAGATGTAATAAGGAGCCCAGTTGATTCTCGAGGATACGATAAAGGTGTTCGGGCAGGACGAAACGGTGGAACCGTTGTAGGAAACGTCCGGAACGCCGGCTTTCTCACAAGCGGTAGGAGCGCCCATCGAGTCAGCATGCTGGCTGATCAGGACACAGCCGGAATTCATAAGCTTCTCGGCAGCTTCCTTCTCGGCGGTCTCATCATACCAGGAACCCGTAAACTGAACCTTCATGGTAACGGAAGGACATACGGACTTGGCTCCGAGATAGAAAGAGGTGTAACCGGAGATAACCTCGGCGTAGGTGTAAGCGCCTACATAACCCATAACGGCCTTATCTGCGGTAATCTTTCCGGAATCAATCATCTCGTTCAGCTTAAGACCTGCGGCAACACCGGCTGCATAACGGCCTTCGTAAATGCTTGCGAACGCGTTGTGGTAGTTGGAAAGCCCCTCGGTGTGGGCCTTGGTGCCGGTAGCGTGGCAGAACTGAACATCCTTGAATTCCTTGGCAGCCTGAATCATGAAATCTTCATGGCCGAAAGAATCGGCGAAGATGATGTTGCAGCCGCGGTCTACAAGGTCTTTCGCAGCCTCGTAGCAGGCATTGCTCTCATCGATACCGGTAACGATAACCATGCGGCTCTCGGGAATTCCGAGCTGCTGGCAGGCTTCCTTCATGGCGTCGATGAAGTTCTTGTCGTAGGTGGACTGCTCGTTGTGCAGGCAGATCAGACCGACCTTAATGTTTTTGTACTCTTCGCTTCCCTCGGTTTCTTTCTTGCCGGAAGCACATGCGGTAAGAGAGAGAATCATAACGAGGGAAAGGAGCATTGCGACAAACTTTTTCATAAGTTTTTCTCCTTCGAATCGAATATAGTGTGAGAATCGGGAATCCCCCGACCATACTAGAATTATAGTATGGTCCCAAAGGGAATGTCAAGAGTAATAAAGGTCGAAAAATGAGAAGTTTTTGACAGATGTTTATACAATTTGCGCAATCTTCCGGACGAAGCCGTCAGGACACCAAAAAGTCATACTTCTTGCGCTAAATGTTATTGAATTATCCTTTTGGATTTGGTAAAATAGACTTACTTCGAGCATATTGATTATGCCGATGAAAACGGAAGAGGAGGTAGGGATGGACAATACTTTTTATAAGTGTCCCGCCTGCGGTACGGCGCTTCAGTACAGCGCTGCGAGCGGCAAGCTTGCGTGCGCGTCCTGCGGCAACGAGTATGAAGTCGCCGATATGGAAGCAGCTGCGCAGGGCGGAGCGAGCCGTTCCGCGTTCAGCTGGGGAGATTACAAAGAGAGTCTCCAACAGAATACGGACGCATCCACCAAGGTTTATATCTGTAAATCCTGCGGAGCACAGATTCTCACGGACGGGACCACGGCGGCAACGCATTGCCCCTATTGCGACAGCGAAGTTGTTATCAACGACGCGTTCGACGGCGGGCTTCAGCCGAACGGCATAATCCCGTTCAAGATTACGAAAGACAAGATGAAATCCATCGTGGATTCTTTCGGAAAGGGCAAGAAACTGCTCCCGAGAGACTTCTTTACGAACAAGCGGATTCAGGACGTGCAGGGTGTTTATGTTCCGTTCTGGCTGTTCGACGGCACGGTGGACGGTTCGGTCGTTTTCGACGCAGAGAAACAGCGCCGGTATGACGCTGGCGAATACCGCGTGGAAGAAACCTCCTATTATCAGCTGGACCGTGAGGGACAGCTTGGATTCAGCAATGTTCCGGTGGACGGCGCGGTGAAGATGGACGACGCTCTGATGGAGTCGGTCGGACCGTATGATTTCAGTGCGATTACGCCTTTCCAGACGGCTTATCTGTCAGGATTTTTGGCGGACCGCTTCGACCAGGACCCCGATGCCAGTATCGGGCGGGCAGAGGAGCTGATGATAGCGAGCACCGTGGACAAGTTCAAAAGCACCGCGAAGGACTTCTCGAATATCCGGGTGGCCGGCAGGAACCTGCGGCTTCTGTCACCTTCCGTGAAGTACGTTCTGCTTCCGGTCTACATTATTAACTGCAAGTACGGCGGCAAGGATTACCGGTACGCCATCAACGGACAGACCGGCAAGATGGTCGGCGAGCTCCCGATCAGCAAGCAGCGTGCACAGGCATACTTCTGGGGAATCTTCGGTGCGGTTACCGCAATCCTCGGAACCCTGATCAGTCTGCTGTAGGAGGTGCAAGATGTACGGTATGAT
>JAGAES010000113.1 GCA_017613055.1 Lachnospiraceae bacterium | reverse complement strand
TTCTCGTGCTCACGCACGCGGTCGCCGTCCCAGTAATTACACAAATATACAACCTGTACGCGCTTACCCATCGCACCGCCGTACAGCGTTGCCACGCCGCCGAAGAAAAGCACTTCGTCGTCGGCATGCGTCGAGAAAATCACGATATCGGCGTTCTCGTACGGAGGATTCCACACCTGAACGGAAGCCGGCAGACGTCCCGCCGAGTAGGCGTAGATGTCGCAGATGCTCGTCTCGCCGGAGATCGTCACCGTGCATTCCTTAACCGGTGCGTCAAATGCGATGTAATCGTGCAGATATCCGTTCGCGCCGCAGGAGATTTCCCTGCCGCCCGCTTTCACGGTGTACGGAACAACCGGGCTTCCCCAGATCATATAGATACCGGCCATATCGGACTCGGACTTAATCGTAACCGTGTCGCCCGCGTTATAGGTCACGCGCGTGCTGTATTTCTTATCCTTTAAGGAATCGGTCCCCTTGCCGTTGCTGTTCGTGATGCTGATGGCTACGGCCGTAGCTTCCTCACCGCCCGGATTGTTCATCGCGTCCTGCTCGAGGATTGCGGTCTGGTAGCCGCCGTCGTAATCCGGCAGGTACTTCGCGTTGATGTCGGTGTTCACCATCTGCACGGTGTAGCTGACCGCGCCGATGTAGTTGCCTCTCGCGTCGAAATCGAGGTCGGAGTAGTAGATGTAGGCGCTGACCGTAATCGGGCTCATAACCTGATCGATCTTCTTGCCGGCCGTGAACTTCATCGACGAAAGAATCATGTTGTCGCTGATCTGTTCCGGCTCCAGATGGGAGTACCACTGCCCCTTTACCTGGTGAATATCGTCATAGAGGTAGTTTTCGATGTAATCGAAGTAATCCTTCTCGTCGCCGGGCTTCAAAATCATCTTGTCGAACTTCTGTCCGTCAACGGTCTGGAACTGTACGCGGTAACCGATCTTACACTGATCGCAGTTTTCGAACTTGTTCCACTCGTCCTTCCACAGATCCTGGAAGTAACGGTCGTTGTTCGGAATTTCGTCGGCGTCGGAAGCGATGCACTCGAAACTCGTGATGTCGGTTCCGGCAACCCATCTTGCCTGGAAGGTGCTGTCGTATTTGCGTCTCAGTTTCTCATCCTTCCGGTTTTTATAGAGAGACATCGTCGTCACACCGAAAGCCGGTCTCGGCGTAGGCGTGGGTGTCATGGTCGGTGTGGGCGTGTTGGTAGGCACTAGCGTCGGAGTCGGCGTATCCGTCACGTCCTCCGCTTTCTTCTGCTTCTCCCCGCCTTTGCCGCAGGCACTTAAAAGAATCATAATGAGCAGGATTAACGCAATTCCCTGCCGCTTTGTTTTCTTCATAAATCCGGTCTCCTTACTCCCCTCCGGGGGCTGTCCGCGACACATAATATCACATTTCCCGCGGTAACGCAAGTTACATAATTATTCATACATACAGAAACGGTTGTCCGGGTCGGCTTTCGACCGGTACAGCGCGGTGTCGGCCTTTTTGAAGATCTCGGAGTAATCCTTCTCGAGGCCGTCGCAGATGGCGCCGCCGATGCTGATGCTTACTTTCCTGTCCGCGTCCGGAAGCGTTACCTGCTCCGAGGCGCCGGCAATCACATCCGTTGCAATGCGGCGGATTGCATCCTTTTCGTTCGTGCCCTTGATGAATATGATGAATTCGTCGCCGCCGAAACGGCCGACGATTTCGTCCCTGATAAACGTGGTTGCGAGATATTTCCCGAGCTGCTCGATGACGCTGTCGCCGACGTCGTGACCGAAGGTGTCATTGATGGATTTGAATTTGTCCACGTCGATGACGAAGATTGCACCCTTGTCCGCCGCGTCGCTCTTAAGGATTGCGTTAATCTCGCGGGTCAGCGAGGCTTTGTTCTTAAGTCCGGTCAGTTCGTCGGTGTCCTTTTGGATGTTGATTTTCCTGGTCAGGACGAATTCGCGGATCCGGACGGCGTTTGCGATGATGTTCAGGAAGATTCCGACGATTGTGAAGATGATGACGTTAATCAGATCCACCATCCAGATGTCGTGGGATTTGACGGAATGCATCCAGATCAGGAACACGGTCGATGCGGCGCACAGTTCCATCGTCATGTAGACCGGACGGTCAATCATGAACATCGGCGTAATCAGAAGAAGCGCGATAAATGTGGTCGCAGGCGCCACCGGATTGTTCCTCGAGATAAAGCAGCCGAACGCAAGGAGCAGCGACATCGAAAGGTACATCAGAAGCTTGGCTACTCTGGAGTCCTTCCTCAAAACGAAGAAATATACAATTCCGGCGGAGGAATATAAAAAAGCCGCCAGGTAGAAATACCGGTTTACATGCAGGAGCCCGTTCATCAGCGAACTGATATATAACGCAAGAAAAACGGCGGCCATGAAGAAATGCAGAATCCTCCAGATTACGAAATTCGAGGCGTATACGTCCTTTTTAACCGCGTTGTATTCCTCTCTCTCGATCCCGCAGTAAAACAGGTAGTTTTTCAGTTTTTTGAGTACTTTCATTCCTTTTCCCTCATCAAAGCCCGATCTCGGAATAAATCCTCTCAATAAACGGTGATTTGTGTTCAATGTAACGGTCTATGTCGTACGGATAGAGCGCCGCGCCCTCTTCCTTGATTCGGCTGTATGCAATGACTGCTTCCGGATGCATCCTCAGATAATTCCGGAAAGTCAGATGGCGGTGCAGCTCGGCGGAGTTCTCCGGGCATACGTACAGGTGATGGTTCCGAAGATGCTCTTTGCCTTCATATCGGAACGCTTCGCGTCCCGGTATGCCCTTATCGCCTTCATGAGTATAACCGATTGTGCCGAGTGCTGCAACAACATCCTTCAGTTTGGAGTAATCTTCGATGACGACATCGATGTCGATAATCGGCTTCGCGGAAAGCCCCGGAACCGATGTGCTGCCGACATGCTCAATCCGAAGCGCCAATGCTCCGAGCACCGGCTCGAGTTCCGCCTTAATCGCCGCGAAATCCTGCTGCCATGCTTCGTTATACGGTTCTACGACAATATGCCTTGCCATTGCTTTCCTCCGGTATAAAAAGGAGCCGGTGAGGGCTCCTTTTTATTTATTCCTTCCTATCTGTCTTTATTTCACTACTCCGATGAAGAGCGTCAGTACTTTGTTCAGTTTCTGGGAGATACCGACACTGACTTTGATTTCTTTGCCGTTACGGAAGTAATGGAACTCAGCGCTGTCAAATTCCGAGGTAACTTCCGGAGCCGCCGTAAGCTCGTCGCCGTACTTACCGAGGTAAGAGTACATCTTGCCTTCGTCGGCAAGCGGTTTGCAGAGGTCGTAAAGCTTTGAGCAAAGCGCGTTCATGTCATCCACGGTAGAATTCTCGCCCATCTGGATGTTAAGGGCTTCACGCTGCCAGGTAGCGACGGTGTAATTACCGATCATGCTCTGCACCGATTCAAACTGAATGCCGTAGATTTCCTTGAGATTTGCAAGTTTCGTTGCCAGATCCGGCGCGTCTACATGCTTCTCCGAGCCGTTGCTGTACTTAATCGTGTAGGAATAGTATCTCGAATCATAGTACTCAAGCGCGTCCTCGGTCTCCACATAGGAGATATACTCATTGTTGAGTACGAAGTTGGTCTTGTCCGCGCTCCATACAGGCTTCCAGTCGCCGCCGATCAGATGATCGTTCGCGGTCTCGTAGTTTGACACATCATCAATATAGTAGATGTCCTCACTCTTGGTGCACTTGCCGTCCTTTGAGAACTCGTAAGTGCGGACCGTCGTCAGTGCATGCCAGGAATCATGTGCCTGTCCGCCCTCGGGAAGGGTTACCTTATCGCCGATGATCTGCGAGATAACGCCGTCTCCGATGCTGTCGGGCTTTTTGTCATCCTTTTTGTCTTTATCATCCTTCTTCGAAGAGTCTTCGCTTTTCTTATCGTCTTTCTTCTTCGAGTCTCCGTCATCGTCCTTGCCGCAGGCGGCTACGGAAAATGCCATGAGAAGGACAAGGAACAATGCCAATATTTTCTTCATGTGCTTTTTCTCCTATCAGTCTCTGTATTTCTCCGCCGCGCGGAGATTCCGGGCGGACAAAAGCATCCGCTGAATCAAGTATAGCGGAACACTTGCGGCTCTGTCAAGGTGTACCGCTTAGGCACAATGCTGCGGAAGCCGTCAATTTCGATATCCCGAAACAATTCATTTTCCCCTTTACACATTCCCGATATAGGCAGTCGATCAGTTTCTTCGCGTAGCCCGGCCGCCCGGCCGTGTATGCTTTGGCGTGCCCGTCAAAAAGTTTCTTTTCGTCCATAGGTCTCCTTTCTGTGTGGATGGTGGTTACAGAAGTTTTTTCTTCCAGTCCTTTTCCGAAATCACCGGTATTCCGAGATACACGCTGAATCTGCGGAACGCGTCGCCGATTGCAGCAAGCATTTCGTCGGTTACGGTAACATCCTTCTCCCACCACCAGTTCTTAATCCGGAGAGGGTCCTTTCCGTTGTTCTTCTCGGGCTCAAACCGTGCGACGAAACGGTTCCCGTACAGAACCGGCAACACATAGTAACCATACTGTCGCTTCGCTGCCGGTATGTACACCTCCCACGAGTACTTGAAATCAAATACCTGCTCCGTAATCCCGCGGTCCCAGATGAGATTGTCAAGCGGGGCAATGACCTGCGCCATGGCATTTGCCGCAGGTCTCGAAAGAAGCTCCTCGTTCTCTTTGCGGATGTAGAGAGGTTCCTTGATTCCTTCCACATGAATCTCCGTCAGTTGACCGTCTTCAACCAGCTCGCGGATAATTTCCTCGCGAGGATGCCGGTTATACAGAAAATGCCATAGCCATGCACCGGTGTTCTTGTTCCACACCATGCCGATGCTGCCGATTCTTCGCTTGATGTACCAGCGAAGGAACTCATGCTCATCGGTGAAAGGGTCCGCGCCGTTCAGAATTTCCGGTTTATAAAGCCTCTCACTCAGATCGTACACCCGCTGCGCCTTCTTCTTCGAATGAATACCGATTCGGCCGTCATGGAACAGATAATCAAGTGCCGCGCTCGAAAGCTTTCCGTGTCCCCAGCTGCCCTTCTCCGCACGGCCGCCGATATTGATTTTGTTCGCAGGAATCGGGCCGTTCTCACGGACGTAAGCAATCGTCTCATCGAGAATATTCAATGCTTCGGAAGAACCTCTGCCGCCGAGGATTTCGACCAGCGAATCGGTCGTCGCCTTGCGGACTCTCGCCATGCTCGGGTAGTCCTCCATCAGGATGATTGAGACGACTTTGTCAAAGCCGTCAACCAGAAACCGC
>JAGAES010000016.1 GCA_017613055.1 Lachnospiraceae bacterium | reverse complement strand
TAAGGAGCAGATGCCGTTCGACAGCTCGCGCGGAAGCATCGGAATCACACGGTCCGCAAAATAAACGCTTGTACCGCGGTTCTGCGCTTCGTCGTCAAGTGCCGATCCTTCCGTCACGTAATGGCTTACGTCGGCAATGTGCACGCCGAGCGTAAACGTCCCGTCATGCTCTTCGATCGTGATTGCGTCGTCGAGGTCTTTTGCGTCCTCTCCGTCAATCGTAACGGTCGGGATATCTCTGAGATCAAGCCTCTTGGATACTTCCCCGGGGTCCGCCTTCTGCGGCACGCCTGCCGTTTCCGCAAGCACTTCCTGCGGAAAATCGGTCGGGATTCCGTACGAACGGATTACCGAAAGCACGTCGATCCCGGGATCGCCGAGACTGCCGAGAATTTCCGTCACGATGCCGTCGGGATTACGCTTCTTCGTGCCGAAATGTTTGATGCGGCATACGACCTTCTGCCCTTCCTGCGCTCCCTTCGTATGCTCTTTCGAAACAAAGATGTCGAAATCGAGCTTTCGGTTATCGGGGCGGACAAATGCGATCGAACCGTCCCGGAAGAACGTTCCGACAACGGTTTCATTGGCTCTCGTAATTATTTTGACGATTTCGCCCTCCGCACGCATATGACGGTCCGGATCGGGATCCGCCTGCTTTATGACGGTCACCTGCACCGTATCGCCGTGCATGGCTTCGAGCGTTTTCTCTTCCGCGATATAAATGTCGGCATCCGCGCCTCTTCCTTCGGGGCGGACAAATCCGAAGCCCCTTCCGGTAGCAAAGAACTCCCCGGTCACATGCAGCGCGCGGTCGTTCACGTAACGGCCCTCGCTGTCAACCGCGATGCGGTCTTCCTTCAAAAGCGCGTCGAGTATTTCCGACAGTTCGCCGCGCTCCTGTTTCGGTATGCCGAGAAAGCCGGCGAGTTCGCGGAACTTCATCGGCTTTAATTTCTCGTCGCATATGAGTGCGGCTATCATTTCCTTCTTTTCTTCCTGAAACATTGTCCCTCCTTGGGGATTTTCCGATTCGATAAAAAAGGCACCCTGATTGCTCAGAGTGCCTTCGATATACTTTCTTTTATACAGAGTGCGGCCAGCCCTTCAATGCCAAAACAATGGAAAGGACAATGAACAGCGCAGCAAGGATTCTCGTTGCGAGAATCAGCTTACCCTCAGCGGAACGGCCTTTGTTTTTACTCCAGTAAGTATCCGTATTCGCACCGGAAAGCGATCCGAGACCTGCGTTCTTACCCTCCTGCATCAATGTGATAACAACAAGGGAAATGCAGATAATGCAATATATAACAACTAATACAAGATATAACGGTTTCATCGGAACCTCCAAAACAAATCATACATGTCAGTTTTGACACGCAATTGATTCTATCATATCACTGCGGGAAATGCAAGCACATTTTTCGGATTCGGACTTACTTTACAAGCAGGCTCTTTCCGGTCATTTCCTTCGGCTGCTCCTTACCCATCAGTTCGATGAGCGTCGGAATGATGTCCGCAAGGCATCCGCCTTCGCGAAGCGTGTATTTCTCATCCGCGTTTACAAGGATAAACGGAACCGGATTGGTCGTGTGAGCGGTAAACGGAGCGCCGGTCTCATAGTCGAGAAGCTGCTCTGCGTTTCCATGGTCCGCACAGATGAAAAGCTGTCCGCCAACTTCCTTGATAAAGGTAACGATCTCGCCGACACATTTGTCGATAACTTCGATTGCCTCGATTGCTGCCGGAAGCACGCCGGTGTGACCTACCATGTCCGGGTTCGCAAAGTTGCAGATGATCACGTCGTAATATGCGTTTCCGTCCTCATCCTTCTTGGTGATGGCCTTGCTGAGCTCGTCACAAACCGTGTAAGCGCTCATACGCGGCTTTTTATCATAAGTCGGAACATATTTCGGGGAATCGACAAGAATACGGTCCTCGCCCGCATTCGGAGCCTCAATACCGCCGTTAAAGAAGAACGTAACGTGTGCGTACTTCTCGGTCTCGGCGATTCTTGCCTGCTTCATTCCCTGGGCCGCAAGCCACTCGCCGAACGTATTGGTGATCTCTATCTTCTTGAACGCGATCGTCTTGTTCGGGATCGTAACGTCATACTCGGAAAAGCATACGTACTTCACCGGGAAGAAGCCGTTGCGGCGCTCAAATCCGTCGAAATCCTCGCAGCAGAACGTTCTCGTGATCTCACGGGCGCGGTCCGGACGGAAGTTGAAGAAGATGATCGAGTCATTTGCCTTAATTGTTGCCGTCGGAGCGCCGTTCTTAAGGATTACGGTCGGAATCATGAACTCATCGGTAACGCCTGCGGCATAAGTGTTCTTCATTGCTTCGGAAGCGCTGTCCGCGGTGTTTCCTTCGCCGTAAACGAGTGCGGCATATGCCTTCTCGACACGGTCCCAGTTCTTGTCACGGTCCATTGCGTAGTAACGGCCGCTGATCGAAGCGACCTCGCCGCAGCCGATCTTGGCCATCTCCTCTTCAAGAGCGGCTACGAACTCGCCTGCGCTTGCCGGAGGTGTGTCACGTCCGTCAAGGAAGCAGTGTACGTAAACCTTCTTAAGGCCCTGATCCTTAGCAAGCTTTAAAAGCGCATACAGATGCGTGTTATGGCTGTGTACGCCGCCGTCGGAAAGAAGTCCGTACAGGTGAAGCGCACTGTCATTTTTCTTACAGTTCTCTACGGCAGCGAGCAGTTCTTCGTTCTTAAAGAAGTCGCCGTCCATGATCTCCTTCGTGATACGGGTCAGCTCCTGGTAAACGATGCGGCCGGCACCCATGTTGAGGTGTCCGACTTCGGAGTTACCCATCTGTCCGTCCGGAAGGCCTACCGCCATACCGGAAGCATTTCCCTTAACAAAGGGATATTCTTTCATTAAACGGTCCATCACCGGCGTCTTCGCCTGTGCAACCGCGTTGCCTTCTGTCTTGTCGTTCAGTCCGTATCCGTCGAGGATCAGCAAAACCGTAGGTTTCTTAGCCATAATCTATTCTCCTTATTCTGTCTGAATTCGGTTCTCATTCCTATTCCGAATGGTATTGTAACATAATTATTTTCGAATGCAAGCAGTTTTTCTATGATTCCTGCTTCTTTTTAAACCATCGGAACGGATTCAAAAACCTTCCGGTTTTTATGAAGAATTGAAGCACACAAGCCGGAAAGTTCTTTATAAACTGCTTAAGGCAAAGCCACAGAAAAAGCCTCGCGCTGTCGCGGTTGATCTCCATCTTTCGTTCTTCCTCTCCGCAGTATAATACGAGCACGCTGTCATACCCGTTTCCGATTTCCGGGTCATCATAATAATCCCACCGGGTAATCTCCGGGAGAATATCCCGGTTGTTTTCGATGATTGCTTCCGCGTAAGCCTTTCTGCGCTTCTTCGGGCAGAAGAAATGTCCGTAGGAAATCCTTCCTGCCATATCGTTAAACTGATACCACAGGTATGTATAAGGGGCCTGCCCGTCAAATTCTCTATGCCTTGAATGCTCCTTATAAAAGTTCTCTTCAAACAGGGCGTAATCTCCCTCCTCAAGCCGGGCTTTTCTTGCTAAGCGGGCAGGACTCTGAAGCATCGCTTTTAAGAAATAGTAAGCAGGAATGCAGACGATTTCCGCAATCAGAACAATAATCAGCCAGAGAACGCCGAACCGTGCGCAGACGCGGATCAGAAGATTGACTGCAAGGAACAAGATCGGAGGAACAATCGTAAATAAGATCCGGTAAAGCCATCGACCGAGACCGGCAAAACCTTCACGCGACTGAAAATGATACCGCTTATCGAGTGCTTCGATGATACCATACAGTAAGGACGTTCCGACAATCCAAAGAAGCACGATCAGAAATGCCAAGCCCCAAGCCATGTTCTTCTCCTTTCCCGTTCTACTCTACGGAATACGGAACCCGTACAATCGTCCGGGTATTTCCGTCAAATGTGACGTTCCAATCATTGGTATGAAGCAGCCCGGCTTCTTCGGCCGTCAGGACCGAAATGCCTTTCGCTCCCGCCCCGGCGCGAAGGTCGTCGCCGGAATAGTGATCGGTGATATAATACTTCGCCATGGAGAGCGCGATATCCGTGCAGGAATCCGCTTCCGACCACGCAAGCAGCTCCGAAAGGGCCGAATGCGGAAGGCCGTCGGTGCCGAGATACGTATGCCGCTTATTTCCGTCCTGCAGCATAAGCACACGCCCCATACCGTCAAATGTGTGCATGGGATAATCATGGAACCATACAAAATTCTTCTTTCCCTGATAATTCATGGCGCCGGAAGTTCGCGGTTCCCCGTCTTCAAAGAAAACGAGCGCATAGTCGAACGCCTTTTCGCTCGCGCAGAAATTCCGGGTAAAGCCGTCATAGCTCGTCAGAATACCGTTGTTAAAGCCCTTCCCGATCAGGGTGTCCGCCAGATAATCGCAGATGACGGCATTCTTCGTCCAGCCGAAATCAATAAAGTTCACAATACCGTTTTCCCCGGCAAATGTGAGGTAATCATCGGAAACGTGAAGAATGACCCGGTTATCCCCGCACAGTTCAAGCTGCACCGCGTCCCGGTCCATTGCGAATCCGGCTGTCTTATTGAAGAATTCCCGAACGGACTCATTGGTGTACGGATCGTATTCCGAAAGCGCTTCTGCGCTGTCGCTTGAAACAAGTGCCTCGACATGTTCGGTAAGCGCTCCGAGGTACAGAATCCGGCTGTCGTTATAGGAGGCAAACTTCTCGAACGCTTTGTACAAATCAGAGGCGACGGTTACCGTCTCATTCGGATGACGGTTCACCGTGCAGAGATTGCTGAAGCCGTCATATTCCTTCGAGCGATCAAACAGAATAAAAGCCTTTCTCGTCAGGTTTCCGTATGTTTCGGACAGTTCCCTTCTCTCGCGTTTCGCGCTTTTTTCTCCTTTTCCGAATTCATACATAAGCGTGAAATCATAGTAGCTGCTTTCTTCCGTCCCAATGTCTATGGTAACCTTCTGCCAGCCCTTCTCACTTCTTCCGAGATGCGTAAACGCATAGGCAAACGCGCCGAAACCGATGCATAAAAACAAAGCGATGAAGAAGATTCGCTTTTTGGAGACCGTACGGTCATCCAGCGTAATCTTCTCCACCGGCTTTGTCACATTCTGTTTTGCTCCGTAGTAACGTTTCATAGGTTATCGATATGCCAGCAGAATCAAAATGACGAAGAGCAGAATCACAACGGCGCGGAAAATCAGACCGCCGACGGCTCCCTTCTTACAGGACTTGTAATTCCGGATATAGTTATTCTTTCGGAATATATAGCCGGCAATCAACCCGATAATCGGCAGGAAAAACGAGCCGAAACCGTACCAGAAACTTCCGGTATCATGTACCG
>JAGAES010000112.1 GCA_017613055.1 Lachnospiraceae bacterium | reverse complement strand
GAATCCGTCCGGAAACGTCGGCATCGGCTTTTCGCTTACGATACCGCTGATCTCCCAGTGGCCGGTCGTCGTGTCCTTTCCTTTGGAGCGCTCCGCAAGCCTGCATACGGAACCCTTGAACGTCTTTCTAGTGGTCTTGCCAAGGCCCTTGGCATTTACCGCACCATACACGCCGTCGATGTGGAAAAGTCCGAGTTTTTCCATGTTCGGCATCGAAAACGAAGCGTCACTCGCCGCGCTCCGAAGCGTAAAGCTTCCGACATCCCCGAAATCGGCCGCGTCCGGCAGTTCGCCGACGCCGCAGCTGTCAAGCACAATCAGAAATACCCTCTTCATAAACCCTCCGTTAATCGATATAAGTGTAGAACAACCCTGTATTATCCAGAATGTTTCGCATGCGGGCAAGCATAATCGTCTTCGTCTTGCCGTCCTTCGGCGAAATTGCGTACACGAGGTTCGCAGTGTAGCCGGTAATCGCAAGCCACTCCCCTTCGAAGTAGGTCGCCACGAGGTGGCCGTCCGAAACGAAATTCAGCGCCTCCATCATCGTCACGCCGGTCAGGTCAACCGCCCTTCCGGGAATGTTATCGTTGATCCACTGGAGCATTGCCTTCTCGTTGAGGTCGCAGTCCCATGCGTTGATGGCCGCGCCCTTATAACTCAGAATCATCTGAAGGATGGCTTCCTTCTCGGTGATGTTCTCATCCACGTAGCAGGGCGTCACGTTTCGAAGAAGCCGCGAATCGGCACGCATGCCTCGAAGCCATACAATCTGGCCTTTCTCGTTGAAAACGCCGCCGTAGTTCGCATTTGCCTTCGATACACAGGTCGCGAGATCGTCGGAAATCATGATGACCTTGCCGAACGCTTCGACGTAGAACATCTCTTTGGTCCGCTCACCGAGACGAACCGGCGTACGGCCGCTTCCCTGCGTCGATTTGATTTCAATCTGCGTCGGAACCTTCGTCATCTTGAAGGACTGCGGCAGATTCAGATAATACTCGCGGCGCATCTTCTCGGTGTAGCGTGAGCTGACGTTGACGGCTTCCTTCTTCTGCTCGATGCTCTTTAAGATATTGTATGTCCCTACGTCCTCATAAATCGGACGCGTGTATGCCTTTCCGTCCTTGCCGACGCCCGACACGACGCCGGTCTTCCGGTTGATGTTGATTGCGATACCGAAGTCCTCAATCTCCGCGTCAAGGAAGTACTCATCGGCGCGGTCCCGCTTATAGGTCTTAACCGGCTCGCCGTCCGAGGTTTCGATTCGGATCTGATACATCGGCACGTGCGGCTTTGCATTGTCCTTAAATGTGATGTCCGCGGCATGGCAGTCGCCGTAGATCAAATCTCCGTCAATCGTTCCGAGGAATAAAAGCCGGTCGCCCTCTTCCGCCTCGCGGTACGTCAACGTGTCATTTTCCATATCATAGAAGCACACTCGCGTGTTCTCGGTATTCGGCTTCTCCTGGTACACCAACACGTTGCCGTCCTGGTAATACGGCTCCACGATGTCCTCAACAATCACGACATGGTCGTGCAGCTGCGTTCGGTACTGGTAAACCGTCCCGTAAAGCGAGAAGAAAAACTCGTCGAGATGGTTCATGTAGCAGACGCTTCCGAACTCTTCTTTCAGGATGTCGTACGGCACGGTCACAGGTGCGAACATACGCTCCTCGACACGCTTCTCCTCCGCGTAATAACGGTAGTAAAGGATGCCGACGCGCCCCTCGTACTCGCCTCGTATGATGTAGCCGTAGAACACGAAATCCGCGTCGCCGTTGTCGTCGACCGAAATCAGTTTGAAGTTGTGGTTGCGGTTATGGTAACGCGCGTTATCACCGCCTTCGCGGTCGAAGGAGAACAGCGGAATCATCACATTTTCCGCCATATCATATTCCCAAAGGTCGCCGTCGCGGACGAAGACAAGGTACTTCTCGTTCCCACTTAACATGCAGTTGACGTCCTGCTCGCCCGTGATGCCGAGCTTGATCTGAAGCTGGCTTAAGTTAAAGTACTCGGGCTCGAAGACAACTTCCATCTTGCGTTCGAACGAGTACAGATAGTTCGTTTTGACTGCGGTTTTGAAACGGTAGTGCTCCATGCAGCTGTAGGTCTCAAGTCCGTCGTTCGAGTAAATCTGCACGTAGAAGTCCTTCTCACATGCGACAAATGAGGACGTGTACTCGACATACCGCGGCACATAGGCCTCGATCTCGGTCGGTTCCATCGAACCGTATCCGACTGCGTCGAGCGCGTCACGGTGTGTGATACGGCTGAAGTCCGAGCCTGTGTAGCTGTCCTCGGTTTCGAGGTACTTCTCGACCTCGTTCACATGGTCTTCATCCATGATCGCGGAGTGGAAATTCTCGAGAAATGCGATCTCGCGCTTCACGTTTCCGTATGTCGGAAGGTACAGTCTCGTGTAGTAATAGACTGCCTTGCCTTCCGCGGTTGTCAGCGTAATGCGCATCGTATATTCGGTGTTGGTCGCGTAGTTGGCCGTCAGGAAGAACTGCCCGATAAGCCTTCCGTCGCTTTGCTCCTTAAGGGACATCAGCTCGATGTTGTCGAGCACGGTGCCCGTTGCGACTTCGGAGACGGTGCAGGCCATCTTACGGACGTTGCTGTCCTTCTGGTCGACCAGCACGGAAAATGTGCGGTTGGTCGGTGAAACGGGTGTGATGCTCTGGCGGATCTTGCCTTCCTGCGGGATGAACGTGTAACCGAACGTCATGTTGATTTCGGTGTCGCCCGTCACGAACGTGATGATCGGAAGGGTAGCGTCCATCGAACGAACCGTATGGAATTCGTTCACCAGTACATGATTATCGAGAGTGCCGTAGAAGACCGCAAACGAAATAAGAAAGATTCCGATTGTGACCAGGGCACGGTATGGTATGCTTCGGGATTTCATTCTGACCTCTCGGCGTCTTTACTGTCTTTTCAGATTACGCCACAATATATTATATGCTTTTTTTCGTTTTAATGCAAATCTTTTCCCCATTTTACGGCAAATGTGATAGAATGGTTGCAGGGCTTTGACCGTTATATTATCTATCCGGGAGGTAACTCATCATGAACGATAATTGTATTTTCTGTAAGATTGCAAACGGCATCATTCCGTCGGCAACCGTATATGAGGACGACGATTTCCGCGCAATTTTAGATATCGCGCCCGCCCATAAGGGGCATGTCATCATTCTTCCGAAGGAGCACGCAGACAACCTGTTCACGCTTCCCGAGGACATCGCATCGAAGCTGCTTCCGGTTGCGAAGAAGGTAGCAACGGCCGTTCAGAAGACGACCGGCTGCGACGGTATCAACATTCTTCAGAACAACGGCACGGCCGCCGGGCAGTCCGTCTTCCATCTGCATGTACACGTTGTGCCCCGTTACGAGGGCGACGGCATTCTTCCCGTATGGCCGCACGAAGAGTACGCCGAGGGCGAAGCGGCGGTGCTGGCGAATGAAATCGCCGCGAACCTGTAGAGTATGGGGATGCAGCAAAGGCAACTGCCATTTCAAGAACCCACGGAATCATTCATTTTTTGAATTCAGTATGTCATTTGTGCTCATTTTCTTGTATAAAAAAACAATCGAACCCACTGATTTGTTTTGCATAAACATTTCGTATGCCTGAGGTTCTGTCTTTTTCTGCAAAACCACCGGTTTTTCACGATTTTTTTACTATCTGCAAAAAACAATACCCACGAAACCATGAATGAAACAAGGTTTCGTGGGTTTTTTACGCATCCCGCTTCCCACTGAATTCCAGAATATGATATTCCGTGAGGTTACATCAAGCTACAAGCTGACAAAATGAGCACAAATGCCTAACTGACGGGGCCGGATGCGGAGGCCGGAGACCGGTTTCCGCCTATAGATTAGCGACGGCGCGCCCGCGCCTGTATTTTATTCTGCTTTGTTTCCGGACAACTCACACAACAATTTTACAATCACTTCGGTTGCGTCCGCGAGGCGGCTGTGCATCATCGTGTCGATGTAGAAATCGCGCTTTTCGTAAAGATCTTTCACTGCCGCAAGAAGGCTTTCTTCGGTGATGTCTTCTTCCTGCATCACCATGCTGAAGCCCTGCTTCTCGAACGACTCGGCATTCAGAATCTGGTCGCCGCGGCTTGCTTCTTTCGAAAGCGGAATCAGAAGGTTCGGCTTACGGAGAGCTAACAGTTCGCATATGGCATTTGCCCCGGCCCGCGAGATGACGATGTCGGCAGCCGCGAACAGGTCTTTCATTTCCTTGTTGCAATACTCAATCTGCACATAGCCGTCCGTGCCGTCGTAGGCCGGGTCGGTTTTTCCTTTGCCGCACAGATGAATCACGCGGAAGTCCTTAAGGAGTTCCGGAAGAATCTTTCTTACCGCTTCGTTCACGCGGACGGCGCCGGTGCTTCCGCCGACGACGAGAATGACCGGCTTGTCATCCGGGAAACCCGCAAACTTAAGCCCGTCTTCCTTTGAACCGGTGAACAGTTCGCGTCGGATCGGCGTTCCGGTATGAATGCCCTTGTCGCCGAGTTTTGCAAGCGTCTCCGGGAAATTGCAGCAGATTTTCGTCGCGTACCGCATGCCGAGCCGGTTTGCAAGCCCCGGCGTCATGTCGGACTCGTGGCTCACGACCGGGATTTTGCATTTCGCGGCGGCGCGCACCACGGGAACGGTCACGAAACCGCCTTTTGAAAAGCAGATGTCCGGTTTCAGCTGTTTCATCAGTTTCTTCGCTTCCCTGCAGCCCTTCAGCACGCGGAACGGATCCGTCAGGTTTTTCCACGAAAAGTAACGGCGCAGCTTGCCCGAGGAAATCCCGTAATAAGGCACTCCGAGCGCTTCGATCAGCTGCTTTTCGATTCCTTCTTTCGAACCGATGTAGACGATTTCAAAGCCGTTTGCCCGAAGTTCGTCCATCAGCGCGATGTTCGGCGTCACATGTCCTGCCGTACCCCCGCCTGTCAGTACGATTTTCTTCATGAATTCATCGCTCCTTCCGCCGTATCCGGCGTGAATCTTGGCGTTTTCTACTGCTCCGCCTCAAGCGCTCTTGCGAGCTGGTCGGGGCAGGAAGTTGATTTAAAGCCGCAGCGGATACCCTTAAGCTTTGCGATGACTTCGTCAACCGGAAGTCCCTCTACAAGCTTGCTGATGCCCTGCAGATTGCCGTTACAGCCGCCTACGTAGCGGACATTCCGGACAACCTTCTTTCCGTCTTCCTCTACGATGTCATAATAAATCTCTCTGGAACAGGTTCCGCTTGTCTGGTATACCATTTTTCGTCCTCCTGATGTTCGCCGTCTGCTGCCGGCTTTATTCTTCATACCGCTCTAAAAGCCCGAGCGTAAGGCGTACCATATGGTCGATAGCTTTCTTTTCAAACGTCGTGTAGTCCTCGGTCGCCGAGTCGTCCGCTTTGTCGGAGATCGCCCTGATAATCAGGAACGGAACGCCGTTTTTATAGGCCGCGTGCGCGATTGCCGCGCCTTCCATCTCGGTGCACAGCCCGGAAAATGTGACGCTGAGCCACTCCTTCTTCTCCTTATCGGCGATGAACTGATCGCCCGAGAGCACGCGCCCGCGGAATACGCCGATATCGGGGTTTACTTCCTTACAGACGGCTTCCGCCAGATCCGCAAGCTCCGGATCCGCACGGAACACGGACACCTCCTGCTGCGGAATCACGCCCGGGTCGTACCCGAAGTACCGCGCATCCATGTCATGCTGCAGCGCGTCATCCGAGATGACGATGTCGCCGATGTTGATTTCCGCGTTCAAAGAACCTGCGATTCCGCTGTTCAGGATGCAGGATACCGGGAACAGGTCACAGAGTATCTGCGTACAGATTGCGGCATTGACTTTGCCGACTCCGGAGCGCACGAGAACGACTTCCGCGTCGTTTATTCTACCAGAGTAGAATACCATTCCCGCTACATTCTCCGTCTTTTCGACCTGCATTGCGTCGCGAAGTCTTGCGACCTCGACTTCCATAGCTCCGATGATACCGATCATCCTTTTTCTCCTTCGTTATATCCGTTCGGATTCTTCGACTGCCAGTTCCAGGTGTCGCGGCACATGTCATCAAGCGTCTTCTCCGCTTTCCAGCCGAACAGCTTAAATGCCTTGTCCGCGTTCGCATAGCTCGCGGGGATATCGCCCGGGCGGCGTCCGGTGATCTCGTAAGGAATCTTGATGCCGTTCACGCGCTCAAACGCTTCAATCATCTCAAGAACGCTTGTGCCCTTGCCGGTTCCGAGGTTGACAATCTCCGTCCCCTTGTGGTCCGAAGCGTACTTCACGGCGCACACATGCCCTTTCGCGAGGTCCACCACGTGGATGTAGTCGCGGATGCACGTTCCGTCCGGCGTCGGATAATCGTTTCCGAACAGATTCAGGTGGTCTCTTCTGCCTACCGCAACCTGCGCGATGAACGGAAGCAGGTTATTCGGGATTCCCTTCGGATCCTCTCCGATGCGTCCGCTCTCGTGCGCCCCGATCGGGTTAAAGTAACGGAGCAGCACGACCGAAAGCTCCGGATCGGCTGCTGCCGCGTCCGTAAGAATCTGTTCAATCATCCATTTCGTCCAGCCGTACGGGTTCGAACAGAACTTCTTCGGCGAAGTCTCATAAAGAGGAAGGCTGTCCGGGTCGCCGTACACGGTTGCCGACGAGCTGAAGATAAACTTGCTGCAGCCGAACTCCTTCATCACCTTAAGAAGCGTTGTCGTCGTGCCGAGATTGTTCTCGTAATACATCACCGGCTTCGAAACCGATTCGCCGACCGCTTTCATTCCCGCAAAATGCACAACCGCATCGATGTCATTTGCCGCGAATACCTTACGAAGCGCCTCCGCGTCCGAAACATCGGCCTCATAAAGGGCAACCTTCTTCCCGGTAATCTCCTCGACGCGCTTCACTGCCTCGGGACAGCTGTTGTAATAGTTGTCGACGATAACAACCTCGTATCCCGCGTTCAGCATCTCCACTGCGGTATGCGAGCCGATATAGCCCGCGCCGCCTGCCAAAAGTACTTTACTCATGTCTTCTCCTCCCTAGGAATTCTCTCTCTTGCCGAGTTCGCGATGCGTCACGAGAACGCGGCACCCCTGATCCCGCATATGGGCCGAGAACAGCTCCGCAAAGCATACGGAACGGTGTCTTCCGCCAGTGCAGCCAAATGCCACAACCAGCTCGTTTTTGCCCTCCTTCCGATAGAAAGGCAGCAGATACGAAATCATCTCCGTCACCTGCCGGAAGAACTCCTTGCTCTCCGCGAATCCCATTACGTATTCCTGCACCTCCCGGTCAAGCCCGGTCAGCGGTTTCAGTTCGTCGATATAGTACGGATTCGGCAGACACCGCACGTCGTAAACCATGTCGGCGTCGGACGGAATCCCCTCCTTGAAGCCGAAGGACACGACGCGGAGGACAAGCGAATCCTCCTCCGGACGGTCGCTCACGAGGCTCACAATCTGCTCGCGGAGCTGCATCGGCTTAAGCGGCGACGTGTCCACGATGAAGTCCGCGCGGTCTCTCGTCGGCTTTAAGAAGTTCCGTTCCTCCTCAATTGCCTGCTCCATTGAGAGATTGTCGTCTTCCATCAAAGGATGGCGCCGTCTCGTGTATTTATATCGGTTAATCAGTGTCTTCGTGTCGGCATCGAGGAACAGAATCCGGTACGGATAATTCTTTCTGCCGAGTTCCTCCATCGCATGGAAGAAGTCGCCGAACATGTTCTTCCCGCGGATGTCAACGACCGTCGCAATCTTCTTCTCGCGGTTGCTTTCCGACATGCCGTACAGGTCGGCGAAGCTCACGAGAAACTGCGGCGGCAGATTATCGACGCAATAGTACCCGAGGTCTTCAAGCGCGTTGATTGCAATTGATTTGCCCGCTCCCGAAAGCCCGGTCACAATAATCAGCCCCATATCTGTCTCCTTCTCTTACTTGCACACAATGCCACCTGAACTCAGGTGGCATTGAATTTTATCGATATTTGTTCGCAAGCTGCATGCGGACAATCGCGCGGCGCAAAGCAAGCTCGTCCCGCACGGTCTGCTCCATCTGCAGTTTCCGCTCAGCCCTTATGCGCGCTTCCTCGGCGCGGTGGATATCAATCTCTTCGGGCCATTCGCAGGCTTCCGAAAGGATGATAATCTCTTTCGGAAGAATCGTCGCGAACCCGTCGAGAAGCGTTGCTTCACGGACTTTGCCGTTAACGGTAATTCGAAGGATTCCCGGCGCCACAACCGCCGTCAGCGGAATGTGGTTCGGATACACCCCGAGCTCTCCCTCG
Source organism: Lachnospiraceae bacterium (assembly GCA_017613055.1). The sequence continues at coordinate 6,780 of JAGAES010000112.1, read as the reverse complement.
GTCGTGACGAATTCGACAAACTCCGCCTCGCCCTCATAGAAAATCCGCGTCGGCGAATATACTTTCAGTTGTAAATGCTTATCATCCACAATCGGTTACTCCGTCTTCGCTTCCTCGGCACTCACCTTCGCAAGCACGTCCTGAATGTTACCGCAGTTTAAGAAGTAGCTCTCCGGAATGTCGTCGTATTTGCCTTCGAGAATCTCCTTAAAGCCCTGAATCGTTTCATCAAGCGGCACGTATGTTCCCGGAAGGCCGGTGAACTGCTCCGCCACATGGAACGGCTGGGACAGGAAACGCTGTACCTTACGGGCACGGTTTACAAGCATCTTCTCGCCCTCGGACAGCTCGTCCATGCCGAGAATCGCAATAATATCCTGAAGTTCCTTATAACGCTGCAGAATCTCCTGCACGCCTCTGGCAACCTTGTAATGCTCCTCGCCGACGATTCTCGGATCGAGAATTCTTGAGGTCGACTCAAGCGGATCAACGGCCGGATAGATACCGAGCTCCACGATGGAACGCGACAATACGGTCGTTGCGTCAAGATGGGCAAATGTGGTGGCCGGCGCGGGGTCGGTCAGGTCATCGGCAGGTACATATACGGCCTGCACGGAAGTAATCGATCCGTTCTTCGTCGAAGTGATGCGCTCCTGTAAAGCACCCATCTCGGTCTGCAGTGTCGGCTGGTAGCCTACGGCACTCGGCATACGTCCGAGAAGCGCCGAAACTTCGGAGCCGGCCTGTGTGAAACGGAAAATGTTATCGATGAATAAAAGTACGTCCTTGCCGCCCTTGTCACGGAAATATTCCGCCATTGTAAGGCCCGAAAGGCCGACGCGCATACGCGCCCCCGGCGGCTCGTTCATCTGACCGAAGATCATCGTCGTCTTATTGATAACGCCCGACTCAATCATCTCGTAATAAAGGTCGTTTCCTTCACGGGTACGCTCGCCTACGCCGGTGAATACGGAGTATCCGCCGTGCTCGGTCGCGATGTTCGTGATCAGCTCCTGAATGAGTACGGTCTTGCCTACGCCGGCACCGCCGAACAGACCGATCTTACCGCCCTTCTGGTACGGGCAGAGAAGGTCAACGACCTTAATGCCGGTCTCAAGAATCTCGGTCTCGGTCGACTGCTCCTCGAACGAAGGAGCCTTGCGGTGAATCGGATAATACTCCACGTCCTCGGGAGCGGGCTTCTCGTCAATCGGCTGTCCGAGTACGTTGAAAAGCCGCCCGAGCGTGTTCTCGCCTACGGGCACCATAATCGGATGACCGGTCGCTTCCGCTTCCATACCGCGCACCAATCCGTCGGTCGGTCCCATCGCGATACAGCGCACGGTATCGTCGCCCAGATGCTGGGCAACCTCTACAACCAGTTCCTCTCCGTTCTTGCGGCGGATCTTAATCGCGTCGTAAATCTCGGGGAGGTTGCCATCGTCGAATTTGATGTCTAAGACGGCACTGATGATCTGTGTGATCTTACCTGTATTGATAGCCAAATCCCTATCCTCCACTTTGTTATTCGTTAAGCGCATTGGCTCCGGAGATAATCTCCGTGATTTCCTGCGTAATGGATCCCTGACGCGCACGGTTGTACTGAATCGTCAGGTCGGAAATCATTTCCTCGGCGTTGTTCGTGGCATTGTCCATTGCCTGCATGCGGGCGCCGTTTTCGCTCGCGAGCGACTCGATGAACGCGCCGTAGATTTCTCCGCTTAAATACTTCGGAATAATCTCCTTAAGCGCTTCTTCCGGCTCCGGTTCGAAGTTCATCAGTGCTTCGCCGTCCGGCTCGCTGACCCCGCCCGGATCCTCGGTCGGCAGCAGACGAAGCATCGTCGGCACCTGACTTACGGAATTGCGGAATATCGTAAAGACAATATAGATCTCGTTGACTTCGCCGCTCTCAAACGCTTCCATCACGTCGCGGCATATATCCGAAGCGTCGCTGTAAAGCGGACTGTTGATGACCTCGGAATAGTCCTTTCGAATCTCGTATCCTTTGCGCTCTAAAAGCTCTCTCGCTTTCCGTCCGACCGCGTAGATTATCGCGTCCTCTTTCGGAACCGTCGAGCCGGTGACCATCTTCGCGACATTGGCGTTGTAACCGCCCGCCAGTCCGCGGTTTGAACTGATTACGATGAACGCCTTCTTGCCGTTTCCCTGTCTTACCGTGTAGCGCCTCTTGACCTCGGGATCGGACTTTGCGAAAACCGCGGAAATCGTCTCATAAAGACGCGTAAAGTACGGCTTCGCCTCTTCCGCCCTGCCCTTGGCCTTCTGCAGCTTGACGGTGGAAACAAGCTTCATCGCCTTCGTAATCTGGCCGGTGCTCTGGATACTGCCCTTACGCCTTTTGATGTCTCTCATGGAAGGCATGGTGTATCATTTCTCCTATCTGTACGTATCAGCTGTTCAGGAAATCTTCCTTACACTGCTTAATGGCTTTAATCAGAAGTTCCTCAGTCTCGGGTGTAATCACCTTCTCCTCGCGGATGGATTTCTCCACTTCCGCGTACTTCGAGGAAATCAGGTTGAGAAGCGCGGCCTCAAACTCAAGCACGCGCGCAACCGGAATATCGAGAAGATACTTCTTCGTTGCCGCATAGATGATGATAACCTGCTCGGAAACCTTCATCGGCTTGTACTGCGGCTGCTTCAGAATCTCCTTGATGCGTTCGCCCTGCGCAAGTTTCTCCTTCGTGTCAGCGTCGAGATCCGAGCCGAACTGCGAGAAAGCGGCAAGCTCACGGTACTGCGCAAGCTCGATACGAATCGGGCCCGCAATCTTCTTCATTGCCTTGATCTGTGCCGCACCGCCGACTCGCGATACGGAAAGACCGGCATTCACGGCCGGACGGAAACCGGAGTTGAACATCTCGGTTTCGAGATAAATCTGACCGTCGGTAATCGAAATAACGTTGGTCGGGATGTACGCGGAAACGTCGCCTGCCTGCGTTTCGATAATCGGAAGCGCGGTTAAGGAACCGCCGCCCAGCTTGTCCGAAAGCTTCGCCGCACGTTCGAGAAGACGGCTGTGCAGATAGAAGACGTCACCGGGATACGCTTCACGCCCCGGGGGTCTCTTAAGCAGCAATGACAGGGTACGGTAAGCGGTTGCGTGCTTACTGAGATCGTCGTAGATAATCAGGACATCCTTGCCTTTTTCCATCCACTCCTCACCCATCGCGCAGCCCGCGTACGGTGCAATATACTGTAACGGCGCAAGTTCGCTTGCCGCGGCCGAAACAACGGTCGTGTACGCCATGGCGCCGTATTCATTCAAAGTCTTCACAATGCCGGCAACGGTCGATGCCTTCTGGCCGATTGCGACATAGATGCAGTTCACGTTCTGGCCCTTCTGATTGATGATCGTGTCGATCGCAATCGCGGTCTTACCGGTCTGACGGTCGCCGATGATCAGCTCACGCTGTCCGCGGCCGATCGGAACCATCGAGTCAATTGCCTTAATACCGGTCTGAAGAGGCGTATCCACGCTCTTACGGCTGATTACGCCGCTTGCCACACGCTCTACCTGGCGGTATGCGGTCGCGTGAATCGGACCCTTGCCGTCAATCGGCTGTCCGAGCGCGTTCACAACGCGGCCGAGCATGCAGTCGCCGACCGGAACCTCTACGACACGCCCCGTCGTCTTTACGGTGTCGCCTTCGCGGATCGAAGAAGAGTCACCGAGCAGAACGGCGCCGACGTTATCCTGTTCCAGGTTCATGACCATGCCGTATACGTCACCGGGGAACTCGAGAAGCTCGCCCTGCATGGCATTTTCCAGACCGTGCACACGTGCGATTCCGTCGGCAACCTGAATTACGGTTCCGACATCGGATACAGCCAGAACGGAGCTGTACCGCTTAATCTGCTCGCGGATTACGGAACTGATTTCCTGCGGTTTTAGATTCAAAGTCCTGTACCTTACCTTTCCACAAACTTATTGCGCTTCGACCGATACCTGCCGGAGCGTTTTCGTCAAGTCATTCAGCTTACTGCGGATGCTCGCGTCAATGACGCGGTCGCCGATGCGGACCGTCATGCCGCCGATCAGGGACGGGTCGGTCTCGTAGTGCATCTCAAACGAGGTGTAGCGCGTCGTCTCAATCAGCTTCTTCACAAGGCGGTCTTTCTGGTCGTCCGTAAGAAGCATCGCGGACACCACATGGCACACTCCGATGCGGCGGTACTCGCGCACTTCGTCGGCGAAATCCGTCAGCGAGGAGATAATCTCCTTCTGGCGGCCGTTCCGGACGAGCACGCACAGAAAACCAGTCATGTCATCACTGACCTTTCCGCGGAAGCACGACTCCACAAGCGTAATCTTCTCCTCACAGTCAATCCGCGGATGCTCGAGAATCTTCTGATACTCCGGGTTCTCCGTAAGGACGGCCTGCACTGCGGACGCCTCATCAAGAAGGCTGTCAATCGAGTTCTGCTCCACGGCAAGCTCAAAAAGGGCATGTCCGTATGTACCGGATACTACTCCTGCTGCCATGTCGCTTCACCCATTTCCTTTATGACGTCGTCAACCAATTCCGCCTGCCGCTCGGCGTCCATCTTTTCAGAAAGAAAACGTCCCGCCATCGAACCGGCAACCGTAATGATTTCCTGTTTGATTTCGTCTCTCGCCTTGCTCTTCTCGAGCTCTACCTCGGTTCTCGTATGCTTAAGAATCCGGGCAGACTCCTCGCGGGCTTCCGCGAGAATCACGGCTTCCTGGTCCTTCGCGCGCCGCTTCGAATCCGCAAGAATTGCGTCCGCTTCGCGGTCAACGTTTCTGAGGCGGGCGTCGTACTCTTTCTTGAATTCAAGCGCGTCTTCCTTCTCCTTCTCGGCATCGGCAATGTTCTGCGCGATGGCTTCGCGGCGCTTCCGCATCAGCTCGCGCGCCGGATTGAATACGAGATAGGAAAGCAGGAAGAACAGAAAGAATACGGCACAGCCGACAATCACCGCGTCGAAAATGAGCTGCCAGTCGAGGGCGAATATTTTGTCTTTCAACTCCGGATCTTCTGCGGTTTCCGTAAGGAACAGAAGTCCGTGGGCCAACAAGTTGCTCACAATCATTCCTCCGTTACAGCGATGTCCTTATTTCGTATAGGGATTCGCGAAAATCAGGATAATGGCAACAACCAGGGAATACAGACCGGTTGTCTCGGCAACTGCCTGACCGAGAAGCATCGTGGTCATAACGGAACCTCTCGCACCGGGGTTACGGCCTACCGCTGCGGCACCCTGGCCTGCGGCATAACCCTGACCGATACCGGGGCCCATACCTGCGATCATACCGATGCCGGCACCGAGACAGGCAAGACCTTTCACGAAAAACTCATTGTACTCTCCCATTTTAATATCCTCCTAAAAGAATTTTGGTTTTTAAGGAAACATCAGTCTTCGAAGTTCTTGGCGATGAATACCATCGTCAGCATGCTGAATACGAATGCCTGAATGGCGCCCGAGAACAGGTCGAAGTAGATGTGCAGTACGCCCGGCCAGAACAGCAGGAGCGCTTTCGGCAGTAAGCCGTATATCAAAGCCATAATAATGGTACCGCTCAAAATATTACCGAACAGACGGAGCGACATCGAAACCGGCGTCGCGAACTCACCGATTACATTGATCGGCGTTAACGGCCACGGCTTGAACAGATCGGTCAGATGCTTCATCTTCTGGTAACGGAAGCCGTTAATGTGAATTAAGAAAAATGTGATGATTGCAAGACCGAACGTGATGCCGTAGTCGGCTGTCGGCGGCCGAAGCCCGAAGATTCCGACAGTGTTCGAGAACACGAGGAAAATCATCAGCGCGCCGATGTAGTTACAGAAACCGCGGAAGTGCTTCTCGCCCATGTTCGACTTCGTAATGCCGTCGATGGCTTCCACGATGAGCTCAATGGCGTTCAGCGCCTTGCCGGGTTTCTTCGCCGGGTCGGCCTTTTTGATGATCCGGTTGGCCCAGATTGCAAGCGCCGTAATCACGGTCACGACAATAATAATCGAAATATGCGTATTCGTCAGCCAGAAGGTCTTTCCGAATAACTCAAAATGCGCATATCCGTTAATGCCGAGATCCAATCCGTTATCCAACGTCATTCACTCCCTTTCGTAATCTTTCTGCGGAGCTTCCGAAACCACGGCTGAAAGTAAGCCGCGGGCTTCAGCGTAAAGCACGCAAGAATCGTGCCCGCTCCCATTGCGATTCCGCCGAAGTACATCGTCACCGAAAGTACGGCAAATGTGACGAGATACCTTATAAGAACCTGCTTCCTCGCATATCTTGAAGCGCCTGCGGGGTCTAACATGACCGCAACCGAAACGCTCTTATAAATCTTCTGTATCAGGAAAAGCGCAAGCGCACATCCGATTGCGATTCCGACGGCAAATGCCCACTTCGGATCCGCAAAAAACATCATCGGAAGAAGAGCGGACGACAGCAGTAGAATGCCGAAACGTAAGTCCCAGAGAGTCTCCTGCACATTCTCCATCTCGGCCTTCTCACGCTCGCTTCCGACCGGGATGACATCCACAACCGCATCGGGGTCTTCGCCGTCCGTAAGCTCCGCTTCTTCGAGAGAAACCTCCGCATCGATGTCTTCGGGCTTCCGGTAGTCTTCCGGGTTGTCCTTGAACATCTCCTTCATCATGCCGCCGAGTCCGGGGTATCGTCTGCTCATGGCTTCTCCCCGCCTCCGGCATTCCGCTCCGCTTTCCATTTCCGGAATTCCGTCTCCGCTTCGCTCAGATGCTCAATCCGAGGCTCTTCGGG
>JAGAES010000111.1 GCA_017613055.1 Lachnospiraceae bacterium | reverse complement strand
TTTGCGATATGCTCCTTGCCGGAAACCGGGGAGCTCATGCCCTTCAGTGCCTCTACGGCAGCCTCGGTGGCCTTCTTCATACCTTTTCTAAGAACAATCGGGTTGGCGCCTGCTGCCAGGTTCTTCATACCCTCGTTAATCATTGCCTGTGCAAGTACCGTAGCGGTCGTGGTACCGTCACCGGCCACGTCGTTCGTCTTGGTGGCAACTTCCTTAAGAAGCTGAGCGCCCATGTTCTCAAACGCATCCGCAAGTTCGATTTCCTTGGCAATCGTAACGCCGTCGTTCGTGATGAGCGGGGCGCCGTAACCCTTATCGAGTACTACATTGCGGCCTTTCGGTCCGAGCGTTACTTTTACGGTATCCGCAAGCTGGTTCACGCCGGCCTCCAATGCCTTTCTTGCATCCACATCATATTTTAATTCTTTAGCCATAGCCGAAAATCCTCTCTTCCTTACTCTTCCACAAGAGCAATAATATCATTCTGCTTTACGACAATGTACTCCTCGTCGCCGAGTTTAACATTGGTTCCGGCGTACTTGGAATAGATTACCTGGTCGCCTTCCTTCACGAGCATGGTAACCTCCTTGCCGTCCACCATTCCGCCCGGGCCTACCGCGATTACGATGGCCTCCTGCGGCTTCTCCTGTGCGGAAGTTGTAAGAATAATGCCGGACTTGGTCGTCTCTTCGGCAGCTTTCTGTTTCAGAACAACTTTGTCACCCAACGGTCTCAGTTTCATAAAAACCTCCTTCGGCATGAGGTGAAACCCGTTTCCTTATGCCATTTTCTTATTCATTCGATGCGGGACCCGTCACACTCAGTCCCCGCTGCAACATCTGTTATATCACGAAACAACGCCCTTGTCAACAGAAAATTAGCACTCGGACTCAAAGAGTGCTAACAAATCTTTTCTCTTGGTTTTCGGCCTTCTTCATGCTACAATTCTCTCGGTTTCATACCGGCAGATTACACAGAAAGGAGCCCGTTTCCATGGAATTCTATATGGCGCCGCTTGAGGGCATCACCGGTTCTCTGTTCCGGAACACCTACCAGGAACATTTCCGGAAGTTTGACCGGCTGTTCACGCCGTTCTTCGGAAACACCGGCTTCAATACGAAAGAGCTGTGCGATATCGGCCCTTCGGCTAACGAGGGGATTCCGCTTGTCCCGCAGATTCTCTCGAACAAGGCGGAAGACTTTCTTCATATCGCGCAAAGAATGAAGGACTACGGGTATGATTCCGTCAACCTGAATCTCGGCTGTCCCGCGGGAACCGTCGTCTCCAAGGGGCGCGGATCCGGATTTCTGAGGTACCCGGAGGCGCTCGACACATTTCTCGGAGAGATCTGTGAGAAAAGCCCGCTGCCGGTTTCCGTTAAGACGCGGATCGGCTTTGATGACGAGAGCGCGTGGCCGGAGCTGCTTTCGATCTACAACCGTCACCCGATTACCGAACTGATTGTGCACCCGAGGCTTCGGACGGATCTGTACCGCCCGCCGGTTCGGACGGATGCCTTCCGGTATGCTTACGAAAATGCGAAGGTTCCTCTCGTTTATAACGGCGACATTAATACGGTTTCGGACTATGAGCGGATAAGGGATGCCTTCCCGGGCATTCGCGCCGTCATGATCGGACGCGGAATCCTCAGAAATCCGGGGCTGCTCGGTGAAATCCACGGGGACGCGCCGGCTACCGACAGGCAGATCCGGGACTGGCTGGCTGACCTTACTGAGAAGAATCTCGCGTCCTATACCGAAACGCCGACGCTTTTTAAACTGAAAGAGATCTGGACATACCTGCAGGAGCGGTATCCGGAGCATAAAAGAGAACTGAAGCAGCTGTTTAAAGCGAAGAAGCTGTACGAATACAAAAATGCCGTGACCGCCATTCTAGGGTGATCACGGCATTTGCCGTATAAGATGCTAATGCGTTACCGCAATATTCACGTGCGGCTCGCCGTCCGCGCAGAGCGAGATATAGGTGATGCCGTTCTCCTCTTTCGTAAAGGGTGTCAGCCACTCGCCGAGGCGGGTCTGGCGCTTGTACTCGATACGGATGCGGGAGATTGTCTCCGGCAGAAGCGGGCGGATCATGTGAATGTACTGGCTGTTGTTGACGTGCCCGTGATAATCGATGTTCTCGGCGCGGACCGCAATCGGCTCGGCGGGCGTCATCCCGTCGGGAAGGTCGATACGGCGTCCGAAGTATTCCATCGGGAGCTTCTCCTCGACCTCATAGGCCGCTGCGACGTCGTCCGGAATGGGTACCATCCGCCCGTTCTCGCGGTCCATCATCGCCCATAGGCAGTCCGCTTTCGCGAGGTATTCACCGGACGGTGTCGTCAGGTAACCGTTACGGTTTCCGAGCCGGCCATGGAAGTAATACGGGACAGTGCCCGCGATTACCTTCTCGGCATGCACCGGGAGTCTTGTGATTTCCACATTCCAGGCAATCAAAAACCAGGCGAGTTTCCGCTCCGCAAGCGCCGCGGCGCTGACGCCCGCTTCCTCCGCCTGCAGCGTCGCAGCATCCTGGAAATAGTCTAATAAAGCAGGAACAGTCAGACGGAGTTTTCCATCCGTCTGACTGTAACGAACCGTCTCATTAAGTTCAAATCGCATAGGTTCTGTTCTCTCCCCGTATCATCATTTCCGAAGGCTTCTGAACATTGCCTCCGTTCTCTGGTCCGGACAGATAAACCGAACCTTAATCGAATAATCCGCATGCTTCAGCATCCAGCGGTCAACCGTCTGGCTGGCAACAATCGCGCTCTCGCGAAGCGGGAACCCAAAATATCCGGTGCCGATCGGCGGAATTGCCACTTCGTGGATTCCTTTCGACATTGCAAGATCAAGGACGCTGTTATAGCATCTCTCGAGATACTTCTTATCGGAACCGTCACCGTCGTAACGCGGGCACGCGGTATGAATCACATATTGGGCCGGCAGCGCCCCGCCGCCGGTAATCACGGCTTTGCCGTTCTCACAGCCCTTGATTGCCATAACGGCACGCCGAAGCTCCGAGCCGCCTGCGTCGAACAGCTCGTCGTCAACGCCCTTGCCGATTGCAAGCGTCTGCGTCGTTACGTTGACGATACACTCGCTGCGGCATTCCGTCAGCTTACCGATGGAAACCGAAACGGAACTCGGCTCTGCCTCCGCGCGGTGAATCTCCTTCACGCGGGCCTCCATCTTGGATTCCGCTTCCTTGATTGCCTTTTCGGCTTCTTCCTTGGCCTTGGCTACCTTCTGTTCGCGGGCTTCCGCCTCTGCCTTTGCTCGGGCTTCTGCCTCGAGACGGGCACGTTCAAAAGCCGCCTGTGCCATTGCCTTCATCTGCTCGGCACGGTACTTGGCCGCAAGCGCCGCCTGACGGGCCGCTTCCGCACGTGCCACGGCTGCAGCCTCTTCGGCCTTGGCCTGCTCTATGATTGCCTGCGCTTCCGCCTCGTCTTCCTCAGGCGTGGACTCAGGAATCTCTTCCTCGATTTCTTCCGGTTCAGGCTCCGGTACGGCATTCTTCAAAACAACCGGCTCCGGTTCCAAAACGGGAGCGGTCACATTTGCCGCAGGAACCGGTTCAGGCTCCGGCGTGATAATCGGCTCCGCCGTAACCGCAGCTTCTTTAACCGCTTCCGCAACATTCGGTGTTACCAAAACGGTCGGTTCTTCCGTAACCGAAGACTCTTCCGCAGTCTCCGCGCCCTTCACAAGAATCGCCGAAGGATTCCGGAGTCCGCCCTGATACCGCATCATGTCGAACAGATCCTGCTTCATTTCATAGAAGCCCGCAAAAGGAATTCCGTTAATCCGCTCATTGCGGAACATCTGCTCCAGATTCTCAAATGTATAGTTTGTAATGCCGAGGTCCTCATACGAATGCCCGTGGCGGACATCGTAGAACACTTCCTCAAGCCAGGTCGAAACGATTTCGGAAACATACGGAAGCATGCATGCCTCGTAGATGCGCATGCTCCATATATTCGTGTCGTCTCCGCGCGAGAGCTCGTAATCGTCCGTGCCGCGCGAAGACCGCCTCTTCGGACGGATCTGCTTCGGCGTCTTCAGATCGACCGCATCCACATATTCGGTCACACGCTCACCGGCAACCGCGCACCATGCACGCATATCCTCGCGGACACGCATCAGCGCACGTCCGAGAAGGTTCCGGCCGCGCCATTCCTTCGTATCATCGCTCCGCGGATCGTCCGCTGCAAGACCGATTCCCCAAATCGCATCCCGCGGCGCACACTCGCAAAGAATGGAACTTCCTGTCCCGAGAAGCTGAAGAAGCAGCTCCGGATTCTGCTGGAATTTCGCCCGGAGGCCGCGGCGCATCACCTGCGGACGGATTGTCTTCCACAGGTTCTCGTTGTACCGCGCCACCTGCTTTCCGAGCCGTTTGATTTCCGAGAGATTCTTGGACTTCATAATCTTCTCGGCAATCTCATCATCGGAAAATGTGAGCGCCTTCTGCTCCATCAGGTACTGCTCGCAGGAGAAATACTCCCGGCCGGCATACGTAAACGGCGAAATATACCAGTTGCTCAGGTACCCGTTTTCTTTGTGCGGATCGTAGAACTTAACGATTTTACTCATAGCCTTCTCCTCTTATTGTGTAAACCCCTGTGCCTAACCCCTACTGTGCCTGTGTTCCTTTCACTTCATCCTCGTGCCTGATCTGCGCACGTTTAATCTTTCCGCCGAGCGTCTTCGGCAGTTCATCCACGAATTCGACGATACGCGGGTATTTGTACGGCGCGGTCGCCTTCTTTACGTGGTTCTGCAGTTCTTTAATCAGTTCGTCCGACGGCGTGTAGCCCTTCGCGAGCACAACCGTTGCCTTAACCACCTGTCCGCGGATCGGGTCCGGTGCCGCCGTGATTGCACACTCGACAACCGCCGGGTGTTCAATCAATGCGCTTTCTACCTCGAACGGTCCGATGCGGTAGCCGGAGCACTTTATTACGTCGTCATGGCGCCCCACAAACCAGACATATCCGTTGTTGTCGCGCCATGCAACGTCCTTCAGGTTGTAATTTCCGCCGGCAAATGCCTCGTCGGTCTGTTCTTTATTCTTATAATATCCGATGAAGAGTCCGATCGGATGATTGTCAATCACGTCACAAATCGTAATCTCGCCCTCGGCGCCGTTCTCGACTTCCTCTCCGTCCATCATCAGCTTGATGTTATAAATCGGTGATTCCTTGCCCAGCGCACCCGGAATCGGTTCGAACCACGGGAAGTCGGCGAACAGAACCGTTCCCTCGGTCTGGCCGAACCCGCTGTGAATCTTTCCGCCGGTTAACGCAAGCCACCGGTTGAATACTTCCGGATTCAGCGGCTCACCTGCCGTCGCGTAATTCTGAATGCTTGAGAGGTCATACTTCGCAACATCCTCCTGCAGCATGAAGCGGTACATCGTCGGCGGCGCGCAGAATGTCGTCAGCTTATACCGGGACATCTTCTCAAGAAGTTTCGCCGGATAGAATTTAATCATATCGTAGGCGAAGATGGTCGCTCCGCAGATCCACTGTCCGTAAATCTTACCCCAGCCGAACTTCGCCCAGCCGGAATCGGACACGCTCATGTGGAGTTTGCCCTTCTGTACCTGCTGCCAGTACTTCGCGGTCACGATATGACCGAGCGGATGATGATAATTGTGCGTTACCATCTTCGGCATGCCGGTCGTGCCGGACGTGAAGTAAATCTGCATGATATCGGTTCCCTTCGTCGCCTCTTCGCCC
>JAGAES010000110.1 GCA_017613055.1 Lachnospiraceae bacterium | reverse complement strand
ATAATAAACCGTGTGGGATGTTTACTCAGCTACTTCGGAGCAGTGGAATGAAGGCATTATGTAACTTAATCAAACAGGTTCTTGACGCGAACCCCGGGTTCACTTCCGTGTACACCGGGTTCTGTCGCGTTGTCTTTCCGATCATTGCGATTCTGGTCCTTTCGGCCGCAGTACTCTCCCTTTTCAACCTCCCGAAGACGCCCGAAGTGTTTGCCATGCTCAGGCTTCCGAACGGTAAGATTGTCCGGCTTAAGCACTGGGAGAACATCCTCGGCCGCTCCGGATCCGCGGACGTTTCTTTGTCCGGCTCATCCGTCAACCGCCTGCATGCGGTGCTTTCTCGCGACGCGGAGGACCGGTGGCATATCTATGACCTCGACAGTAAGTGCGGCACTGCGGTAAATGGGAACGAAATCGAAAGTGACGCACCGGTCACTTACTTCGACCGGATCACGCTCGGCGACTGCGAGCTGCAATTACTTCCAATCAGCGAAGAAGAAAAACTGCAGACGAACGAAAGCCGCAAGAAGGTCCGCCCTGTTGCCCCGTGGGCGCTTGTACTGCTTCTTACGATTCTGCAGGTGCTTCTCTGCTTCCAGCTCGTCATCTCGAAGCAGGTCCCTGCCGCTCCTTATATCATTCCAACTTTTCTAGTCCTTACGGCTGCAATGTGGGCTTATTTCCTGCTGATGCGGTTCACCGGAATCATCGGGTTTGAGCTTGAACTGATGGCCTTCTTCCTGACGACCGTATCACTCTCCGTGACCGCCTCGTGCAACTATACCCTGCTCTATAAACAGGTGGCTTCTATCATCGTCGGCATGATTCTGTATCTCGCACTCGGAATCGTGCTTAGGGACCTGAATCTCGTCAAAAAACTACGCTGGTCCGCGGCCGCAGCCGGCATCGGGCTTCTGATGATCACGCTGGTTCTCGGACATACGAAATACGGCGCGACCAACTGGGTCCGAATCGGAGGCTTCAGTTTCCAGCCGTCCGAAATTGCGAAGCTATGCTACATCTTCGCCGGCGCAGCAACGCTTGACCGGCTGTTCCGGAAACGTAACCTGACGATGTTCATGGCGCTTTCCTTTGTAATGGTGGCGCTTCTCGGTCTTATGAGCGATTTCGGGACGGCGGCAATCTTTTTCATCACATTTCTCGTCATATCCTATCTCCGCTCGGGCGACTTCGCGACGCTGATTCTCGTGTGCGGCGGCGCTGTCTCCGGCGGATTTATGGTTCTGCTCGCAAAGCCTTATATCTGGAAACGGTTCGCGACCTGGCGGCACGCCTGGGAAAACGCCTCTTCGGGCGGCTACCAGCAGACCAGGACCATGACCGCAATCGCATCGGGCGGCATGCTCGGCGTCGGACCCGGAAACGGCTTTTTGAAGCGCGTTGCGGCAAGCGACACCGACCTTGTCTTCGGCCTCGTCTGCGAGGAATGGGGCCTGATTACGGGCATTCTGATCGTACTCTGCATCATCGCGCTCGCCGCGTTCGCAATCCGCTCGTGCCGGATGAGCCGCTCGAGTTATTACATGATTGCGGCCTGCTCGGCCACTTCGATGATTGTGTTTCAGACCGCACTCAATCTGTTCGGTTCGGTTGACATGCTTCCGCTGACCGGCGTGACATTCCCGTTCGTCTCAAACGGCGGCTCTTCGATGCTGTTCTCATGGGGGCTCCTTGCCTTTTTGAAGGCGACCGATACGCGTCCGAACGCAAGCTTTGCAAATGCCATTTATTACCGCCGAAGGAAGAACGCGCCGCTGCCCGTTTCTTCCGGGGAGGAGGCCGCCGATGAGAAAGATTGAGCAGCGCGTACGGTTCTGTACGCTGATTCTTTTGGCATTTATCGCGGGGATTATTGCCTTCCTGATCCGCTACCGCAGTCAGGCCGGCAAATGGTACGCGCAATCCTTCAACAAGCACCTTTATTCCGACTCCGGCGAGCTTCTTACCGGCACGCTTACCGACCGGAACGGCGTCGTCCTTTCAACGGTTGAAGACGGCTGTCGGAAATACGCCGTCAGTCAGGCGGTCCGCATGGCGACGCTCCACACCGTCGGCGATTCGGCCGGTATGATCGGCACCGGCGTGCTTACAAACCTGCGCGATTACCTTGTGTCATACCGCACGGGAACGAGCGTCCTTTCGAATCCGAAGGGCAACACGGTTCGGTTAAGCATCGACGCGAACGCCTGTGTAGCCGCGCTCGACGCGATGAACGGCGTGGTCGGCTGCGTCGGCGTATACAACTATAAAACCGGCGAGATTCTCTGCCTCGTTTCCACGCCGACCTACGACCCGGAGGACGTTCCCAAGGATATCGAAACATCCGACCGGTATACCGGCGCCTACGTGAACCGGTTCTTCTATTCGACTTTTACGCCCGGTTCCGTCTTCAAGACGGTAACGTTGCAGGCGGTTTTAGAGAACATCGAGGGCGCTTCGGACGAATTCAGTCCTGACGCGCCGCGCCGCCTGTACACTTGCGACGGCTCCGTGAAGGTCGGCGACAACATCATCACCTGCCCGAAGAAGCACGGAACGCAGACGCTAAGAGAAGCCTACGCGAATTCGTGCAACTGTACCTTTGCGTCGCTCGCCGCCGAACTCGGCGGGGAGACGCTTAATGAATATGTCACGAAAACAGGACTCATGTCGTCCTATAAGATTCACAATTTTCAGACGGCGAAAGGCTCCTTCGAGCTTGCTTCCGCTTCCGCTTATCCGCTCGGCTGGTCCGGCGTCGGGTTACATCACGACCTTGTGAATCCGTGCTCGCTGATGATTTATATCGGAGCGATTGCAAACGGCGGAAAAGCTGCCGTTCCGACTTACATCTCGCGCATTCTCGACGAGAACGGAAAGGAGCTTTCGGTCCCGAAGACCGTATATACGGACGAACTCATCAAGCCCTCCACCGCCCTTACCATACAGGGTTTGATGGAGAACAACGTCATAGAAGTCTACGGAAGCGACCGCTTCCCGACTCGGATCGGCGCCAAGTCCGGCACTATCGAACAAAAAACCGGCAAATCCAATTGCTGGTTTGCCGGTTTCGTCTTCTCGGATGAATATCCGTATGCATTTGTCGTATATCTTGAACACGCGGGCTCAGGTAGCGGAGCCGCCGGCGACGTCGCCGCCGCGGTTCTTAACGCGCTCATTCCGGTCCCGTAAGCTGTACACGCATCCGCAATAATCCTGGCGGTATAACCCGTATTCCTCCGACAGCCGGATGGAACACAGGTAGCCGCCTTTTTTCTTAAAATCCGATACCAGATACGGTATCGAAAGCTCCGCCCCAACCTGCTCTCCGATTGTATTGAGAAGCGGCGCGTTCTTAAGCGGGCTTAACGTAAGCGTTGTCGCGAAGTAATCAAAGCCCTGCTCCGCGGCAACCTGTCCCGCATAGGAAAGCCGCATCCGGAAGCATACCTCGCAGCGCTT
>JAGAES010000109.1 GCA_017613055.1 Lachnospiraceae bacterium | reverse complement strand
TGATGTGCAATTTGCCGAGATTATGAAACGTTCGGAGCATGTAAAAGAGCATCGTCAGCTTACCCATAAGATTGCTGCGGACATCCTGGTTGCCGTTCTTCTGGTTGCCATGATGGTCGGTGCCGGCCTGTCGATTCCGACTCTGAAAGCAACTGCGCCCGAAATGACGGAGCATCACTACGGAAGCATCTTCCTTGTTACCCCCTACCTCGGATACGTGATTGTAGGGCTCCTGGCATTTGCCCTCGGAATCTGCGTTACGATTCTCTGCATCCACATTAAGAAACTGAAAGGGAGAGACTGATGGAACTTTCAGCGCTGATTGCAGATCTGGCAAATCTTATCGTCTTGTTTTTGATGCTCGGCGGACTTATCCGCATGATTTTGCACGGGCGCAGATCCATGGCGGTAATTTTTTATGCTTTCTCAACGGCCAGTCTGACTTTCAGTTATATCTACTGGCTCATTTATGACTTCATGTGGCCTGAGGAAAGGCTTGTTTTCGCCGCCAACGAAATCAGTGAATGGGCGCACTTTCTGATGTGCGGAACCGTGCTTGCCTACATGTTCAAAGAGATAACCCGTATCGACTTCGGCGAGATATGCGGCGTGATGATTCTTGTTGCCGTCAATGTTGCGCTATGGATTGCGTGGACCGGCGAATGGCTGCAGGATATCGTGACCGGATTATGCATTGCCTACTGGGCATATCGCCTCGCAATCGGCGTGAAGGAGTCTAAGACAACTACCCTTCCTGAGTGGGGCGGACTTGTTGCGGGTTTCATGCTTACAATCGGACTTCAAGTGGCATCCTTCTTTAAAGGAGCTCCGATTAAAGCGCTTTACCTCGCAAGTTTCCTTTCATTGGTCATTGTTGTCGCGTTCATTCACATAAAAACAATCCGGATACTTATCCGCGCAAAATGCCACGAAGATTACCGAAAGGCATTCTGCCTTGCGCTCTTGATTATTATGATCACCGGTTCCGGCATGTATATGTCGAGTGAACCGTATTATACAATCTTTCTGGCTTCCATGGTGCTTCCCTATACCTACAGCTATATCGCAATCAGAAAGGGGGCGGATTTGGCATGATTTATGCAGAGAACATCCTGCTTTGCATCGCGGTTCCGCTTGGAATATCGCTCCTTTTCGTGAAGGACCAGGTGCGTCGTTTTGTCTTCTCATTTCTTTTGGGAATGGGCGTCTGCCTACTGTCCGCGTATATCAGCGGTTATCTGAGCATCGTGACCGGATACGGCGAATTGAAAACGTCGATTTTCCTTTCTCCGCTTATTGAAGAACTGATGAAGGTTTTCCCGCTTCTGTTTTTCCTGATGATGTTCGATGAGGACAATTCCTCAATTGTCAGCACGTCAATCGCTATCGGCGCCGGATTTGCGACCTTTGAAAACTGCTGTTACATTCTGAATTACGGCGCGGGAAATCTGACATACGTCATAATCCGCGGCATGTCTGTCGGTGTCATGCATATCGTCAGCGTGTATGCGCTTTCCCTTTGGTTCATCCTTTCGATTCGTCTGAAAGCGTTTTCCTTCCCGAACGTGGTCGGCGCGCTGTCGTTATCGATGACATTTCACGCAACATATAACCTTCTTGTTTCAAAAGAAGGTGTCACGTCCGTTATCGGTTATATGATGCCGATTGTGACCGCCATTCTTCTGTCGGTTATTCGCAGCCGATTCGTGCCGATTGAAGCAAAGAAAGATACATAGAATGTTCTGTTTACGGCTCCCGGGGACTTGTTTCCCGGGAGTTTTTTTATGCCCGAAGGAGGGGCGGAAAATGTGAGGCAGTTTTTTTCGGATTTTTAGTGGGTAAAAAGCTGACAATCTGCAACTAAAGGGTAGATGATATTTTCCAACTGTTTCGAGAAGGAAGAAAACGATGAAGGAGAAGCGGTCATGAAAACAAAAACTGTGCAGAAAAAACAGGTTATCATTTTCCTTGCTGTAACAATCAGCGTGATTGTTTTGGCTCTGCTGGTTATATTCCCTTTATTGCGGAAGAAGAACCGCAAGATTTCTCTGCTTGAGCTTCAAGGGACCGTACAGGTGGAACGCGGAGACCGCGTGATAAAAGCTCAAAAAGGGATGAAACTGAAATCAGGGGATGTTCTCATTGTAGGCGAAAGCAGCAGCGCCAGACTGAGAATTGATGATGACAAGTATCTGTTTTTGAATTCATCTTCCAGAGTTCACATTCAGGCGGATGGAACAGCAGAGAACAGCAAGACCGTTATTTATGTTGAGAAAGGTTCTGTGCTGACGGAAGTTAAGAGAAAACTGTCGGAGGGGTCAACATTTCTGATTGTGACACCTAATACGGCTATGTCCATTCACGGGACAAAGACACTGACCGAAGTGTATGAAGATGTTCTCGGGGCAATTAAGACAAGTGCCGCAATTGTCGAGGGACAGGTTGTCTTCTCTGCCATTCAGAAGGATAAAACGGGGAAGGCCGTCGTTGTTTCTACAGACCTCATGGTCGGTCAGGGATACGGCGTTACAACGGAATCAAAGGATTTACTCAGTGAAGACGACGTGAAACATATCTCTGATGACGGCAAAAAAGTGGATGGTTCAACCGCTGAAGAGACTGAAATCGAAGAAATGGGGCTCGTCCTTGAATCTCCCGCGTTCAGCGAAGAATTTCTGACCAATGTTGTTGCGGTTTTGGCGAGAAGCCGGGAAGAGGATATAGAGGAAGGCTTTGTAGCTGGAAGCATAACGGAAGAAGAGTTAAATGCTGCCATAAACGTTCTGAATGATGTTATTGATGGCAAAGTGGAATTGCCACCGTCTGTCGAGGAGTATCTGGTAAGTCAATCACAGCCATACTATTCCGAGCCTGTTGTGGTAGATACCGGCGAATCGACCGGGCCGGTTCAACCGGTTGCTAATGAACCTGTGACCGGAGACAATCCGACAGCCATCAACGGGCCGGAAGAAGGCGACAATGACCCCTGCAAGGAGGGAAAGCACGAGTTAATCCGATATGACGGAAAAGCAGCAACCTGTACGGAGAAAGGGTATGAACCGTATGAAACATGCAGCCGCTGCAATTATTCCACGTATAAGGAAATCCCTGCCCTCAATCATGATCTCACGGAACATGGAGGAAAAGCAGCAACCTGCACGGAGAAAGGGTATGAACCGTATGAAACATGCAGCCGCTGCACTTACTCCACGTATAAGGAAATCCCTGCCCTCAATCATGATCTTACGGAACATGACGGAAAAGCAGCAACCTGCACGGAGAAAGGGTATGAACCGTATGTAACATGCAGCCGCTGCAATTATTCCACGTATAAGGAAATCCCTGCCCTCAATCATGATCTTACGGAACATGACGGGAAAGCAGCAACCTGCACGGAGAAAGGGTATGAACCGTATGTAACATGCAGCCGCTGCAATTACTCCACGTATAAGGAAATCCCGGCCGGTGGTCACAATTTCGGCGGGTGGGACATTGCTGCGCAACCGTACCCGGTATATGAAGAAGAGATTTTGATTACATGGCATACCGGAACAAAGGTCAGAACCTGTTTGAATTGCGGAATAAAGGAAGAAGAGGTCATTCTTGTAACGCCTATTCTCATGTGCGAGATGTTTGACGGCAGTATTACAACACTTCCGATTGATTTTTTCCTTGATCCGTACTTTATTGAATCGCCGAGTGAAAACATGACGCTCGACGAATTCGGATTACCCTTTTGGGTATCCTCGCCGACAGCGCCCGGTGATCCGTTTAACCGGGAAGATTTGGATTATGCAGAAATGCGTTGGGTTAATGGCAGTATCCCCGTGGCATCACTTCAGGTCGGAGATGTGATTCAGGTCAGCATTTCCGTCCCGGCGGAATTGCGGAACGTGTACGCAGATACGGTGATTTCAATCCTTCTGACCGAAGCGCAGTAAACAGCGCAGTAAATATTCAAAAATGTGGTGGGTAAAAATCCGAAAACCTGCAACTAAAGGATGGAATCACAGTTGAAGAAGGGAGGAGCTGGCTGTGAAATACGAATCGAATGAAGCACTTGAGATGATATTTGAGAAGAGCAAAGAGATACGCGCCAGACGCGAACGCCGCAGAACGGCAGTGCTCACGACGGTTACCGCAACGTTAACGGTTCTTCTCGTCGTTACGGTTATTCTTCTGAAAGGGCAGACAATCTCCGAAGCAACCGCATCGCACCTCGGAGCGTTCCTGCTTCCTTCGGAGGCCGGCGGATATGTGCTGGCCGGTGTGGCGGCATTTCTGCTCGGAATTGTGATGACGTCAATCGTTCTTCGCTATAGAGAAAAGAGAAAGGAGAGGAAGAAGGATTCATGAAGCGAAAAATACTATTTCTTCTGTTCGTGATTCCGCTTCTTCTGCTTATGTCCTGTGAGTCGAGTTCATCTTACCGCAACAATATGCGCGGCAAGGAGGAATCGGAAAAGAAAACAGAGCAGCAGAGTAATGAATCGGATGAGCAGCTGACACCGACGCCGGAAGAACAGCCGACGTTAATTCCGGGAGGCGAGGACGGAGCACCTCCTTCCATAGGGGTGGGAGGGGTTCCTCCGGTATCCGTATCCTGGATTAATCATCCTGAGGCAATCGAGATGACTGCCGAGTCCGTGGTGAAACTCGATGTCTATGACAAGTACGGAACGAAAATCGGATCCGGGACCGGGTTCGCGGCAATTGAGCCGGGTTATCTTGTAACCGCATACCATGTGATTGACGGAATGGAATACGCGAAAGCAACCGGAGAGGGCGGCATTTCCTTCACCCTGACAGAGATAATCGGGATGGATGAATCGGATGACGTTGCTGTCCTGAAACTTCCGGAAGGAGTCATTCTTCCGGTAATCGATATCGGCGGGGAACCGCTTCGCGGCGAACCGACGGTGGTAATCGGAAGTCAGGCCGGTGTAATGAATCTTGTAACAATGGGAAACTACAACGGGCTTTGGGATGACGGCGAACACACCCGATTCCTGTTCAGTACTCCTGTTGCGAGCGGTTGCAGCGGTGCGCCGCTTCTGAACAGTTTAGGCTATGTCATCGGAATTGTAAGCGGGACCTATGACAATGCGCAAAATCTGAACATAGCGGTTCCTATGGCAAGTGCCGTGGAACTCTATAACCAATACACGGAGGGTTTGGAATAATGAAATCAAAGCGGACACGGATTATTATCGCGGTTTCAGCAGCAACACTGCTTGTTGCCGGATTGATTACGTTCTTCGTATGGAAGAGCAAGCACAAGCTTGCAACCTACGAAGTCTCTTTCGCGTTGCCCGAAACGGCAAGCGCGGAAGAACGGAATACAACGAAGCTTCCCGAAGCCGTAAAGGTACAGGAAGGTACAACCATCGGAACGCTTGCAAAACCTACTCGTGACGGCGCAATCTTCATGAACTGGACATATGACCCGCAGGGATTGAATCGCGCCAACAGTGATGACCCGATTACGTCGGATCTGGTTCTGTTCCCGCGTTTCGTAAAAGAGCAGGGATTGCAGGACATCACCGGCTTTACTTACGTTTCGAAGATGAATGTGCCGGCCGATTTTGATATGGAACTGATTACTTACGGCCTGAGCCGTGAACAGGTGGAAGCGCTTGTTACCGTTAAGAACGCGAGCCGCGCCGGCATTGAGGTCCCTTATGTCCTTTACTCGGAAAGCGAAGCCGAGGCAAGAGAGTGGCTCAGCACTGCCGGACTCAACGGGGAAACCGTTGAGGCGGTACTTACGTGCATCGATAAGAGTAAGAGTACCACCGGAAGAGGAACCCTTCTTGATCGTCTGACGGAACTCATGGAAAATCCGACGGAAGGCGTAGTTTTGACCGAAGAAGCTGTTACGGAAATCGTGTATCATTTTACGCCGGAGAGTGTAACGGTAGACAATTCCGCATATGACGGGCTGGATGAGCAGACCCTATTGGTAATCAGCTCCCTCGGAATTGACTTCGCAACGGTTACCGAGGCGGACCTTCTGGAGCGTTACGGATTAAGCCCCGACGACAGCGTTGAGCGTTACTGGCGTGAGGAAATCGGTCTTGACGTTAACCAGGTTCTGCTTCTTGAGCAGTTCCTGTACGGCGACAAGAACATCCGCGGCGACCACTGGAAGCTCCATACCGCGTATGGTGAGTGGGAAGGCGGCGAAGTATATTCCGTGAGCCTTGCCGATACCGCTCGCATCCGTTTTGTCTATGACGGAGAGCCCACCAAAAAGGAAGTTACCGAGTATAACATCACAATCGTTCAGGAAGAGATTACGAACATGACCGTGGACTCCCGTGTTATTCACGTGCCTGCCTCCGAAGTGGAAGGCGTGGATTTCCGCGGTGTTCTGACCCTTGAAACCGATGAGAACGGCAACATGTCCGCGAAGGAAAACTCCGGTACGGGCGTTCTTACCTATACCGGTTCGGAAGAGTTCAAATCCGGCGTGACGGTAGCCGTTCATAAGGGTGAATTCTCGGATGACGGATTGTCTTCCGGAGACGTGGCTTACGTAAAAATCATCCGTAATTACGGAGACAACCGTTATGAATTCGAATATGCGGGGCTTGAGAGCATCCTAGCTTCCGAGAATGTAATTCCCGTACCTGACGACGGATTCATTGCCGACGGAAAGACTACGGTCAGCAATAAGAATCTGGATTTCAGCAGCGCTGTTTTCCAGGACTTCGGTCTTAATACCAATACGGTTATTAAGGTCGGTGACAAGCTGGCTTTCTATAAGGGCAAACTCGGCGGTGAAGACTTTGAGGAAACCGGTTACGGAACGATTACCGGTATTACGCAGGAAAAGGATACAACAGTTTTCACATATTCCTTACTTTCCTATGAAGAACTTACTGCTCCGGAAGTCATACTCTATAATACGCTTCCGGAAATCGATTTCGAAACTTCTGCGATTGATCTGAAAGATGTCGAGAAGGAGATGTATGACCAGATTTCGAAGAGCACCATCATGGATGAGACGAAAGAATTGTTCGAGATGCTGCTTACGGACCAGGACATCAACTTTGACAACTTTGAGCATGGCGATGAACTTCGCAATATGGTCATTAAAACCAATGGCGAAGATATGACGCTTGATGACATTCGCAAACTTTCAGGCGGCGGCGGAAAAGTTAAAGTTGATGACTGGCAGTTCAATTTCACCGGCGGTTTCATCCTGCAGTATTTGGAAGGAAAAGGTCTTCGTGCAGAAGTCTCGGTTTCCTTTAAGATTACGATACAAATCGGGGATAACGGCGGAACACTGGAAATTGTTCCCGCAATCATCTTCGAGCAGGAGATTAAGCTGACTCCCTCCGTAAAAGTAAAGAGAAATAAGAACAAATGGGGATTGACTTCGAGTCTGGATATCACAGCGTCTCTCGATGCAGGAACCTATACCGGTTTCGGTGTTGTTGTAACCGCGCAGACGAAGAACGAAGAAAAACCGGATGCGGATTTCGCGGAGATGACAGGCGGATTCATCGATAACGGCAACAGCAATGATTTGCCCGGCCGGACAAGCGCTGCAAAAGCTTTGATAACGGCCGGAGACGCATTTACCGCGTATACCAACCTTGAAGAGATGAAGGATAAAGGCGCCGGTTATTCACACGGCGGCGGTGAGAGCGGCGGACAGGAAAGCCAGGATTATGTATCACCCGGCCTCGGCGGCGGGCTTGTGGAGAAATACTCCAACATGCTCGGCAATGACGCAGAATATATTGACCTCGTCGATATCGACCTCGCAAGCATTGATATTCCGATTGACCCCTGCGGTATCATCCATGTCGGAATGAAGATTAACTTCAACGTCAGCCTGAAGATTAACGCGATGATCGGCGCGGGAATCAGTTATGAGAACGAGAAGCTGTATGCGTATTCCTTCCGTGCCAAGATCTGGGGCGGCGGTGATGAGTATAAACAGATCGGAGGCTTTAAGGAAGGCTCCAGCGTAACGGATGTTAAGACATCCTGCTTCCGCGCTGACTTCTATGCTTTCGGTATGATCGGTCTCCGCGCAGGTGTGAGCCTTGATCTTCGTGTCGGAGTGTTCAGCACGGATCTCGATTCGGTCGGCGTTGTGGCATCGGCCGGTGTTTATGCGGAACTCTACGGATTCCTGTATGTGCATTACGAACTGAAGGCCGGCGAGCCGGCGAAATCCGGAGCCTGCGGTTCCCTGTATTTTGAAGTCGGCATTTATGTCGAAATTAACCTGAAGATTCAGGTCGGCGCAGGAAGAGCGTCGAAGGAATGGCCGCTTTATGAGAGCACCATACCGTTCTTAAAGCTCGGATGTGAATTCTTCCCGATTGACTTCGCCATCGAACCGGATGACGAGGCTTTGACGGTTAAAATTCCGAGCACGACGAATTCCTATAAAATCGACGGTGACAACATCTTCACGATGAAGCTTATGGAACTGAAGAGCGGTGAAGAGACGGAAGAGAATTGCGACTCGAAGAAGGTGGATACGGAGGACGGAACCCCGTTCACCGCGACAATCAAGCAGCCCGCGCAGGAAGACAACAGTCTGCCGCTCAGCACAAGCCGTTCCTGGACACAGTACAACGAAGAGAACTTCACGGTTGAATGCTTTGATACGGACGACAAGGGAAAGATTATTCCCGGACCTTCTTCCTTCCAGTACCTGCCTGGTACGAACGAAATCGTTATCATCCCGATTGACTGCACGAAGACGAAGTTCTACGGAAAGATTGTATTCACCTATAAGAACCACGCATTCGGTTTCAATACCGAGAAGATTCAGCGTACCGTTAACGTATCCTGGGAAGGCGTTCTGAAGACTGCACGCGTGGAGTATTACCGCGAGATTACGACTCTCGGCGCATTCGAGCTTATCGGGACCGGTTCGGTAACGGGACTTGAGAATACATACTGTTATGTTGCCATTTCGCCGGAGTTTTACAATCTGTATCCGGGTTACCGGCTTGACTATATGAAGTATCCGGACGAGCCGGCACTGAGAGACAAGTATTACAGCACCAGTGATGAATACCAAAAAGCGTTGAAGAAGTTGAATAAGGCCGAGTGGCAATCCGCTGAAGCATATTATTGGGGAGCGGAGAAGGACAGACTCTGGGAAGAACTCCAAATCTATTCCGGACTGTATTACGGCTATAAGGAAAACAATGAGAAAGCCATCCGTGAGCATAACGGGGGCAACACATACTTTACCCTCCGCGGCAACGATACGGTAGTCGGAGCGTACTTCAGGCGGAATTTCGTATACAGCATAGTCATGCTTTACGATTCGCAGTATGATATAAAGAAGAGCGGTGATTATTCTTCCGAGTACATGGAGATTCTCGATTCGTATAAGATTTACGATTCCATTCCGGAACGCTACAAGAACTTCCGTCCGGAGTTATATGAATCCGTAAACTGGTATATCAAATACTCGGATCCCGCACAGTGTGATAAGTACGGAACCGGCGCGGCGTTCAATGATTCGGGAGCAATCCAGAATCAGGTACGAAACGGTGATCTGACCGGATTGACGCCGATCAACAAAGATACCGTCATGGAAAGAGCAAAGAGCTTCTGTGCGGTCATTGTCGGTGTTCCGGTAGGCTTAGAGCATACCATTCACTGGATGGATGACGAAACGGAAATCGCGACAACGAAGCAGCATTATCTTGAGAAGATTGTCCTTCCGAAGACGGAGCCTTCAAAAGCCGGATGCATTTTCGAAGGATGGGATTCGGATTTCGGAATGATCAACGGCGATACCATCATGCGGAATTCCGACATGTACATTAACGCAACCTTCAAGGGTGATGATGTAAATGTTACATGGGTTCTGGATGACGGCAGATCATTTGAAAGTGTAATTCATGTAGACGACCGTATCTACCAGTCTCTTCCTGAGGAGCTTCAGTCCGATTCGAACTCCATGATCATCTGGCGGACGGATAAGGATGACATGAGCTCCACGGTACCTTACGATTATAAGATGGACAACCGTTCGGAAGTCACATTTTACGGTCGTCCCGGCATCGGCTTCTCGCGTATTACGTGGGTTGACGGAGATTATCAGGTCAGCGAATATGTGGAAATCGGCGTAGCGCCGAATCGTCCGAACCGGACGAATTCGGACGGACTTGACCTTACCTGGATGCTTTCGGACGGAAAAGCGATGCAGAAAGAGTTCATCATGCCGCGGAACAGTGTCACCGCTACCGCGCTGTGGCATAAGCATGACTGGTCAGAGGAAACCGCGAAGGTGAATCCGACCTGTAAGACACCCGGACACGAAGGTGTCGTATGTAAGGAATGCGGATTAATCGCAGACGGAACGACGATTCCCATGGACCCGAACGCGCACGTATGGGGAGATTATATGATAACCGCCCCCACCTGTTCGGAAGAGGGTGTAAAAGGACATCAGTGTGATTACTGTAACGCCGTTCAGAACGGATATACGGAAAAGGTTGAAATCAACCCGTTCAACCACGCACATACGGAACGAAGAGACGAGAGACAGCCCAGCTGTAAGGTCGGATACACCGGTGATTTATATTGTGCGGATTGTGGGGAACTC
>JAGAES010000108.1 GCA_017613055.1 Lachnospiraceae bacterium | reverse complement strand
TGCAGCTTCAGGGTGTTGAAGTTCTTTTCTTTTGTATTGCCCTGATACTCGCCGACGGTAATCTCCGAAATCACGTCCATGAAATTCCGGATATGACCGTCCTCTTTCGTCATATACATATTCGTGCCGCCTTCATTCAGCATGGTCAGGGTCACGGTCGTCGGAAGCTTTGTGCCGAAGCCGAGCGCCTTACTTAAGGAATCGCCTTTTTTAAGCGTTCCGCTTCCGCTCGGCGGTTCGGTCGGTACCGAAGTCGGATCGTCTTTCACCGATTCGGTCGGTTTCTTCTTCCGGCTTCCGCCGTCATCATCGTCATCCCCGCCGCAGCCGGTAAGCGCCGTCATTGAAAACAGAACAAGCGCCAGCAGAACCGCGAGCATTTTTCTTGTCTTTCTCATATAATATCCTCCTTTCGCCGGTCGGAAGACGCGCTCTTCCGATGCAAAAAAGCCTGCACTGATACTATAATAGTACCGCACAGGCTTTTCGTTTGCAAAAGCTTTGTGACGTGGCATTTTCGAAAAATGCCAATTAGACACATAATGCGTCATTTTCTGACGAAATTACCCGAAATTTGATGGCTTTCAGGTGAAGTTCCCGTTTCTTTCGGGAGAATCATCATATAAACCGGAGCTGTTTAAGCCCGCGGATCAAACGTTCCGTTCCTTCCCTGCACACGGCACGCGGGCAGGCAATGTTCATGCGGAGACAGTGTTCCCCGCCGGTTCCGTACTGAAGTCCGTGGCTCAGATAAAGACCGGTTTCTTTTCTTAAGAAAGAGGCGATCTCCCGACTGTCCATCGGGATTACACTGACATCAATCCAAAGCAGGTAGGTTGCATCGCCCTTCACGACTTTCACTTCAGGAAGTTCTTTAGTAAGAGCCTCCTCGACAAGACGGCGGTTTTCATAAACATATTCCCGAAGCCCGTCTAACCACTCCCCGCCCTTTGTAAACGCCGCCTCCGCAGCCGTTACGGCGAACGCGTTCGGCTCGGCGACTTCATCGGTGTTGAGTGCCCGCCATATCTTATGCCTCAGCGCCTTATCCGGAACGTACACCGCCGCGGTCTGAAGCCCGGCGAGATTGAACGCCTTGGTCGGCGCAATACAGGTGATGCTTACTTCTCTGCATGTATCGGATACCGAAGCAAAAGGCACATACTCGGTCCCCGGTCTCGTGAGGTCGCAATGAATTTCATCGGAGATAACCGTCACATGGTATTTCTTTGCAAGCCTTCCGATTTCGGAAAGCGTCTCCCGGTCCCAAATCTTTCCGACCGGATTATGCGGGTTACACAGAAGCATCAGAGACGTCTGCGGGTCCGCCATGGCCTGCTCGAGTCCCGCCCAAT
This sequence comes from Lachnospiraceae bacterium, assembly GCA_017613055.1. The sequence goes on along the minus strand of JAGAES010000108.1, from coordinate 10,138 downwards.
CCATCGTATAGGCGCTCCCGTCATACAAAAGCGGGTTTTCGAGCACGCGGCAGCCGTTGTTCTTTATGCAGTTAAAGAAGATATTGTAAACCGGCGTCTGGATGATGACGTTCTCGTTCGGCGTCGTCAGCTTTCTTACCGCCGAAGAAATCGCCGGAATCACGCCCGTACAGAATATGAGCGCGTCCCGGTCCATCGTAAATCCGTGGCGGCTCTCCCACCATCCGGCGTACGCATCCCGCCAGCTTTCGGGAACCTCCGAATACCCGAAGATACCGTGATCAAGCCTCTTTCGAAGCGCCGTAAGAATCTCCGGTGCGGTCTCGAAATCCATATCCGCGACCCACATCGGAAGCTCATTAGGGGCGACGTCCCATTTGGCGCAGTTACTGCCCCGCCGATTGATGATTTTATCAAAATCGTATTTCATAAGTTACCTCAGCCACTCCGGCAGGTCGGACTGCTTTTCGATGTCGTTACAGATAATCCGCGTGAGGCCGGGATTGATCTTGTCCTTTTCGATGATCAGCTCGCCGATCCGTTCCGCACGGATTGTGCCCGAACCCGGATTGAAGACGCTGTCGATTTTCGAGGTAATCTCCGCGTCCACGTTTGAGTATTCAAACGCAAGCGTCGTGTTAACAAGCTTACAGTTCTTCATCACGAGATTATCGATGTAGCACATGCCCTGCAGGCTCTCAATCGTGCAGTTTATAAGCGTCAGATTCTTCGAATTCCAGCCGAGATACTCGCCCGAGATGAACGAATCATAAACCGTGATGTCTTCGCTGTTCCAGAACGCATCCTTCGTAAGCAGCCGCGAATTGCGGATTGTCACGCGCTTCGCTCCGTCAAGCGAATAGTTCCCGTCAAGCGTCAGCCCGTCGATATTCATATCGCAGCAGTTCATCAAAAAGTAATCGGCGTTCGCAGCCGAAACGTTTTTAAGCGTAATGTCGGCGCAGTTCCAGAGCGTTTCCTTCGCATTGGTAAATGCGACGTCCGTAAGCTTAATCCCGCGGCTCCGGCGGAAATTCTTCGGCGCCTGGATCACGGCGTTATTCACTTCGATGTTCTCGGTATACCAGACGCCCGCGCGCGCCATCTCAAACCAGGTGCAGCCGTCCGCTCTTATGTCGCGGCAGTACCAGAGCGGGTATTTCCAGCGGAACAGGCAGCCCGTAAGCTCCAGGCTGCTGCTCTCCTTGAGCGGCGACTCGCCCTTATCAAACACACAGTCAACGGCGCGGAGATTCCGGCTTCCGAAGAGCGACCGCTCCCCGGCGAAGTTCTCCTGACGGATTTCTGTCATCATTTGCATTTCATTCGGATTCATGGCTGTCCTCCTTTTGGTCGTCATGTATCTGAAACCATTCTAAACTGTCTCGTGGAAAGAAACAATGGAAATTATGATATAATCTGTTCCTTATCCGATATGGCCCGAAGAAGTTGCGGCAGTTCCCCGATGCTTCCGATACGGTAATCCGCATCACTTTCTCCGGCTCCGACATAGCACGTATCGACACCGGCGTTCTTTCCGAACAGAATGTCCGAGGTCGGGCTGTCGCCGACAATCAGATAACTGCTCCGTTTCGTATCCTGCGTTTCTTTTATGATTGCGTCGAAGAACTCGGGCGCGGGCTTATTGACACCGATTTCATCGGAGATGAAAAGCCCGCTTATAAACGGTGCGAAACTTGCTCCCGCAAGACGGTCCTTCTGCACATAAGCTGTTCCGTTCGTAATCACGAAAAGCGTATGGTTTTTTGCAAGGATACGGCAAGTCTCGAAGCTGTCCGGATACTCGACCACCGTCTTTGAAAGAATATCCATATAGGTCCGGTTAATCTCCCCGACGTCCGCATTCTTTATGCCGATTGCCTCGGTAAACTGTTCGAACCGGAGCCTCTTCAACTCAGGCTTATCAATTTCCTTCCGTTCGAGCATCTTCCAGCAGCTGTCGTTGATCCGGTGGTAGATGCCGATTTCCTCTTTGCTCAGTTTCCGTTTGTAAAGCGCGTCAAATGTGACGGAAAGCGCACGGCGCTCCGTCTCGTTGAAATCCACAAGCGTATTGTCAAAATCAAGCAGCAGGTATCGGTACATCTTCGGTCCTTTCGTGGCATTTGCCGTAAAAAGAAAAGGAACTGCGCACACAGTTCCTCAAGCTGGGCTACAAGGATTCGAACCTTGAAATGACGGAGTCAGAGTCCGTTGCCTTACCGTTTGGCGATAGCCCAATATGCGATTTATGCGTGCTTATCCGGCACAACGGTTATTATACTGTAACTATTTCGGTTTTGCAAGCATTATTTTCAGATTTTTGACGGATTTTTTGTTATCCTTTTCCGACCGGAAAGAAAAGAAAAAAAACATCTTTTCTTTTCGATTTGTTTTCGGTATAATATGGGTTACACAAAAGAGGTTTCATAACCTACATTTTGGAAAGGAGTATACCGATATGAAGAGTATTACCAAACTTGCGATTCTTGCCACCCTTGCCGGAGGCGCTTATTATCTTTACAAACAGAAGACCGAACAGCAGCAGCCTGCTGAAGTACCCGTAGATGATGACGAATTGTTCGAAGGCGATTTCGACGGCGCCGAAGCAACCGAGGAAGGCTCTGAGGAAGCTGCCCCGAAGAAATTCGATGTTTATAAGCAGAAGGCTTCCGCTCTTGCCAAGAAGACTGCCGAGAAGGCTTCCGATTTTGCGAAGGTCGTAGCCGAGAAGGCCGGCGAAGCCAAGGATTATGTAGGCAAGAAGGTTGAGGAGTACAAGAACCGCGATGCTGCCGAAGAGGCAGAGGAAGCGGTTGAGGATGCCGCTGAGGAAGCAGCCGATGCGGTAGAGGAAGTTGCTGAAGACTTCAAGCCCTCCGACGATCCGGTAGATCCTGAGGCATAAGAACGAATAAACCGGTCATACCCTGCTTCGCAGGCTAATGAAGGAGCACGGCGCATTAAAATTCGGCTTCGCCGAAGCGCCGCGCGTAGGTCATACCCCTGCTTCGCAGGCATATGAAGGAGCACGGCGCATTAAAATTCGGCTTCGCCGAAGCGCCGCGCGTAGGTCATACCCCTGCTTCGCAGGCATATGACATGTCCCTCTTCGGAGAGTGTTTATATTGGGAGCTTGCTCCCGGAAGAACCCGTTGCTGCAGCAGCGGGTTTTTCTTTTGTACGTTGGCTAAAGAATCTTCCCGGCTCTCCCGCTTGCAGAGGGTTCCCCCGGACATGGGGCTTAGCCGGGGGAACCCGACCGAAAGAACAAAAAAGAAGAAGATGACAGGCGTCCCCGTCATCTTCTTCTTTGCCTCATCCATTATAGTTTGAGGACTCTGTTCCCTTTTTGGTACTACTTTATTTCCAGATAGTGATCCATCAGACGATAGCCTTCGGAAAACAGGTTCCCCGATGCTTTCGCTTCTGCCTCACTATAACTCTGGCGTGTGATTGTGTCCGTCTTCGTACTGTCGTAAATCAGGTACGGAACCGGAGCGGTTGTATGCGTCCGCTTCGAAATCGGCGTCGGATGATCCGGCATAATCAGAATCCGGTAATCCACTCCTGCCCGGTCAAGGCCTTCCTTGACCACGCGGACAACTCTTTCATCCAGGTACTCAATCGACTGAATCTTGCGCTCCAGGCTTCCCTGGTGTCCCATCTCATCCGGAGCCTCCAGATGGATGTAAACAAAATCATAATCATCTTCGGTAAGCGCGCGGACCGCGGCTCCCGCTTTGCCTTCGTAATTCGTGTTCAGGCCGCCGTTGGCGCCTTCCACTTCGATTACCTGCATCCCTGCGCCGACCGCGATGCCCTTAAGCAGATCGACTGCCGAGATCATCGCGCCCTTCTTGCCGGTCTTCTCGGCAAATGAGGACAGAAACGGTCTTGTTCCGGCTCCCCAGAACCATACGGAGTTTGCCTTGTTAAGGCCTTTCTCCGCACGCGCTACGTTAAGCGGATGCTTATTCAGGATTTCGTAACTGCGCTTCTGCATCAGAAGAAGCTTCGGATCGGTCGGAAGATATTCGCCGATCTTACGTTCCAGTATATCATGCGGCGGCGTAAGGTCAACTGTTTTTCCGTGATTCCATATCAAAAGATGCCGATAACTCGTTCCGACGAAGAAATGATAGCCTTCAAACTCGAGCTGTTTGCGGACCGCTTCGATTAAAACCGCCGCGTCACTTGTCGAGATTTCGGAAGAGCTGTGATCGATAATCGTCTTCTGCTCATAAGGCAGGTCATCATCGGAAACCGTCACCAGATTGCACCGGATTGCGACATCCGCGTCTGCCATATTCACGCCGATGCTTAATGCCTCAAGAGGCGACCGGCCGGTATAATACAGTCTCGGGTTGTATCCGAGCACGGCCAGGTTGGCCGTATCGCTGCCGGGCTTCATTCCGGCGGGGATTGTTGCGGCAAGCCCGATCTCCCCGCGGGCTGCCATCTCGTCCATCATCGGCGTTTTCGCGTAAGCGAGGGGGGTCTTTCCGCCGAGTTCCGCAATGGGCTCGTCGGCCATGCCGTCGCCCAAAACCACAACGTACTTCATAGAAACCTTTCTGCCGCTATCGTACACTATATCTCGTAACGGATCCGGTTAATTACGGCGATCTTCTCTGCGGCATCCGAGAACGCCTTCTCGCTCATCACTTCCGTGACAAATGCGAACTCCCGTCCCTCACACTCCAGAATGGAGATTTCCTTGGCGATGGGGAACAATGCTCTTGCCTTGTCCGCATCGGCATAGGCAACACGGACGAAGAACTTCGCGTCCATGTCATCTTTCGCACCGAGCACCAGCTTTTCCTTCTCCCAGAGAATCGGGATATTCACGTGGCGGTGCTTGGCGGCATCGATTACATCGGAAACAACAGCGCTAGCGGTCGGAAGCTTACCGGCTCCCATTCCGTAGCAAACCACGTCACCGAGCATATTTCCGCGGATCATAATAGCGTTATAAACGCCGTTGACCGGGTATAACGGATTCTTCTTACGGATCATACAGGGGGCAACCATCGCATAAACGGTGCCGTCCTTCAGATAGCTTCTGCCGAGGAGCTTGATACCGTGCTTCATTGCCTTCGCATAGGCAACGTCCACATCCGTAATCGAAACGATTCCTTCGGTATAGATATCTTCATAATCCACCTGCTTGGCATAAGCAAGCGAAGTCAGTATTGCAATCTTTCTGCAGGCGTCATGCCCTTCGATGTCGGCTGCGGGGTTCCGCTCTGCGAAGCCCTTGTCCTGCGCGTCGGTAAGCGCTTCCTCGAAGGTCGCACCCGTCTCGCGCATCAGCGTCATCATATAGTTGGTCGTTCCGTTCAGGATTCCGCAGACTTCTTCAACTTCGTCGGCCGTAATCGAACGGATCAGCTGTCTTATAACCGGGATGCCGCCGCCGACACTTGCTTCGAACAGGAAGTTCACGCTTTTTTCCTTCGCGATTCCGACAAGCTCCGCGCCGTGCTTCGCTACCAGTTCCTTGTTGGAAGTACATACGCTCCGGCCGGACTCCAGCGCTTCCTTTGCGTATTCATAAGACGGATGAATTCCGCCCATGACTTCTACGATGATATCGACATCGGGATCATTCATGATCTGACGGAAATCATGCGTCAGATACTTCTCTACCGGTTTCCCGGGGAAATCCCGCAGGTCAAGCACATACTTTACGTCTAACGGAAATCCGACTCGCTTCGCGATGATGTCCCGGTTTTCCATAAGAACGTCGAATACGCCCGATCCGACGGTTCCATATCCCAAAATAGCTACATTCATGGCTCTATCTCCTTCGGCGCCGGGAACCGGACGCCGGACAATTTTGAAAATTTCTCATTCACTTCCGAGGATTTTAAGATAATGAACACCGCTCACGCTCCGGATTCCGGAAAGCAGAATCTCGGTTGAAGCCGTCTCCGGAAGGATCTCCACACCGAGCGCCACCGACGCAATCCCCCCGGTCGGAATGCTCTGCTGGATTGTCAGCACATTGGCCTTGCAGCCCGCAATCTGCTGAAGAATTGCGGAAAGGACGCCCTGACGGTCATCCACCTGAAGCATGATATTCAGCGTCTTCCCTCTGGAATTCTCGTGAAAGGGAACGATATCATCGCGGTACTTGTAAAACGAACTCCGGCTGAGCCCGATTTCATCGGTCACTTCCTGCACGGTAAGCGATGCGTTGCACGCCAGCCGACGTTTCGCCTCCACCACCTTAAGAAGAACCTCGGGCAGGGCGCGCTGCTTTACGATATAGTATTCTTCCGGCCCCATACGCGCTCTCCTTGCTTCGGTCTTCCGCGGGATTCCGCTGCCTCACCGAATGTATGTCCGGGAGGAACACATGTCCGCGATTATCAAAATTTTACCACAAATAAACAAGAAAAGCAAGAATGTAATTTTTCCGCGCAAAATCGAAAAGGAACCGCCGTAATAAGCGGTTCCTCTTTGCTTATGATTATTGAATCTTTCCGAGCAGATAATCCACTGCCGCCTGAATCTGATTGTCCTCTTCGATCGGAATCGAGGCCTTACCCTTCAGTTCGGGATCCAGTTCCACTTTGATATCCGGCTCGAAGCCTACGCCGTGAATGTTTCTGCCGAGCGGTGAGAAGTATTTCGAGGTCGTGACCTTGATTGCCGAACCGTCTCCGAGCGGAATCAGAGACTGTACGATGCCCTTACCGAAGCTCTTGGTGCCGATCAGCGTCGCTGCGCCGTAATCCTGCAGACATCCGCAGAATACTTCGGAAGCGCTTGCGCTGTTTCCGTTAATCAGTACCGCAATCGGAACATCGAGCGTGCGGTCGCTTTGCGAATAGCACTCGTCGCGGTTGCCGTTCTTGTCTTCCATGTAGATCAGCAGCTTGCCCTTCGGAAGAATCCGTCCGAGCATTCCGTTCACCGTCGTGAGCATTCCGCCGGGATTGTCACGAAGGTCTACAATCAGTGCCTTCATTCCCTGCGCCTCGAGGTCGTCCACCGCGCTGATGAACTGATCCTCGGTAACCTTATCGAATTCCGAAACGGCAATGTATCCGATTTTGTTATCAAGCATCTGATACTCAACTGTCGGAACCTCAATCTTCGCACGGACAACCGTAATCTCCAGATAATCGGAAATCGTGGAACGGTAAATCTTCAGATGCACTGACGTTCCGGGTTCTCCGCGGATAAGGCTGACAACGGAGTCGAGATTCATGCCGAGAACGCTCTCCCCTTCAATTTCGCAGATAACGTCTCCCGGAAGAATTCCTGCGTTGTATGCGGGACCGTCCTTGAACGGCTTGACAAACTCCGCGTTTCCTTCGGCATTGGTTGTAACGGTAGATCCGACACCGGCATAGTTGCCGTCGGTCGTCTCTAAAAACTGTTTAAATTCTTCAGCCGGAAAGTATACGGTATACGGGTCACCGAGACTGTCTATAAGCCCCGAATAAATGCCCTCGGTGGCCTTGTCGTAGTCGATATCCCCCATATAATACTTTTCCAGAACATCTTTTATCTTGTCAATCTTTGCGGAATATGCGTCCTGGTTTAAATCCGTGGAAGGATTATCCACCGGTTTCGTAATATCCGACAGCTTGTTCTCGTCTTCCGGAACAGAACATCCGAAAAGCAATACGGCAAGCATCAGGATTACCGCAAGCACCGGCATGCGCCGCGAATCGTTCTTCATGAAAATCACTCCTGCCATGTCCCGGCTTATTTATTCAGATAAGGCGCGGGATCTATGTAATTTCCGTTCAGGGACAGCGAAAAATGTAAATGCGGCCCGGTCGAGATTCCGGTACTTCCCACAAGTCCGATGACCTGTCCCTGCTGTACGTACTGTCCTTTGGAAACCTTGATTACGGACAAATGCATATAATGCGTTGAATAGCCGTTTCCGTGATTGATTGTAACCACGTTTCCGCCGCCGCCCGTAGTCATTCCGGCGCCGGAAACCGTTCCCGCAAGAACCGCTACAACCTCCGCTCCGAGCTTGCCGCCGATGTCCCAGCCTTTATGGAAGGAACTGGCGCCTGCACAAGGCGGCGTACGCGGACCGAACTTCGCGCCGACGCGGTAGTCGCCGGGAAGCGGCCAGATCATCTTGCTGAGACTTGTTTCACCCGAAAGCGGTACGTCCTTGGCATTTCCGTATGCGGCAACGGGCTGCTGCTTGGCGGCCTGCTCCATCGCCTTACGGCGCTCTTCCTCTTCCTTCTTCCGGCGGATTTCCTCCTGCTGGCGGATATATTCCTTCTGCTCCGCTACGGCCTGGTCGTAATCCTTCTGCGCGGACGCGAATTCGGCGATATAAACCTCGAGCAGTTCCTCGCTTGCGCCGATTTTCTTCTCATATTCGGAAAGAGCATCCTCTTTTGCGGAGATGATTTCATTGATATAATTCACTTCCGCGTCGTACATATCCTTGGAAAGATTCATCTGCTCCACCTGTAGTCCGAGAATCTTCCGCCGCTCTTCGACGTCGTTCTTGGCCAGTGTGTAATTCACCAGCAGGTTATGATCATATTCGTTAATCCTCTGAATGTATTCCGATGTGTTCAGAATGTCGGCAAGGCTTTTCGACTGCATATACATCTCAAGCGCATCAATCTGCCCGTTTTCGTAAATGTAACGAATCCGTTTCTTCATGGATTCATACTGGTTGGCAAGCGCTTCTTCCGCCTGCGCCAGTTCAATGGTTGCCTGGTCGAACTCTTCCGTAAGACGGTCTAATTCCGCTCTCATCGCATCCATCTGAATTGCGGTTTCCGTCTGCTTCTCATCCATAACCTGAAGATAAGCCATGATGTCATCGGCTTCCCGCTGCAGCTGCTTGATTTCCGCATCCAGCTGATTCTTTCTTGCTGCGGCCTCTTCCTTCTTCTTCTTGGTTTCATTGACCTTGTCCTGATATTTGTCTTTAAGGACAAGCGTTCCGTCAAGAGCGCCGGAACCTTTCGCATCGGCGACATTTCCCGAGAAGAAGGCAAGCGTCAGCATCGGAATCAGGATTCCGAGTGAAAACAGAAATGCCGTCGCAACCAGCAGCCTTTTCACAAGTTTTGTCATTTTGTTCCTCCCCATGTTCCTTACGTTCCGCAATCAGATATGACGGATCTTACGAAGCTCACGGTTCATCGTGAAGTAACTTCCGAGGAAACCGAGCCCGATTCCGATTCCGACAATCAGCGGAGACAGTTGAGCAAATATATCATATACCGATACGACGTCCATTCCGGATGTGAACAGTCCCGTGAACTTGGTACCGATAAATTCAATCACCTTATAGTAAACAAGGTACAGAATGGCGAGCGGGATTGCCGCTCCCAGAAGTCCGAGCGTAATTCCTTCCACGATGAACGGGAAGCGGATGAACCGGTCGGTCGCACCGATCAGGTGCATAATCGAAATCTCGTTCTTCCGGACCGATACGCCGACACTGATCGTCGTGCTGATCAGGAACAGCGCAATCACCAAAAGCAAACCGATCAGAACGCTCGAGCTGATACCGATAATCCGGTTGGCGCGGGTCAGCGTGGTCACAAGCTGGCTTGTGTCATTTACCTGCCTTACCTTCGGAAGTACCTTGATATCTTCCACGAGTCTTCCCTGGTCTTCCACGGTCTTGAAGAAGATTTCGAAGGACGAGGAATTCTCAAGCGGATTGTCATCTCCGAACGACTCTAAAAGCTTCGCGTCGGTCAGGTAATTCTTGATGAAATCCTGCCATGCCTTCTCGCCGGAGATGTACTTAACGCTCTTCACGCCTTCCATTGCCGTAATCCGGTTAAGCAGTCCGACCTTCTCCTCCTCCGTGATTCCGTCGTCGAAGAAGATTGTAATGCCGACGTTGGATTCCGCCTCACGAATCATGTAGCGAAGGTTTGATACGACGAAGAACATAACCCCGAACAGAAACAGGCAGGTTGTCATGGTCAGGACGGATGCAAAGGAGAACATGCGGTTGCGGCGGATGTTCTTCAACCCCTGCCCGACGTTATAGAAAAAACTATCCACGGGCGTATCCTCCCTTCTTGTTGTCCTCGACAATCGTACCTTCCTGCAGGGCGACAACGCGCTTCTGCATCTGGTCGACAACCGCCTGGTCGTGCGTTACGATAACGAC